>CAZMRX010000052.1:0-9957 GCA_964568755.1 uncultured Acidobacteriota bacterium | reverse complement strand
CGCGAGAGCTCGGCCGCGACGACGGGCAACAGGAACGCCGGCGCGGTCGTGGCGGCGGGGGCGGGATGGGGCGGCACCTTCACGCTCGCCAACCTCGGCTTCCCCGACGACATCCGCGCCGTCAACAGCTCAGTCAGCGACTACGGCGTCCTCTCGACGTTCGCCTTCGCCATTCCCGCCGGGTCCCGGATCGACGGCATCAGCGTCAACGTGGAGGGCAGCGCCAGCGGCAACCCCGGCGTGGACTATGCGGTCCAGCTTTCGTGGGACAGCGGCGCCAGCTGGACGGCCGCGAAGGCCGGCAACTTCGGCCCCGCCCCGGACACAGTGATGATCCTCGGCGGCGTTGCGGACCGCTGGGGCCGTACGTGGACGAGCAGCGAGCTCTCCGACGCCACGTTCCAGCTCCGGATCTACAAGACGGGCTCGGCACCGGCGCTGCGAATCGATCGCCTGCAGGTGAGCGTCGAGTACCAGCCGCCGGTCGCAGTCTTCTACTCCGTCGGGACCTCGACCGCCGACCTCAAGGCCGGCTCGCCAACCGTCACGATCGCCACCGGGACCGCCACCTTCTCCGTGGCGCAGCCCCTCAACGTGGGGGTGGGGGACGTCGTGAGCCACAGCGGCGGGACGCTCGTCTACATCACGGGGCGCACGAGCGCGACCATGTACTCGGTGGCGAGCGCCACCGGTGGCGCTCCCGCCAACGTGGCCGGCGCGACCGTGGATTCGATCCGCCGCGCCTTCAACTCGCTGAGCGCGGCGCAGGCGGGCTCCTCCGACGCCAGTCACCTGAATCTCGCCGGGCCGCCGTACAACCTCGAGACGGCGGGCATCCAGCTCAACTGGCCCTGCTACCGCGACGGTCCGATGGCCGACGCGGTGAACGTGACGGGCTGGATCAGCGCGCCGGCCAACTTCATCCGCATCTTCGCTCCGCACGGCGCGAATCAAGTCGGCGTCTCGCAGCGCCACATCGGAAGGGCGGGCACGGGCTTCCGCCTGGCGCCGTTGGCAGCTGGCAATCTCAACATCGTCAACTTGAACGTCGGCTACGCGCGGGTGGAGGGCCTGGAGATCGACGGCAGCGGCGTGACCGCCAGCCAGGCCGTGCGCGGGATCACCGTCCAGAGCGGTCTCAGCAACGTGGGCGACATCCGCATCGACTCGATGGTGATCCACGACCTGCACACGACTGCGAACGGGCTCGCCACCGAGGGATCGATGGGCATCCTGGACGTCCAGGTCGGACCCGGCCAGGGCCCGCCCCTGACCATCACCAACAACCTGATCTACGACATCACCAACGTCGTCAACGTCGGCCACATCGCGGGCATCCACATCGGCTCGCGCGCCACGTCCTACGTCCAGAACAACACGGTCTTTCGCATCAACAACACCGGCAGCGGGTGCGCCCCCAACTGCGGGCCGGCCTGGGGCATCTACGCCAGAGCCTGGCCCGATCTCTCCGGCGTGACCGTGATCGCGCAGAACAACTACGTGGGCGACGTGACCGCCCAGAACCCCGTCCAGCTCTGCTACGGGGCCGTGGACGGCGGCACCTTGGTTCAGAGCTACAACGTCTCCTCGGATGCCACGGCCGGCGGGATCGGGAGCCAGACCAACCGGGCCGCCTACGCCGCCTACTTCCAGAACGTGACCAACGGCTCGGAGGACCTCCACCTGACGGCTCCCTCGGCGGCGCTCTGGGGTTCCGCGGGGACGGACCTGTCCCCCAGCGTCCGTCTCGACGTCGACCGTCACATTCGCGGCGCGCCGTGGGACATCGGGGCGGACGAGCTCACCACCGCGGCGGACCCGGTCATCGTCTACAGCGACAACGCGGCGTCGGGCGTCCGGCCGCTCAACTACACGACCTACACCGGCGGTGCTTGGGCCGCACCCGGGGCGGAGGCCGTACCCGGCCCGTTTCCGACCGTCTCGGACTGGCCGCTCCACAACAAGGTGGCGCGCACGAGCCCGAACGGGCTCCGGCGCGCCGTGGTGTTCCACGAGGCCGACGTCGGGGTACGCAACCCGCAGCACGGTACCTTCTGGGACGGCACGAGCTGGACGGACGGCGCCGGCGGAGCCGGCTCGCGCTACATTGGCCCGACTGGCGACGCGTCGCTGATCACCACTCGCTACTTCGACACGGCCATCGAACCGGTGAGTGGTGATCTCGTGGTGGTGGCAGGGACCAACACCGACGAAAGCGTCGACATCTTCGTGAACGACGGCGCCGCCTGGAGCGGCAACCTGCGCCTGGTGCCGCCGACCAACGGGACCATGAGCAACCAGGGCGAGGTGAGCCCCGCGTTGTTCCGCTGGGTCCGGCTCGTGCCGCGCCCGGGGACCAACCAGCTGGCCTTCCTCGGCCTTGCCCACGACATCGGCCAGACCAGCGGCGTAGTGCACGCAGCGATCTGGAACGGAGACACCAACAGCTTCGGCTCCGGCTCCAAGGTGATCCTGAGCCTGCCCGTGACGAACGGCCAAAACGCCAACACGGCCGGGGCGATCGACATCGCCTACGTGCTCGGGGGCGCCCGCGGCGGCGAGGCAATCGCCGTGTGGGGCAACAAGACGGACGTGTACTCCGCCCGCTGGAGCCAGGCGGGCGGGTGGACGCCGGCCGTCGCGATCGCAAACCTCGGTGTCGGCAACACGGTGCGATGGCTGCGCCTGGCCGCGCAGCCGCGCGGCGATCGCATGGTCCTCGCGATCGCAGACTCCAACCAGCGCCTCTTCACCCAGGCCTACGACGGAACCTCGCGCGCCTGGGGTCCCTTGTCTGGCGCTCTGTCGACAACCGCCTTCGGCAACGCGGCCTTCAACCGGCCGTTCGACCTGACCTGGGACACCGCCGCAGGGGCGAGCAACGTGCTGCTCGCCTACTCCGACACGACCCGCGTCCGTTACCGAACGTCGAACGACGGGGGAGCCACCTGGAGCGCGGAGCAGAACCAGGACGGGGCCACGGCGCGCCAGGCCTGGTGGATCCAGCTCGTGCGAGACCCCGGCAACGTCGTACACCTCGCGATGCAGGACGCTGCGCACGCGCTCCAGGTCTACACCTGGAACGGATCGGCGTGGCTGACGCCGTCGGTGCAGGTGTCGGCCAACACCGAGCGCGACGCAAACCACTCCGTGGAGCCGTTCGCCATCGCGACCTACCTGCCCGAATCGACGTTCGCCGACCTGGGCATCTCCAAGGACGACGGCCAGACGACGGCCGTGCCCGGGGCGCCCATCACTTACACGATCACCGTGACGAACGGGGGCCCGAGCACGGTGACCAGCCTGTTCGTCGACGACGTCGTGCCGGCGGCGATCACGGGCGCAGCCTTCTCGCCGTCGACCGGGGTCTACGACAGCGGGACCGGCGAGTGGACGGGACTCAACCTGGCGGCGACCCAGAGCGTCGTCCTCACGCTTTCGGGAACGATCGACCCGTTCGCCCGAGGGACGCTCACCAACACCGCCAGCGTCGCGCCCCCCGCGAGCCAGATCGATTCGAACCTGGCCAACGACCTGGCGAGCGACGTCGACACGCTCACTCCGTCGGCTGACGTGGAGATCGTCAAGTCCGACGACCTCGACCCGGCGCCGCTCGGCGCGGTGCTGACCTACAACCTGGCCATCCGGAACAACGGGCCCTCCGGGGCGACGAGCGTGACGGTCTCGGATCCATTGCCGGCCGACATGGATCTCGACGGCGCTCCGGCGGTTGCGATCACTCCCTCGCAGGGCAGCTGCAGCTACGACATTCCGACCCGCACCGTGAGCTGCCCGCTCGGCGACATGGCGCCCGCGGGTGTCGCGACCGTCACGATCCGGGTAAGGCCCGGCGCCGTCAGGACCTACTCCAACACCGCGGCGGTGACCCACGGCGAGCCCGACCCGGTGGCGGCGAACGACTCGGACGGCGAGACGACGCTCGTCGAGCTGTCGAGCCTCGGCGTGCGCTTCTTCACAGCAACGTCCACCCACGAGAGGAACGTGCTCGAGTGGGTGAACCCGACGGACGTGGACTACCTGAGGACCGAGATCGTGGTGCGCGGCGACCGCTTCCCGACGGCTCCCGGGGACGGTGCCACGATCTACGACAGCGGCGCGGGCGGCTCCGGGGGACGCGTCAAGCACGAGCATGCCACCGGGGCGCTGTCGAACGGGACGACCTTCTACTACGGGGCCTTCGTGCACCGCACCTCCGCGCCCGTGCTCTCGGCGGGCCGCTTCGTCACCGGCCGGCCCTTCGACCACACCGCCTCGCCGGTGAAGTGGGCCTTTTCCACCGGGGCGACGGCGCTCGCCGCTCCGACGGTGGGGGGCGCGGGCGTGATCGCCACCTCGAACGACAAGGTGGTCTACGCCATGCAGCGCGGCACCGACGACGACCAGCTCGGTGTCGACTCCGGCGAGTGGCCGGCGAGCTTCCGCCCGGTCGAGCTCGGCGGTCCGGTGCAGCTGCGCTCGCCCGTCATCCCCGTCACGGTCGGCAGCTCGAGCCCCGTGGCTTACTTCGGCGCGCAGGACGGCAAGGTCTACGTGGTGGACGCCGCGCAGGGCGGCGCGACGGGCTTCCCCTGGGCGCCGACCCCGATCGGGCCGATGGTGCAGGCCGCGCCGGCCGGGATCTTCACCGGCTTCCTCGGCGATTTCGACCAGCTGGTCGTCGGCACGCGCGACGCGGTCAACCCGAATGCCTTCGTCGCGCTCAACCCCTTCACCGGTGTCGTCGTCGACAGCTTCAACAACGGCGGGGGACCCACCTCGATCGGAATCGTGAACGGAATGGCCGCCGTGGACTACGGCCCGCCCGCGCCGCCGCGCGCCTACTTCACGAGCTACGCTGGCGGCAGCCCCAACAGCCTGTGGGCTTTCGAGCTCGCCGCCGCGGCCCCGGTCTTCAACCCGATCTGGGCCAAGGCGCTCGGCAACCTCGACTCGAGCCCGGTGCTGCGCGGCGGCCGGGTGCTCGTCGGCAGCCCGCTGAACGGCGGCACGATCCACTCCTTCGAGGCGCTGCTCGGCGGGGACGAGCGCACCTTCGTCCACAACGACGGCCAGGTGCGCGGCTTCGTCTTTCCCGACCGCGCTTCGGCGAGCGGCGACTTCTACTTCGCCACCGACGACTTCGTGTGGGGCGTGACCGAGATCGCCGGCGCGCTCGCCAGCAAGTTCACCGGGCCGATCAGCCTGCCGGCCGGCGCCAAGCCCTCCGCCGTGCTGTTCGTCCCCGGCAGCCACTACCTCTACGTCGGCGGCAGCGACGGCCGGCTCTACGAGCTCGACACGCTCCAGGCCACTCCCGTGCCGAAGCCCGTGACGCTCGGCGACGGTCTCTCGGTCGTCGGCGCTCCCTCGCTCGACCGCGAGCACGGCCTCGTGCACGTCGGGACCGAGGCGGGCATCTTCTACGCCGTCAGCGTACCGCTGCCCTGAGCGCCGCTTTCAGAAGGCTCTAAGGCTCGTCGAGCGGAACGAACGTCCCGTCGTCCACGCTCCCGTCCTTGACGCGGTAGACGGTGAAGCCGGAGGTCATGCTGAGGCCCGCGGCCTTGGAGGGGGCGACCACGGCCGCCGACTGGTGGAAGCGCAGGGTTCGGCCGTTTGCCGCATAGGCGAGAGACTCCCTGGCGTGCATGTGTCCTCCCAGCGCCAGCTCGAGCTGGCCCCGCAGCCGCGCCAGGACCTCCTGGGCGTTCGACACCACGTGACGAAAGAGCGTGCGTCCCGCGACCCGGATCGTGCTGGGCGCCGGCGGCTCCTCCTGGAAGCCACTCAGCGCTTCGACCGCGCTCGCGAGCGGGATGTGGTTGAACGTCACGAGCGAGGTCCCCGACGGCAAGCCGGCCTGGTCGCGCTCCAGCCAGGCGAGCTGATCGGCGTCGACGTGGCCGTAGTACCAGAGGTCGTCCACGTCCGCGGTGTCGAGCCCGACGAAACGCACGCCGCCCCAGGAGAACGAGTAGTAGCTCGGACCCAGGTAGTGCCGGTACATGCGTTTGCCGTAGAGCGGGTGCTGCGGGCTGACGAGCGACAGGTGCCGCTCGATGCCGAAGATCTCGTGGTTGCCGGGGACCGTGAAGACGGGAACGTCGAACAGCGCCCGCTCCGCCACGAACAACTCGTAGTAGCCGCGGGCCTCCGTTTCGGGGACCCGGAGCGCGTCGCGCACGAGGTCGCCGGTGAGGACGACGAAGTCGGGCCGCAGCGCCGCGACCTTCTCGCGCAGCCGCCGCAGGCGCGGGAGACTCTGGTCGCTCAGGTGCGTGTCGGAGGCGTGGACGAAGGTGAACTCCGGACGCGGGCCGACCCGGCGCAAGGGCAGGTCGTGGCGCTGGGACGGGACACCCGAGGCCAGCGGCCGCCAGGTCTCGCGCGAGGGGCGCCAGCCGTCGGGCAGGCTCACGAACACGACCTGGGCCGTATCGCGAGCGAGCAACCGGTAGGAACCGTCGGCTCCGGTGGTGACGACGTCATGCTGATCCGAAACCGTGGCGCCCGGAAGACCCGGCTCGGTCGCGTCGCGGCGGCCGTCGCCGTTGGCGTCGTCGAAGACCGTGCCCATCACCTCGCGACGGTCCGTGGCTTCCGCCGCGGCCGACGGGCTCGCGAGGCCAAAGGCCAGCAGCCCGGCCAGCACCCACGTTCCGAGCTGTGGCATCCGCACCTCCGGCGCCAGACCTTACACCGAAGCGCGCCATCGCGGGCGAGGCTGCCGATCGGAGCCGGGGCTAGCGCCCGGGCCAGGGCGTGTGGTCGAAGGTGTACTCGCCCAGCAGGCGTTCGGCACCGGGTTCGACGGCCACGAGGCGCATCCTCTGGACGTGGGCCGGCGCGGCCCGCAGGTCGCCGGCCGACGGCATCACGATCAGCTCGCCGACGGCGGCGTCGAACGGCAGGTCGCTCACCCGTGCTTCCGGGCCGTCGTCCACCCGCACCACCAGGTCGAGGCGCGTCACGCCGCCGAGGTCCACGGCGAGCCGGGAGAGCACCACGTCGTCGTCCGGTCCCACGGTGCACTGGACGCTCCCGCCGGGCGCCACGCGGTACTCGCGGATGCGCCGGCCCTCGTGACGCAGCCGCTCGACCACCACCCCGGGCAACACCAGTGGCGCACCGCCCTCGCGAACCAGGCTCCGCACGGCCTCGGCGAGGGTGTACATCGCCAGGCCGTGCCCCGCACAGTCGGGGCAGGACAGGATGTGGTCCTCTACCTCGCGCTGTCGTGGGGAGGACAGCTCTCCGGTCCACCAGTCGAGGAGCGCTTCGTCGGACAGGGGACGGGCGCAGTCGCTCACGACGGAGCTCCCGTGACGCAGTCCCGCAGGCGGGTGAAGGCCCGGTGGCGCAGCGTCCGGACGTGGTCCGGGCGCAGGCCCAGATGGGTCGCGATCTCGGCCGAGGGCTGCTCGGAATAGAAGGTGAGCACGAGGACCGTCCGCTCGCGCTCGGCCAGCCGCGCGAGGCAGGCGCGCAGGCGCTCGCGGTCGAGGGACAGCCGCTCGGGCTCGGCCCGGCGCGGGAACACGGCCGCGAAGCGGTCGAGCAGCCCGTCGCGTCTCCTGCGGCCGCGCCGGTGGTTCCGGACCACCAGGCGGCAGGCGCCGAGCACGAACGAGGCCAGGCGATCCGGCTCCCGGACGCGCCGGGCCCGCAGGCGCTCCAGCATCAGCACGAGCACCTCCTGCGCGAGGTCGTCGGCCGCTGCCGCGTCCCGCAGGTGGCGCAGGCCGTAGAGCCGAAGCCGGGGCCCGAGACGCCGGCAGAGCTCGGCCTCGGCCTCCGCCGCGCCCGGCGACCCTGCGGCCACCCGGCGGGCGAGCGTCCCGTCCGAGTCGGCGCCGGCCTCGTCCATGCCAGGAGCTTAGCACCCATGTTTTTCTCGTCCGGGAAGTGTCACGGCGGCCGCCGTCGTGACACATCCGCAGCAGAAAGCCTGGAGGAGAGCCAAATGATCACGAACTCGCAGAGCGGAACGCGCGTGGACGAGGTCGCCCCAGCGATCTACCGGATCTCGACGCCGGTGACGCTGCTGCCCGGAGGCTTCAGCTTCAACCAGTACCTGGTGCTGGACGACGAGCCGCTGCTGTTCCACACCGGCCCGCGGCGGATGTTCCCGCTGGTGCGCGAGGCGATCGCCGCCGTCACCCCGGTGGAGCGGCTGCGCTTCATCGGCTTCTCCCACGTGGAGGCGGACGAGTGCGGCTCGCTCAACGAGTGGCTCGCCGCGGCCCCCGACGCCCGGCCGCTGTGCGGCTCCGTCGCCGCGATGGTCTCGGTGGACGACCTCGCCGATCGCCCGGCCCGGCCGCTCGCCGACGGGGAAGTCCTGAGCCTCGGAAGCAAGCGCGTCCGCTGGCTCGACGCCCCGCACCTGCCCCACGGCTGGGAGTGCGGCTACCTGTTCGAGGAGACCACCGCCACGCTCCTGTGCGGCGACCTCTTCACCCAGCCCGGAGCGGAGCACGCTCCGGTGACGGAGGCCGACATCCTCGGGCCCAGCGAGGCGATGCGGGCGGCGATGGACTACTACGCCCACTCGCCCGGCACCCGGCCCCTGATCGAGAAGCTGGCCGCGACTGCGCCGCGGACGCTCGCCTGCATGCACGGCAGCGCCTGGTCCGGGGACGGCCGGGGCCTGCTGCTCGAGCTCGCGGACGCGCTCGCAAGGCAGGGGTAGACTGGGATCGTGGACGCGCCGCCGCGGCTGCCGTTCGACACCGTCGAGGGGGCTCACGAGTACGTTCAGCTGCTGGCCGAGGCCGTCGCCGAGGCGGAGGCGTCCGTCGCAGACGACATCGCAGCCGCTCGCGAGCAGGGCGCTGCGCGCCAATTGGACGCCCTCCAGCTGGTGGCCTTGAAGCTGCACCAGCTGCAGTCGCACGTGACGAGCAGCCGCCGGCTGCTGAACGATCTGCGCACGCTGCGGCGCCTGCTGCTCGACGAGCGCAAGCCGCGGTAAGTGTCGCAGCCCGGAGTTGTAGGATCGAGGACGACTCATGCCGAGCCTGTGTCGACGAACGGCCGCCGCCGGGGCCCTGCTGCTGCTTGCCGCGGCCGCCGGACAGGCGCAGCCGCGCACGCGCGCCGACTGCGAGGCGGCGCACCCGGCCTCGTGGGGCCGCGCCGGTAAGGACGTCGTTTGGGTGCCGACCTTCGACGCCGTCGTCCTCGGCATGCTCGGGGTGGCGCAGGTGACGTCGGAGGACAGCGTCCTCGACCTGGGCGCCGGCGACGGAAAGATCGCCATCGCCGCCGCGAAGCCGCCCTTCGGGGCGCGGGCCCGGGGCATCGAGTACGACCCGGAGATGGTGAAGCTCGCCCAGTGCCTGGTCGAGGCGGAGGGCGTGGCCGACAGGGTCCGGATCGTCGAGGGGGACATCTTCAAGGAAGACTTCGCCGGCGCGAGCGTCGTCACGATGTACCTGCTGCCCCACCTCAACCTCTGTGTGCGGCATCGCATCCTGGCCCTGGAGCCCGGCACGCGCGTGGTCTCGCACCAGTACTCGATGGCGGACTGGGTACCCGACCAGTCGCTCCAGATCCAGGGACGTGACGTCCACCTGTGGGTGGTACCGGCGCGTGTCGACGGCGTCTGGGACTTCCACGACAGCCAGGACGCGCCGTTCACGCTCGACCTGCGCCAGAGCTTCGCGGCGCTCTCCGGCGAGATCACCCGCGGCGGCGTCCCGCAGGCGCTCACATCCGCGAGCGTGCACGGCGTCGAGCTGCGCTTCGCGTTCGACGCGGCCGGCGTGCCCGTCAGGTTCTCGGGCACGGTCCGGGGCGGCGAGATCACGGGCGTGCTGAACACGGGCACCGCCGCGCGCACGGCGAAAGGCCGGCCGCGCGGCCCGCTCCGGCGTGGCCCCTGGGCCGAGATGCCGCCGGACTGCAGCCGCTACTACGACCGCTAGCGCGCTGCCAGCGCGCGCGAAGGGAGGA
>CAZMRX010000051.1:6006-21119 GCA_964568755.1 uncultured Acidobacteriota bacterium | reverse complement strand
AGCGGGCGCCCCGTGAGCAGCTCGTACAGCAGCACGCCGAAGGCCCAGACGTCCGATCGCTTGTCGACGCTCTTCCCGCGCGCCTGCTCCGGCGACATGTAGGCCGCGGTGCCGAGGATCATGCCCGCGGCAGTGCCGGTGTGCGCGAGGGTGGGGGACTGCGACAGGTCCGGCGCGGATCCCGACGCCGTCTCGCTCGTCCAGGCCTTGGCGAGCCCGAAGTCGAGCACCTTGACCTTGCCCTCGGCCGTGACCTTGACGTTCGCCGGCTTGAGGTCGCGATGCACCACCCCGCGCTCGTGCGCCTCCTCGAGCGCCTCGGCGACCTGGCGCGCGACGTCGACCGCCTCGTCGACCGGGAGCGGCCCGCGCTTCAGGCGCTCGGACAGGTCCTCGCCCGGCACCAGCTCGAGCACCAGGAACGGCTGTCCGTCCGCCTCCTCGAGTCCGTGGATCGCCGCGATGTTCGGGTGGTTGAGCGCGGCGAGCAGCTGCGCCTCGCGCTGGAAGCGCGCGAGGCGCGCCGCGTCGCCCGCGAGCTCGGCCGGCAGCACCTTGATCGCGACCTCGCGCTGCAGCTTCGTGTCGGTGGCGCGCCAGACCTCGCCCATGCCGCCGGCGCCGATCTTCGCCGTGACCGCGTACGGCCCTAGCCGCTGGCCGGGCGTGAGGCTCATCGACCTGCCTTCTTCGAAATGGAGGTTTACTCGAACAGCTCGTCGACGCTCATCCGCCAACCGGGCACAGCGGGTTCGGCCTCCGCCAGCTGTCCCCGGCGGTAGATCGTCGGCTCGGGGCTCGAGGCGCGGTGAACGCGGACGACGTCCTCGCCGAGCAGGTCCACGTCCCACACGACGAGCGTGCCCGCGGCGAAGTAGTCTGCCCGCTTGCGAGCCATCTCTTCCTCGGCCTTCGGTCCATAGTCGCCTTCGCTGCGCACCTCCGCCGCGAAGACGGGGGCCCCCTGCACGAAGCTCATGGTCGGATTCGTCCCGGGATGAAAAGCGGCGTCGGGGCTGAAGGACTTCCGATGCGGCAGTTCGACGAGGAAGCCCGTATTGTCTGGATAGGCGAGCCCGCCTCCCGATGCCCTCTCGTGGCGCCGCAGGCTCGCGTAGACCGCGGCGCTGGCTCGGCCCGGCAGGCCTCCGGTGGGGCTCATGCGGACCAGCTCCCCCTGGACGAGCTCGGCCTTTGCGTTCTCCGGGACGCTGTAGAGATCATCCACCGTGGCGCGGCTGACGGTCTTCATCGGCTCACCTGCCCGTCATTCTACCGCCGGGCGCGAGCCTACACTGACGGCCTGGCCCAGGCAGGTCCGATCGCCGTCAGCGCGAGGCCACGGCGCGGCGCAGCTGCTGAAGCTCCGGCAGGTCGGGATCGGCGTCCGTCCACAGCCGCAGCGCGGTCCCGAACGCCTGCTGCGAGGCCGCCGCGTCGCCGCGCTGCTCGGCGACCAGGGCGAGCGCGTAGTGGCCGCCGGCGTAGGCCGGGTCGTGCTCGAGCATCTGGCGCGCCATGCGCTCGGCGAGCTCCCAGTCCGACGCCTCGCGCGCGGTGCGGGCGATCGACTCGAGCACGAACAGCGCCTGCATCCAGGCGTCGGGACCCGGCAGCGCGCGCAGCCGGGTGCCGACGTCCTCGAGCAAGCGGCGGCCGGCCGCGGGGTCGCTCCGCAGCAGCAGCGAGCCCTTCACCAGGTCGAGGTAGGGCTGGAGGGCGTTGCGCGCCGACCACGAGCCCGGCTCGACCGCCTCGAGCTCGCGCTCGGCGAGCTCGGCCTCGGCGCGCGCTTCGTCCAGCGCGCCCGTGGCGATCGCTGACTGCGCAAGCGCGACGTGGCCCAGCGAGCGCGCCGCCGCGAAGCGCGACGCGAGGAGCGCCCGGGCGGCCTCGCGCGCCTCAGCCAGCCGACCCCGGCTCATCAGGAAGCCCGGCCACTCCTTCTTGTTGAAGGCCGAGTACTCGTAGGGCGGCGGCATCGCGAACGAGCGGCGCATCAGCGCCTCCGCCTCGCGCATCTGGCCCTGGTGCTGGTGCGAGGTCGCCAGCAGGTCGAGGTTGTGCTGGTGGTGCCAGTCGAGCTCGGCCGGGATGCCCTCGGCCGCGTAGTAGGCGATCTCGAGCGCGTTGGCCTTGCGGAACTCGGCGATCGCGTCCTGGGTGCGTCCGACGCGCCGCAGGTCGTGCGCCCACATGTGGTGCGCGTGCGGGATCGCGGGGGCGAGCCGCACGTAGGCCTCGCCGTGGCGGAGCGCGTCGTCGATGCGCCCGATCATCTCGTGCGAGTGGACCAGGTAGTGGTGGGCGGCGAAGTGGTCCGGGCTCACGGCCAGCGCGCGCTCGTAGAAGGCGACGGACGACGCGCCGCCGCGCTGGCCGCGCCCGGCGGCGCTTGCCTCCTCGGTGTTCCCGCGCAGCAGCCACAGCTCGACGTCGGACATGTCGCGGCTGAGCGCCTCGTCGAGGGCCTTCTTGTAGGCGGCGTGCTTCACGACGCTCGGCAGGTCCTCGAGCGCGTCGAGCTGCACGCGGCGCAGGGCCACGCGGCGCTTTTCGCGCGGCGTCGTGCCCGCAACGAGCGCCTCGGCCCGCTCCAGCTCGCTGCGCGCCGCAGCCTTGTCCTCGAGCGCCGTCGCGACGCGCGACAGGCCGAGGTGCGCGAGCGCCAGCTTCGGGTCGAGCCGCAGCGCCTGCCGGAACGAGCGCGCCGCCTCGATCCACACGTAGGAGTGCAGGTAGGCGACGCCCTGGTCGTAGAGCGCCTGCGCTTCGGCAGAGGTCGTGGTCACGGGATCGTGGACCTGGCCGGTGCCGCGGCCGGCCCCGGTGCCCTCGCGGAGCACGACCGGCTTCTCGAGCAGCTCGCGCGGGACGTAGCCCACCGCCGCGCAGGCCGCGTGCGGGTCGTCCGCGGCCACCTGTGCCGACGCGGGCAGCGGCGGGGCGGCCAGGCACAACAGCAGCAGGGCTCGCTTCAACAGGACCTCATCGCAGAGAAGGTAGGCCTGCGCGCCCGGCGAGGTCAAGCCCGTCGCGCGAGGGCGACGCGGGGCGCGAGACGCAAGCGCGGCGCTCGACGGCCGTAGCAAGGCGGGACGCGCCGGAGCCGGCGCGTCCCGCTCGGCTCACGGACGGACTACTTCTTGCTCCAGAAGGCCGGGTCCTTGGCCTTGGTGGCGGCGTCCACGAAGCTCTGCTTCGGGTCCAGCCGGTAGCGGTTGGTCGAGATGTTGAGCACGCTGTCCTTCATGAACTTCTCGAGCACGCCCATCTCCTCGGCGGTCGCGCCCTTCATCGTCGCGTCGCCGTCGGCCATCATCTTGTCGAACTCGCTGAACGCCGCGACCGAGGAGAACATGAGGAACGTGCCGTCCGGCGCGCCGGCCACGACCCGGTAGGTGCGCCAGCTGGCGCTCGAGCCCGCACGCGCCGCCACGGCCTTGTACGTCTTCGTGGCCGCGGCAAAGGCGCCCTCATGCCCGAGCCGGATGCGCCAGAGCGAGATCTCCCAGTAGCGCTGCTTGGCGAGGTCGGGGTAGCTTCCGTTGCCCAGCTCCGGCACCGCCACCGCCTGGAGCGCGTTCGCGTCCGCGAGGAACTCGCTGTCGCCCTTCGCCAGGCGCTCGAGCTCCGTCGTCAGCCCGGGCTGCGCCTCCTCCCACGCCATCGTCTCGCCGTAAGCCGCCTGCGACGCGTAGGGCGTCACGTACCAGACTTCCTGCGGTCCCGTGATCGCGGAGAGCGCCAGGTAGGGGGTCGTCGCCTTCGCCTTCTCGTAGGCCGCGGGCCACCCGGTCTCCCACTGGGCGTGCTCGCCCCCTCGGTTCGGCTTCACCTGCTCGCGGAAGATGTGGAGGAACTTCGGCTGCGTGGCCGGCACGGCCTGGGCCAGGGCGTTCACGGACGAGCTGGCGACGAGCGCCAGCACGGCAAGGCTCAATTGGGTCTTCTTCAAGGTCCGCCCACCTCCCGGAGGGCATCTCGGCCGCCGGCCGAAGGGCCGACGGATACGACACGAAACGCCGCTGCTCCGCTCGGGAGCCGGCGCCTGGAGAGCGAGGTTCAGTGGAGAACGGTGCCGAGAGCCTCTACCTCGGCAGGGTCGCTGTCAAGCGGGCCCGAGCCCGGGGGCCGCGGAAAGCCCAGGCGGCGCAGGGATCGTCGCGAAGCGCGGGCGGAAGTGCAGATCGCCGGACAGCCCGGCGCCCCTCGCGGCGCATGCGCGCGAGAGTCTGCGCCGGCGAGCCTCGCCGAGGGCCGCCAGCGCCGGGCGGGCGCGCCTCCGCCTATTTCACTCCAGCAGGCGCACCTGGCCGCGGATCTCCCCGCCCGGGTAGAGCGTGGTGTGGAAGTTCACGTAGGCGGTTCCCGCGCGCATCTCCTCGATCAGCGCATTGAAGTCGATGCCTGTCACGTTCGCGGCCGTGAAGGAGCCTTCGGCCAGCACTCCCTGCGCGACGCTCGTCGCGGGAAGGGGTCCGTAGAGAAACACGCGGACCGGCCCGTTCGTGCCGGCGGCGCCCGAGTGGATGTGGCCCATCGTGACGTTGTTCAGGTTGGAGACGATCACGGTGAAGGTCACCGTCGTCCCGTCGAACGTCATGCGGGCGATGCCCGAGGCGTTGCTGTCTCGAGCCGGGACCTCGTTGGCCGGGCTGAGCGTGGCGTCGAAGAACGTCGTGTCGCTGTCGGAGCCGCAGGCGCCGCCCAGCGTGGCGGCCAGCAGCACGGCCGTGAGTGCGGATCGTCGCATGTTCTTCCTCCCGGGCGGGCCGCGGCCCGCCTCAGCGAATGACGATGGTTCCCTGGAGCGAGGTGTTCTCGAACTGTCCGTGGTCGTGGAAGCCGCAGCTGCGCGCGACGGTGAAGACGCCGGTCTGGCGCGACTGGCCCGGGGCGAGCGCCGAGACCTCGTTGATCGGCGGACAGATCTCGTGGCTCGGGTGCGGGTCCGAGGACATCTCGTGCGGCACACGGTCGTTGTTGACGAAGATGACGCGGCTCCCGACCTGGATCTCGAGCTGCTTCGGCTCGACGACGCCGGAGGCGTTGATGGTGATCGTCGGCCCGCTCCCCGGCGCGAGCGTGGTGGCGGGAGTCGTGGGCGACCCGCCCGATCCCGACGACGTCGACGATCCGCCGCAGCCGCCGAAGCAGACTGCCGCGGCGGCGATCCAGCCGCGCCACCTCATATCGACACACCTCACTCGCAGGAACGGGTACGAACGACGAGAGCAAGAGTGGTGCCGCGGGCGGACGCCCGCCAAGTCGTTGGCCGGCCTCGGTCGGCTCCTCCCGCTCGCTTACCTCGCACGTAAGGCCTTACCGGCGCCGAAAGCGATCGCGCCCGCGAGCCGTCTTGCCGGCCGCCGCGAAAGCCGCTAGCCTCGCGCCATCGTCTCTAGTGGCTGCCCCGCGGCTCGCCGCGGCCCTGAGAGCCTCTCGAAGGAGGACGACTTGCCGCCTTCGGCGACGACGTACCGGACCTGGATCGTCGCGCTTTCGTTCTCGAGCGCCTGGGTGGCGATCGGCCGCGAGCTCGGCGAGAGCCTGCGCGTGAAGCAGCAGCAGGCGATGGGCGAGCGGGCGCTCGAGCGCCTGCCAGGGCTTCGGGATCGGTGACGGCCGAAGCACCTCCCGCCCTGCGGATGCAGGGGATCCGCAAGTCCTTCCCCGGAGTGACGGCGCTCGACGGCGTCGACCTCGAGGTGAGGCAGGGCGAGGTGCACGTCCTGCTCGGGGAGAACGGCGCGGGGAAGTCCACGCTCATGAAGATCCTGAGCGGGGCGATCCGCAGCGACGGCGGCGTCATCGAGCTCTTCGGGGAGCGCGTCACCATCGAAGGCCCGGCCCACGCGCAGGCGCTGGGGATACGCATCATCTACCAGGAGTTCAACCTGGTCCCGCAGCTGTCCGCGGCCGAGAACATCCTGCTCGGGAAGGAACCGACCCACGGACTCGGCTTCGTCGACCGTGGGCGGCTCGAGCGGGAGGCGCTCCAGCGCCTCGAGGAGCTCGGGGTGCGCATCGACGCCGCGGGCCCGGTCTCGAGGCTGGGCATCGCCGAGCAGCAGATGGTCGAGGTGGCCAAGGCGCTCCAGGGCGACGCGCGGCTGCTGATCATGGACGAGCCCACGTCCGCGCTCACCGCCAGCGAGATCGACGCGCTCTTCGCCGCGATCGAGCGCTTGACCGCCCGGGGAGTGGCCGTCGTCTACATCTCGCACCGGCTGGAGGAGGTCGCGCGCATCGGCACGCGCGTGAGCGTGATGCGCGACGGCAGGCACGTGGCGACGCACCGCGTGGGCGAGGTCTCGCTCGGCGAGCTGATCCGCCTGATGGCGAACCGGGAGCTCAAGGAGCACTACCCGAAGCGGCGCGTGCCGCGCGGCGAGGAGCTGCTGCGGGTCGAGGGGCTGCGCTCGGGAATCCTCGACGACGTCGCCTTCTCGCTCCACCGCGGCGAGGTGGTGGGCCTGGCCGGCCTGCTCGGCGCCGGACGCACCGAGCTGGCCCGGGCGATCACGGGAGCGGACCCGCCGCGCGCCGGTCGGGTCACGATCAAGGGCCGGCCCGTGCGTTTCCGGGCGCCGCAGGACGCCATCCGCCAGGGCGTGGGCTTCCTGCCCGAGGACCGCAAGACCCAGGGGCTGGTGCTCGGGCGGTCGGTCCAGGAGAACTTCGCCCTGCCGAGCGCCGTGCGGCTGTCGCGCTTCGGCTGGGTGAATCACGTGGCCGAGAGAGCGCTCGCCGCGCGCGGCGTCCTCGACCTGCGCATCAGGACGCCCAGCCTGGAGCAGAATGTCGTGCTCCTCTCCGGCGGGAACCAGCAGAAGGTCGTGCTCGGCAAGTGGCTGGCTGCCGACGTGGAAGTGCTCGTGATGGACGAGCCCACGCGGGGGATCGACGTGGCGGCCAAGGTGGAGATCTACGAGGAGATGAACCGGCTCACTGCGAAAGGCGCTGGGATCCTGATGATCTCGTCGGAGCTTCCGGAAGTGCTGGGGATGAGCGACCGGATCCTGGTGATGCGCCAGGGCCGGATCGTGGCCGAGCTGGACGCCGCGGGCGCCAGCCAGGAGCAGGTCCTGCGCGCCGCGCTGGGGCAGCCCGCTTGAGCTCCGCCTGGCTGGCGAGCAAGGGTCGTCAGGTCGGCACGCTGCTGGGGCTCGTGCTGCTGTCCGGGCTGCTCTCGATCCTGAGCCCGCACTTCCTGACGGTTTCCAACCTGATGAACGTCCTCGAGCAGACCTCGATCAACGCGGTGATCGCCGCGGGCATGACGTTCGTGATCGTCTCGGGCGGCATCGACCTCTCGGTGGGGTCGATCGTGGCCTTCTCGGGCGTGGTGCTGGCGAGCACGCTGCAGGCGCCGCTTCCCGCTCCGCTCGCGATCCTCGCCGGTCTCGCGGCCGGCGCCCTGTGCGGCCTGACGAACGGCCTGCTGATCACTCACGGGCGGCTGCCCCCGTTCATCGCGACGCTCGGGATCATGAGCGTGGCGCGCGGGGCCGCGCTCGTCTTCACCGAGGGACGGCCGGTCTCCGGCTTCGAAGCCGGCTTCCGCTCGCTCGCCACGGCGCGCGTGCTGGGCGTCCCGGCGCCGGTCGTGGCTGCCGCCGCCGTCTACCTGGTCGCGCACCTGCTGCTCGTCCGCACGCGCTTCGGCCGCTACGTGTACGCGATCGGCGGCAACGAGGAGGCGACGCGGCTCAGCGGCGTGGCGGTGCGCTTCCACAAGACCATGGTCTATGTCCTGTGCGGCGTAACGAGCGCCCTCGCCGCGGTCCTGCTCACCGCCCGGCTCAACTCCGCCCAGCCCATCGCGGGCATGATGTACGAGCTGGACGCGATCGCCGCCACCGTGATCGGGGGCACGAGCCTGCTGGGCGGCTCGGGCTCGCTCGGGGGCACGCTGGTGGGTGCTTTGATCATGGGCGTGCTGCGCAACGGGCTGAACCTGCTCGGCGTCTCGTCGTTCCTGCAGCAGATCGTGATCGGCGTCGTCATCATCGTGGCTGTTCTCGTGGACTCGATGCTCAAGCGACCGGGGAGATGAAGTCATGAAGACCCGAAGAACGGCGTCCCGGCTCCTGGCCCTGCTCGGGCTCGCCCTCGCGGGCTGCACGCAGCCGGCACCCGGCCCCGAGGCCCCGAAGCGGCCGCGCGTGGCCCTGGTGCTGAAGACGCTCAACAACCCCTTCTTCATCGACATGCAGAAGGGAGCCCAGGAGGCGGCGACGCGGCTGGGCGTGGACCTCGTGGTGCAGGCGGCGGAGCGCGAGGTGGACGTGGACAAGCAGATGCAGATCATCGAGAACCTGATCCAGACGCGGGTGCAGGCCCTGGCCATCACACCCAGCGGCTCGAAGGAGGTGGTGCCCGCGATCGCCAAGGCGAACGCGGCCGGGATCCCGGTGGTGATCGTGGACACGCGGGTCGACCCGAAGACCGCGGCCGAGGCCGGCATCCGCCTCGACGGCTTCGTCGGCTCCGACAACTACGAGGGCGGCAGGGTGGCGGGGGAGTACCTGATCCAGGTCACGGGCGGAAAGGCCTCGGTGGGCCTGCTGGAAGGCATCCCGGGCCACGAGACCGGCGACTCGCGCCTCAAGGGCTTCCACGACGCGGTCAAGGGCGCGCCCGGCGTGAAGGTGGTGGCCTCGCAGACCGCGAACTGGGAGCGCGACCAGGGCTTCAGCGTGTTCCAGAACATGCTGCAGGCGCACCCCGAGATCGACGCGCTCTTCGCCTGCAGCGACATGATGGCTCTCGGCGCCGTGGAGGCGATCGCGGCCGCGGGCAAGACGGGCAAGATCAAGGTCATCGGCTTCGACGCCGTGGGCGACGCGCGCCAGGCGATCGCCGCGGGGACGATGCTGGGCTCGGTCGCGCAGTTCCCCTCGGAGATGGGACGGCTCGCGGTGGAAGACGCGCTCAAGCTCGTGCGCGGGGAGAAGCCGGAAGCGGAGCAGAAGGTCCGCATCGAGCTCGTGACGAAGGCCACGCTGTCGGGGAACTGAGATGGCCTCCCGCAGGAGGCTCGGCATCGGTCTCATCGGCGTCGGCCGGCTCGGGCGCGTCTACGCGCGGGACCTCGCCACGCGCATCCCCGAGACGCGGCTCGTGGCCGCGGCGGACCCCGATCCCGCAGCGCGCGCCTGGGTCGCGGCGGAGCACGAGGACGTGGCGGTCTTCGCGGAGACGGAGAAGCTGCTGGAAGCGCCCGGCATCGACGCGTTCGTGATCGTGGGGCCCACGCACACGCACCGCGGCCACGTGGTGGCGGCGGCCGCGCGCGGTCTTCCCATCTTCTGCGAGAAGCCCCCGGCGCTGACGCTCGGCGAGACCCGCGAGATGAAGCGGGCGGTGGAGAAGTCGGGCGTCTTCTTCCAGATGGGCTTCATGCGGCGCTTCGACGCAGGCTACGCCGCGGCCAAGAAGCGGCTGGAAGCCGGCGAGATCGGCACGGCCGTCGTGTTCAAGTCGTCGTCGCGCGACCCGCACCGAACCACGCTCGAGTACGCCGACCCCAGGAGCAGCGGCGGGATGATCCTGGACATGGGCATCCACGACTTCGACCTGGCGCGCTTCTTCATGGGCGAGGTCCGCTCCGTCCAGGCCATGGCGGGGACGCTCGCCTACCCGGAGCTGAAGACGGTCGGGGACATCGACAACGCGGTGGTGACCCTGGAGTTCGAGGACGGGCGGCTTGGTGTGGTGGACCTGTCGCGCAACGGCATCTACGGCTACGACATCGCCACGGAGCTGCTCGGCACCGCGGGCACCCTGCGCATCGGCTACCTGCGCGAGACGGCGCTCTACGTGATGACGAAGAACTCGGTGGCCCACGACACCGTGCCCTACTTCATGGAGCGCTTCGCGGGCGCCTACACGACCCAGCTCCGGAACTTCGCCCAGAACGTGCTCGAGGGACGCAAGGTCCCCGTGACGATCGACGACGGCATGGCCGCCCTGCGCATCGGGATCGCCGCCCACCGGGCCTACGAGACAGGCGCGCGAGTCCGCCTGGCCGACGTGACGGAGTAGGCTCGTCCAGCCCGTCTACTGCGGCCGAACCGGAAGCTCGAGCGGAGGGCCGTCCGGCGCCAGCTCGCTGCCGGCGGTCCAGCGGAAGAGGCTCGGGCCGGGCCTGTCGTCGGCGCCGAGGCCGTAGAGCAGGTTGACGCGGTCGATGCGCGCCGCGCCCGAGCCCTTCGGCAGGGGCTTCTCGCCGCGGCGCTTGGCCCGCGTGTGGGCGCGCAGGCGCAGCGCCTGCACCTCGCTCGCCGCGGCGTGGCCGGGCAGCGCGACGCCCGCGCGGAAGCAGCCGCTGCGCGCCACGCGGAAGTCCGGGCGCCCCGCGTCCGAGGCGTACCACTGGAGCGCGCCGTCCGCCCGCCGCAGGGCGACGTCGAACGCGAGCCGCGCGTCGCTCACGCTGCCGCACGCTTCGAGGAAGACGAAGCGGCGTGGATCGGGAATCCTCTTCGAGCCGGGCCTCGCGCCGTCCGCCACCAGGCCCTCGCGCCTCACCTCCACCGCCGAGACCTGGTGCGTCCAGGGGTGCGCGTCCATCACCGCCTCGCGCGAGACGCGGTCGAGCGGGAACAGGACGGGCGCGAGCGCGACGCGTGGCGTCCCTGGCCCGCGGTCGCTCAGCATGTTGTTCCGGGTGACGACGTAGAGCACCGGGTGGCTTCCCTCGCGGCGGCCCGCGAACCGCGTCGTGACGTGGTCCTTGCCCTGGTACTCGGCCCGGCGCACGCGCCCTTCCGCGTCGAGCTCGACCGCGTACACGAGCTCGATGTCGGTCGCGCGGCCCCAGGTTGCCATCAGCCGGTCGAGCGGCGTGCCGCCGTCCTCGTGGCTGAACACGATCGAGTAGCGCAGCTCGCGGCCCTCGTCCGCGGCCGGGAACGCCTCGACCCAGGCGACGAGCGGCGCGTCGGAGAAGCGATCGAGCGAGCCCTTGCGCACGTGGACGATCGGCGCGTGCGCGAGCGCCTCGTAGCCGGGAGCGTCCGCGGCCACTGACTCGACCCTGACGCTCTCGACCCGCACGGCCCCGGCCCCGGCCGCGGACCAGCGCGAGTCGAGGGTGAGCGCGAGGCGGTGCTCGCCTGGGCCGAGCGCACCGAGCAGGACGCGGTACTCCGCCCGCGCGCCGCGCGCCAGGACCAGGTGCTGGGAATGGGCGCCGTCGAGCGACAGGGAGAGCACCGCAGCTTCGCGGCCTCGGACCGCCCAGTCGCAGCGGTCGCACGAGGCGTCGATCACGGCGACGGCCTCGGCGGGGCGCTCCAGGCGGAAGGCCTGCTCGTGGAGGGGGGCCAGCGGCGCCGACAGCAGCAATAAGAGGAGAGTCACGTGCGGGGGATTCTACTCAAGACCAAACGGACGGGGGAACGGACAAGAGACAACCGAATTGCAGAGAACGGAACAGAGAACGGGAACAGACAACGGAAACAGACAACGGACTCTCTGGACTGGCATTCGGGGGGCTGAGCGCCCCCCGTGCCCCCGCTGAAAGCCCGCTGGCATGAGCGCCCCCGGTGCCTCCCATCGTCCACACTTGTCACACGGGCGTCATCCCGGTGTAGGATTCGCCAGCCACAATCCCGGCCTGATCCCAAACGTCGCGGAGGAGCCCATGAAGCGCTTGCTGCTGGCCGCCTTGGTCGTCCTGTTCGCCATCCCAGCCCAGGCCCAGGTGGACCGGGCCACACTCACCGGAACGGTGAAGGACCAGCTTGGGGCGGTGATCACAGGCGCCACGATCACCGTCACCCACGCCGGCACGAACGTGACGACGCGGGTGAAGACCACCGGGGAGGGAGCCTACCTGGCGCCGAACCTGCTGTCCGGTACCTACACGGTGGCGGTCGAGGCCCAGGGCTTCGGCGCGCAATCGCGCGCCGTGATCCTGGATGCCGGCCAGCGCGCGCGCATCGATTTCTCGCTCACTGTCGGGGGGATGAGCGAGGCGGTCACGGTGGCCGAGGCGACGCGGCTGCTCGACACGACCCAGGCCGCGATCGGCTCGGTCATCGACCAGAACGCGGTCTCGCAGCTGCCGCTCGCGATCCGCAACTGGGACGACCTGATGGTGCTGGTGCCGGGCGTCCAGGGCGACCGCTTCACGGAGGAGAGCGGCGGCACCGCAGCGGGCCGCACCGGCGGCGTCAACGTGCACGGCAGCCGCTCGCTGCAGAACAACTTCCTGCTCGACGGCGTCGACAACAACTCGATCTCGACCAACGTGCAGGAGCTGACGACCCAGGTCTCGCGGCCCTCGATCGACGCGATCGAAGAGTTCAAGGTCGTCACCAGCCCCTACGCGGCCGAGTACGGCAGGGCGCCCGGGGCCGCGATCTCGGTCATCACCAAGTCCGGCACCAACGCCTTCCGCGGCACCGGCTACTACTACTTCCGCGACGAGAAGTTCGACTCGAACACGTACTTCAACGAGGACTTCCGCACCGAGCGCAACCTGGCCCCGCTGCCCAAGCCGAGCAACGACCAGGACCAGTACGGCTTCAACGTCGGCGGCCCGATCCTGAAGGACCGCCTGTTCTTCTTCGCCGACTACGAGGGCACGCGCATCACGCGCGGCACCACCCGCAGCACGCGCGTCCCGACGATGGCCGAGCGCTCGGGCGTTTTCAGCAGCACGATCCGCGACCCGCTCACCGGCCAGCCGTTCCCGGGCAACGTGATCCCCGCGGGCCGCATCGACCCGGTGGCCGCCGCCATCTTCGCGCTGCTGCCCGAGCCGAACACCAACGAGACCAACAACTACGTGCGGCCGGACGCGGCGGTGATCGACAACGCCGACCGCGTCACCGGCAAGCTCGACTTCCGCGCCTCGGACAAGAGCACCTTCTTCCTGCGCTACATCTACACGGACCGCGAACGCTCGATCCCTGGAGCGTTCGGGGGCCTGATCGACGGGACCGGCACCTCGGGATTTGGCGACCAGACGATCACCTCGAACGGCCTCGTGCTCGGCTGGACGCGCATCTTCAGCCCCTCGGTGGTGAACGAGTTCCGCTTCTCGTGGAGCGGCGTCGACTCCGACGCGGTGCAGCAGCCCTTCGGCCAGCTGCCGCCGCAACAGGCGCAGGTGCCGGGGGTGCCGAACGACCCGCTGATCGCCGGCGGCGTGATCGGCGTGACGATCGACGGCTACTTCGGGGGCGGCGGGCTCGGGCGCATGGGCTCGCCCGACTTCCTGCCGAAGTTCCAGCACACGAGCCAGTGGGAGTTCCTGAACACGCTGTCGTGGCTCAAGGGCGACCACCAGTTCAAGTTCGGGATCAACGTGCTCGCGCCGATGAAGAACGAGTACATGGACATCCCGGCGACGCGGGGCTCGGTACGCTACCGCGGGCGCTACACCGGCAACGCGGTCGCCGACTACCTGCTCGGCTACACCTCGGACGCCCAGCTGTCGAACGTGTGGGTCGTCAACCAACGCCACTGGGCGACGTCGTTCTTCGCGGGCGACGACTGGCGCCTGAGCCCGAAGCTGACGCTGAACCTCGGGCTGCGCTACGACTTCATCACCCCCGCGCTCGAAGACGGGAACAACCAGCTCAATTTCAATCCCGCGGGGTCGGGCAGCGTGTTCGCGGCGAAAGACGGCTCGCTCGAGGAGCGCGGCCTGGTGCGGCCCGACAAGAACAACTTCGCGCCGCGCATCGGCCTCGTGTACCAGCTGAGCGACACGCTGGTGCTGCGCGGCGGCTACGGCATCTTCTACAACATCTTCGACCGCATCGGCAGCGAGGACCAACTCGCGCTCAACCCGCCAGGGCTGATCAACAACAGCGTCGCGACCACCTCGACCACGACGCCGCTGTTCTTGCTCAAGGACGGCTTCCCCGCGAACTTCCTGGACCCGGCCGCGCTCGACTACCGTCGCATCCGCCTGCGCGCGGCCGACCAGGACGCGTCCAAGACCACGATCCACCAGTACAGCGTCGGCGCGCAGAAGGTGTTCGCGGGTTCCTACGTCGTCTCGCTCGACCTGGTCGGGACGCAGGGCAGGAACCTCGCCAACCTGATCAACCTCAACCAGCCGATCGGTGGCAGCGGCCCGCTGCCCTATCCCGACTTCGGCTTCATCGAGTGGCGCGAGCAGAGCGCCACCTCGAGCTACAAAGGCATGGACCTCGGCTTCCAGCGCCGCTTCGCCAAGGGCTGGGGCTTCAGCATGGCTTACACGCTGTCCGAGTGCACCGACCAGAGCGCCGAGCATCTCTCGACGGGCGGCTCGCCGAGCTTCTCGCAAAGCGCGACCGACCTCGAGGCGTGGGAGGGCCCCTGCGGGTTCGACACGCGGCACCGATTCGTCGGCAGCTTCGTGGTTCAGCTCCCGTTCGCCAAGGGCAGCAGCGGTCTCGCCAAGGCGGTGCTGGCCGACTGGACGGTCTCCGGCATCTACGCCTACCGCACGGGTCGGCCCTTCACGGTGACGCAGGGCAGCAACAACGTGGGCCAGGGGCACACCGGGCTGCCGAACCGGGTCGGCGACGGGGAGGGCGACCAGACGGTGGACGCGTGGTTCGACAAGACCGCCTTCCAGGCGGTGCCTTCGGGCACCTTCGGCAACGCGGGCCGCAACATCCTGCGCGGGCCCGACTGGCAGAGCCTCGACCTCAGCCTGCAGAAGAACTTCCCGATCGGCCGCACCAACCTGAACCTGCGCTGGGATGTGTTCAACGTCTTCGATACGGTCAACCTGGGTCTGCCCGACGCCAACATCTCGAACACCGCGACCGTCGGCCAGATCCGCAGCCTGTCCGGCGACGCCCGCCTGATGCAGTTCTCGGCTCGCTTCCAGTTCTGACGCGTCATGGGGGGTGAGGGGGGCGATCAGCCCCCCTTGAGCCCGTCCAGAGAACCCTGGCCGCTCTTCGCTCCCGCTGCGTCGTTTGTGCTACTGCGGTCGGGTCTGGACAGACGCCTTGGGCAAAGCAGCGAGAACCAGGTCTTGAACGGCGGCAAGGGACGGCGAAGGGGTCAGGACGGCCAGGGGGGGGGGGGGGGGGGGGCCCCCCCCCCCCCCCCCCCCCCCCACCCACCCCGGGGCGGGAAGAAAAGGA
>CAZMRX010000051.1:0-5996 GCA_964568755.1 uncultured Acidobacteriota bacterium | reverse complement strand
CCCTGCGTATTGACGTACAGCGAGTACAGCGAGGTCGACCCGCACATGAACAGCCGATTGCGGTAGCGGCCGCCGAAGCACAGGTTGGCGCAACGCTCCGGCAGGTCGATGCGGCCGATCCTCAGGCCCGCCGGGGAGAACACCTCGACACCGTCGAGCCCCTCCTCGCCCATGCCCCAGCCCACCCACAGGTTGCCGTCGACGTCGACGCGCAGCCCGTCCGGGGTGCCCGGCCCGGCCTCGACCAGGCGCCGCTTGCCGGCTAGCCGCGACCCGTCGACGACGTCGAAGGCGTAGATCGAGCGCTGCGCCCCGCTCGCCTCGACCACGTAGAGCTTCGACTCGTCGGGCGAGAACGCGAGGCCGTTCGGCCGCTCCACGTCGCCGGCCACGACCGCGATCGCGCCGCTCGCCGGGTCGACGCGGTACACGTTCGTGGGCAGCTCCGGCGTCGCCTTGTGGCCCTCGTAGTAGCCGAGGATCCCGAACGGCGGGTCGGTGAACCAAATCGAGCCGTCGGAGCGGCAGACCACGTCGTTCGGGGAGTTGAGCGGCTTGCCCTGGTAGCGTTCGGCGATCACGGTGATGGAGCCGTCGTACTCGGTGCGCGTCACGCGCCGGGTGTCGTGCTCGCAGGTGACGAGTCGTCCCTGGCGGTCGCGCGCGTTGCCGTTGGCGTTGTGGGACGGCTTGCGGAAGACGCTGACGGCGCCCGTCTCCTCGTCCCAGCGCATGATGCGGTCGTTCGGGAGGTCGCTCCACAGCAGGTAGCGGCCGTCGCCGAACCAGACCGGCCCTTCGCACCAGCGCATGTGCGAGGCGATGCGCTCGACCTTGGCGAGGCCGATGCGGTAGCGGTTGAAGCTCGGGTCGATCACCTTGATGGCGGGATCCGGGTAGCGCTGGCTCGGATTGAACGGCGCCGACTGGGCGAATGCGCCGCGCGGCATCACGGCCGCGGTCGCGGCGGCGGCGACGACTGCGGATCCGGCGGCGAGAAACTGCCTGCGATTGTTTGTCACGGCTCCCCTTCCATGGATTCTGGAAGGACGAGTCTAACGGTAAACTCCGGCCATGGCCTTCGGCGGCGAGATCATCCTGCGCGCGCGCAGCTGGCGGCGCCTGTTTCGTTTCGGAGGATTCGCCACTGTGGCGGCGCTCTCGCCCTCCAGCTACGGCGCCGAGGCGCGCACGATCGCCGTGCGCCAGATCTACCTCACCGCCTGGAAGGTGCTGCCGGGATACCTCGCGTTCTCGGCGCTGCTGAGCGTGGTGATCATCGAGATCGTGCGCCGCGCGGCGCATGCCTATAACCTGTCCGAGGTCGCCCTGGAGCTGGTGCTGCGCGTGCTGGTGCTCGAGCTGATACCGTTGCTCACGGCCCTGTTCGTGGCGCTGCGCTCCGGAGCGGCGATCGGCGCCGAGGTCGCCCTGATGCGTGTGAGCGGCGAGCTCGAGGACCAGCTGAAGGCCGGCGAGAGCCCGCTGCACGCGGAGCTGGTGCCGAGGATCGCGGCGGCGGCGCTCTCGATGCTCTCGCTGACGGTACTGAGCATCGCGCTGACCATGTATCTCGCTTATACGTCGTTCTACGGCGGCTCGAACGCGGGTTTCGACCTGTACACGCGCATCGTCGGGCACATTTTCGACCTGCAGATCCTGATCGGCCTGATCCTGAAATGCGTGCTGTTCGGCCTCGCTGTGGCGCTGATCCCGCTTGCCACCGGGCTCGAGGCCGAGCGCGGAGAGCTGGACACGGTTCCCCCCGCGGTGCTTGCAGGCCTGATGAAGCTGTTCCTCGTGATCGGCGTGATCGAGGTGCTGTCGTTGATGATCAAATACGTCTGACCATGGACAAGAAACCAGAGTCTTCCGCCCAAGGCGTGCCTTACCTGCCGAAGAACATGGGTGTCAAGGTGGGGATGCTGCTCGCGTTCGCAATCACGGTGGCAATCGCGCTGGTGCTGTACGTGCTCTACGCGCGCGGCACCTTCGAGGAATTCCAGCGGCTGACGCTGACGACCGACAATGCCGAAGGAGTTTCGCCCGGGATGGACCTGACGTTCGCCGGATTCCCGATCGGGCGGGTGCGGCGCGTGTCGCTCAACTCGGATGGAACCGCCGGCATCCATATCCGGGTGCCGACCGCCAACGCCCACTGGCTGCGCACCACCACGGTCTTCACGCTGGAGGTCGGGCTGGTCGGCGGCGCGAAGCTGCGCGCCTATAGCTCCAACCTGCAGGACCCGCCGCTGCCGGACCGCGCCCAGCGCCCGGTGCTGCGCGGCGACACCGCGCAGGAAGTCCCGAAAATGGTCGCCACGCTGCGCGCGGTGCTGGAAAACGTCGACCGCATCACCGATGCCGATTCGAGCCTCGACCGGAGCCTTGCGAACCTGCGCACGGTGACCGAGCGCATGGCCGGCAAGCAGGGCGTTCTCGGCGCCGCGCTGGGCGGCGAGGACAACGCGAAGAAGCTGCTGCTGACGATCGACCGTGCCAACGCACTGCTTGCCTCTCTCAATGGCGTCTCGCTGAAGCTCGACACGGCTCTTTCCAAGACCGATCAGCAGGTGCTCGGGCCCGGCGGCCTGGTCGAGGAAACCCAGAAGGCGGTGCGCCAGGCGAACGTGATCCTTACCGAGATCGGCGCGCAGCTGAAGCGCGTGGACGCGATCCTCGCCGACGCGCAGGCGGTCGCCGGCAACGCGAAGGCCGCCACCGCGGACCTGGGCGCGCTGCGCGCGGAGGTCGAGGCGAGCCTGCGCAAGGTGAGCGCGCTGATCGACGAGATCAACCGCAAGTGGCCGTTCGAGCGCGATACGAAGGTCAAGCTACCGTGAGGTTTATTCTTTTTCTCCCGGCAATGCTTCTTTCCGGGTGTGCCGGAGGTCCGCCGCCCGCCGACTGGCAGCTGGAATCCTATGCCGCTGCCAAGGCGTTTCAGGCGAGTTATTTGAACGGCACGAGCAGGGTCGCCGAAAACGAGTTCGCCCGCCTGAAGTCCGAGTTTTCTGCGACCGGCCGGCTCGACCTCGCCGCGCGCGCGGAGCTGCTGCGCTGCGCGCTGCGGGCGGCGAGCCTGGAGTTCGACGATTGCCCGGGCTTCGAGAAGCTGCGGCCGTACGCGGGGCCCGAAGAGACCGCCTACGCGGACTATCTTGCGGGGCGCGCAAGCCGCGCTGCGTCAGAGGACGCGCTTTCGAGGTTGGTTTTTCTGGGAGTGCAGTTCAAGGCCGGAAAAGCGACCCCCGAAAACATTAATTCGGCTGTCGAGATTTCTTCGGAGCAGGGCTGGCGCAGGCCGCTGCTGGCGTGGCTGGGCGTAGAGGAAAAGCGCGCCGAGGCCGCGGGCGACGCGTCGGCGCTGGAGCGCATACGGCGCCGCATCGCGCTCGCTTCCGGAAAGACCTGAGACCGTACCCGTCGATTCGGTTCGCCAGATCCGATCGACTCCTCCTTGAACGTTTGCGCCACCGCTCGAGTTGACGGTGCTACCGCCTTGTCATCCCTAGGCCTATCAGCGGATAGGACGATCTATCTCCCCTGATCCGGGGAGTGCGCACGAATTCTCGACGGCGCACAATGGGTTGGGAGTTGCCTCGCGATCCATCATTGGCTAAGGCATCTACAAACGAAGTTCGGCAAAACGCATGCGGAAAATATTGAGATTTTCTCTGCTGTTTGTCGTTGGCGCTTGGGCCTCGCCCCCAAAAGCTGCGGAAGCCGAATTCACAGTCGAAAAGTCATTCTCGGAGCTGGCAGCTCTATACGAGCGTCAAATCCGTAAATGCTGGAGAAAGGAAGCAAAAGCCTTCGAGGCTGGAATTGTCGTATCCGCCAGACCTTCAGACAACAAAGGAGCCATCTTCACCGCCACACGTCACGATCTTACTGGAGATGTATATACAGGGAGAACATTCAAACATGATCCCTTTGTCCATGTTGAGTTGGTGCCGATCTCAATAGGCACAACACTTGTAAAAGTCAGAGAAAGAAAACATTGCATTTTGTTTGAATCCTGCATCGATCTTGGAGCGAGGTCGCAATTGCAAGACTGGGAACAAGGGAATCTTGCGTGCAGAAACACATCCTCGGGAGCCAATTAGCCAGGAGAGCACTATGAACATCCATCGCTTTGGATTCATTTTCATTCTGGCGTTGGGAGTCGGCTCGCATTCGGGCTGTACCACGGCCACGTACGGCGAACGAATGACGCCGATCGGCAATGACACCTACACGATGAAAATCTACGTCGGCGGCCCGATGTGGACCGGCGAAAGCGGGTCGCTACCCAGAGTAAGACAGGAGGCCGAGGAATTCATGGCCCAGAATCCGAAGTACAAGTATTTTGAGGTAGTCGATTCCCAGAAGAATTTTTTTCCGTCGTACTTTTTATACACGATTCGATATTTTGAATCCGAAGAGAAGTCGATGATATTCCAGCGAGAGAACAAGAAGTAACCTGCGGATGATGGCCACCGGACAATTTGCCGATGCAAAAAGGGGTCGGAGTCAATTTCCATCGGCGTGAGCGAGCCGCTCGCAGGAGAATGACTCTGCCCTTTTTTTCCTTATTACGGCGTCGAAGGGCCGGCCGGGAGTGGCGGCCACTCACCCTCGCGGTACCGGTCAAGCGATGCCCAGATCTCGTTCTGGATCTGCTCGCGGCGCTGCCGCATTGCGGCGAGCACCTGGTCGTTGTGCGCGGAGTCCCATAGCGCCAGGGGCCGCAGGGCCCGGTGCTTCGACTTGAGGTAGACCGCGTAGAACTGGGCGAGCAGGCCGGAGGCGGCACGGAACAGCTCGCTGATGTCGAAAAGCTCGAATTCGGCCTGGGCAAGCTGATGATGAATCGAGGCGAAATCCTCAGGTATCACCTCGACCACCACGACATCGGTATCGGCAAGGACGCGCCGGCCGCCCGCGAGCGCATCCGCCTCCGCGCCCTGGACGTCCAGCTTCAGGAGGTAAGGCCCGGGCAGGCCGGTCTCGGCCACCAGGCTGTCCAGGCTGCGAAGTGGCACGCGGATCGTTTTCGCGCCGTGCAGGTCGTTCACGCTGGCCCAGTAGCGGTCGCCCGCGGCGCGCACCGAGCTCCAGTAGACATGGCCGCCGCTCAGCAGCTCGAGATTGCCGCCGTCGTGCTCGCCGACGGCGCAGAGCCTGAAGTGGCCGCCAAGCGCAGCCTGGATCGCCGCGAGCGACTCGCGGTAGTCCTCCTGCGCATCGACGTTCAGGATCGCGCTGCCGCGCGCAGGGCCCAGTTCGGCAAGGTTGACGCTGAAATGGCCGTCGGCGCAGCCCGGGTCGATGACGCCGCCAAAGCGCAGGCCCGCCTGCCACAGCCAGTGGATCGTGCCGTAATAGGTGTGCGCTTCCGGCTGCATGCTCTGCGCGCGGTCAGGCCGCGGCGCGGACCCTCAGCCGCACGCCCGTGAGGCGCTGCAGTTCCTCCATCGAGAGCCCCTCGGCGCAGATTTCCACCAGGTGCAGGCCGTCGGGCCGGACGTCGATGACGGCGAGGTCGGTGTAGATGCGCTTCACGCAGCGCAGCCCGGTGAGCGGGTAGGTGCAGCGCTCGACGATCTTCGACTCGCCCTGCTTGGTGAGGTGCTCCATGGTGACGAAGACCTGCTTCGCGCCCGCGGCAAGATCCATGGCGCCGCCGACGGCGGGAATGGCGTCGGGCTCGCCCGTGTGCCAGTTGGCGATGTCGCCCGCGGCCGAGACCTGGAACGCGCCCAGTACGCAGATGTCGATATGGCCGCCGCGGATCATGCCGAACGAGTCGGCGTGGTGGAAGTAGGCCGCGCCCGGCAGCGCGGTCGCCGGGTTCTTGCCCGCGTCGATGAGGTCCTCGTCCTCCGTTCCCGGCGCGGGCCTGGGCCCGAGGCCGAGGATCCCGTTCTCGCTGTGCAGGACGATCTCGCGGTCCTTCGGAATATGGTTGGCGACGAGCGTGGGCAGGCCGATGCCGAGGTTCACGTAGGCGC
>CAZMRX010000050.1:14150-21208 GCA_964568755.1 uncultured Acidobacteriota bacterium | reverse complement strand
GAGGCCTGGAAGCAGCTCCCTCACGTCACCGGCGCCGCCCGCTTCTGAAGGCCGCCGGCGGTGCTCAGGTCAGGCCATCCCCTTCGCGAGCGTGTAGTAGGCCTCGTTCCAGCGCAGCTCCTTCTGGATCTCCACGAGGCGGGTGTGCTCGTCGATCAGGACGAACTCCACGCCCGCCATGTCCGCGAAGTCGCGCCGGTGGTGGGGGCCTTTGGCCTGGCGGTCGGCCGTGTGGTGCGCGCTGCCGGCGCGGCACCCCCCCGCGGCCGCGACCTTGAGGTCGGGGCGCGGGACCCAAAGCGCCCGCGCAACAGGCAGCTTCGGGAGCGGCGCGTCGGGATCCACCACGTCGACGGCGTTCGCGACCAGCCGGAAGCGGTTGCCGAGGTCGATCACCGCCGCGTTCACCGCCGGCCCGGGCGCCGCGGTGAAGACGAGACGGGCGGGGTCGGCCTTGCCGCCGATGCCGAGCGGGTGGACCTCGAGAGTGGGCTTCGAACGGGCGATCGTCGGGCAGACCTCGAGCATGTGGGCGCCCAGCACCTTCGCGCCCTTGGGGTCGAGGTGGTAGGTGTAGTCCTCCATGAAAGAGGTGCCCGCGGGAAGACCGGTGCCCATCACCTTCAGCGTGCGGACGAGGGCGGCGGTCTTCCAGTCGCCCTCCGCGCCGAAGCCGTAGCCCTCGGCCATCAGGCGCTGCACGGCGAGGCCCGGAAGCTGCTCGAGGCCGTGCAGGTCCTCGAAGGTGTCGGTGAACGCGGAGAAGCCGCCTTCCTCCAGAAAGGCCCGCAGGCCGAGCTCGATCCGCGCCTGGACGCGCACCGCGGCCGTCTGGTCCTGCGAGACCTTGAGCTCGTAGAGCTCGGAGTACTCCTTCACGAGCCGGTCGACCTCGGCGTCGCTCGCGCGCGAGATCGTCGCCACGAGGTCACCGACGCCGTAGCCGTTCACCGCGTAGCCGAACTGGCGCTGGGCGGCGACTTTGTCGCCCTCGGTCACCGCGACCTGGCGCATGTTGTCCCCGAAGCGCGCCAGCTTGAGCCGCTGGCTGTCGGCCCACGCGCACGCCGCGCGCATCCAGACGTCGAGGCGGCCGTGGACGTCCTGGTCCTGCCAATGGCCCACCACGACCTTGCGGTTCAGGCGCAAGCGGCTGCAGATGAAGCCGAACTCCCGGTCGCCGTGCGCGGCCTGGTTCAGGTTCATGAAGTCCATGTCGATCGTTCCCCACGGCAGGTCCCGGTTGAACTGCGTGTGGAGGTGCGCGAAGGGCTTCTGGAGCGTCACGAGGCCGGCGATCCACATCTTCGCCGGCGAGAAGGTGTGCATCCACAGGATGAGCCCCACGCACGCGGGCGACGCGTTCGCCTCGCCGAGGAGGCCGGCGACCTCCTCGGGCGTCTTGACGACCGGCTTGAACACGACGCGACACGGGATGCGCTGCGAGCGATCGAGCGCCTCCGCGATCGTTCGAGAGTTGTCGGCCACCTGCTGGAGCGTCTCGGGCCCGTAGAGGTGCTGGCTGCCGGTGACCAACCAGACTTCGGACTGCTTCAGGGGAGTCAGCAAGGCGGCCTCCTTCGCTCGGCGGTTGGATAGCTTACGCGACTCCGTGCGCGTCGGCGCGGCGCGCGGGGTCGGCCGGCGCCTGCCGTAGAATCCAGGGGCCGAAGCTCCAGTCCCGTTGGCGCCGCCCTATTCTCTCGCTCAGGTTCGGAGGAAATCAGCATGATCGGCCGCACACCCGCGCAGTATCGGCTCATCGCCACCCTCGCAGCGATAGCGCTCGTCGCTTCGCTCGACGGTGTTCCCGCCTCTGCCCTCGAGCCGTCGCCGGTCGCGGCAAGGCTCGATGCCCAACTGGCGGCGAACCGACAGCAGCTCGTCGAGTGGCGCCGCCACCTGCACCAGAACCCGGAGCTCGGCAACCGCGAGGTCGAGACGGCGAAGTTCGTCGCGGAGCGGCTCCGCTCGTTCGGGCTCGTGCCGAGGACGGGCGTCGCCAGGACCGGCGTCGTGGCCGTGATCGAGGGCGGCCGGCCGGGCCCGGTGGTCGCGCTGCGCGCCGACATGGACGCGCTGCCGGTGACCGAAGAGGTCGACCTGCCGTTCGCCAGCAAGGCCACGGCGACCTGGGAGGGGAAGACGGTCGGTGTGATGCACGCCTGCGGCCACGACACCCACGTGGCGATGCTGCTCGACGCCGCGCAGGCGCTGGTGTCGGTGCGGAAGGAGCTGCCGGGCAAGGTCGTCCTCGTGTTCCAGCCGGCGGAGGAGAGCGTGCCGCTCGCGGAGCAGCCGGCCGGAGCCGAGCTGATGCTGAAGGAAGGCGTCTTCGACGACCCGAAGGTCGACGTCGTCTTCGGGCTGCACGTCTTCGCCCAGCTGCCGAGCGGCGTCCTCGGCTACCGCCGCGGGCCGTTCCTCGCCGCCGCCGACCGCTTCGAGATCGTCGTCCAGGGCCGTCAGACGCACGGCTCGAAGCCCTGGTCCGGGATCGACCCGATCGTCGTCGGCAGCGAGATCGTGACAGCGCTCCAGACCGTGGTCTCGCGCACGCTCGACATCACGCACGAGCCCGCGGTCGTCAGCGTGGGCCAGTTCGAGGCGGGCGTGCGCAACAACATCATCCCGGACCAGGCGCGCCTCGTCGGCACGATCCGCACCTTCGACCCGGCGATGCAGGACGCGATCCACGCGCGCGTGCGGCGAATCGCCGAGGGCGTGGCCGCCGCGCACGGGACCAGCGTGAGGGTCGCGATCGAGAAGGGCTACCCGGTCACCACCAACGACCCGTCGCTCACGGACCGGATGCTCCCGACGCTCGAGCGGATAGCGCCAGGCAAGGTCCGCGAGCTACCCAAGATCACGGGCGCGGAGGACTTCTCGCTCTTCGCCAACCGGGTCCCGGGCCTGTTCGTGAGCGTCGGCGTGACGCCGCCCGACCAGCTGGCTACCGCCGCCAGCAACCACTCGCCGCTCTTCTACGTCGACGAGGGCGCTCTTCCCACGGGCTCGCGCGCGCTGGCGCAGCTCGCTGCCGACTACCTGTTCGCGAACGCCCGCTGAAGCGCGTGAGCGGCTGTAGAATCGCGGCCACTCGGAGAGGGTTCCTGCGATGCTGACGCTCGCGCTCGCGCTGCTCGTCCTCGGGGCCATAGGCCTCGTGCTCGCGGCCGTCCGCCGCGTGTGGCCGGCCGCGATGCCGTGGCGGCGGATCCTGCTGGTCGAGCTGCTGGTGCTGGCCGCCTGGACGGTGGGCGGCAACGTGCTCGCGACCTTGCGCGAGGGCCGAGCCGAGCGAGCCTGGATGGCGCTCGACCCGAACGCGGCAGCGCCGGCGCCGACAGCCGGCAGCGGCCCGAACGCCGCAGCGCTCGAGCTCGTCAAGCTGGCTTCCGGGATGGGAATCCACGTCGGCAGGGACCCGGACGCGGCCGCCGCTGCTTCGGAGCCGGCGCTGCAGGCGGCGATGGCGACACTCGGCTCCGTCGCGGACGGTGCGTTCCGCCAGGCCGACGACCGGCTCACCCCCGCCACGGCCGAGCTGCGCGCCTGGCTCGTCCTGCAGGACGAGAAGCTCCGCGCGGTGCAGAAGCACCTCCTGGACGGCGGCCCGATCGACTGGGGGGCGCCCCGGGAAGACGACCGGCTCTCCTACTCGTCGCTCGAGATCCTGAAGCTCAACGCCGCGCTGGTTGCGAGCGCACTCGACCGGATGCGCACCGGCGACCCGGGCGGCGCCTCGACGGCTCTCGAGGCGGCGTCGAGGCTCGCAGCGTCGCTTCGGGATCGGCCCGACACCGTCTCTCGGATGTGGGCCCTCGCCCAGGATCGGCGCCTGCTCGGAGCGCTCCGGGTGCTCGACCCGGTGCCGGCGGGCTTCGAGCGCCCGCTCGACGAGATCGAGCAGCACACGCGGCCCCTGGGCGCGCACTCGCGCGAATCGCTCGAGCTCATGGCCGAGGCGCGCAAGCCCTACACCACGCTGCGCGGCCTGATCCTGGAGCGGGACACCGAATCGATGCTGCTCGAGCACCGGCGTCCGCTGTTGCCGCGCCTCTGGCTCACGCTGAGCGGCGGTCTCGTCTCGGTCGAGGGATGGGGAGACGCCCTGGCCGCCGAGCGGCGGCGCACGACGACGCCGTTCTACCGCTTCGTCCAGGGCCCCCTGGAGAAGCCCGGGATCCGCCTGCTCGTGGCCGACCACGTGGCCGTGCAAGCACGCGAGGCGGCCGCGGCCAAAGGCGCCGACCCGTGCCGCGATCTGCCAGGCGCAACCCCCGCGGCAGTCCCCGGCTCGCCGGACGAAGACTCCTTCGTCGCGAGTCTCGCGCGCCGTACCGCCGTGACGCGCGTCGAGCTCGAGCTGACGCGCGTCGTCCAGCGCGCACGCTTCCTGCGCGCGCTCAGCCCGAAGCGCGAGTGGCCGGCCGAGCTCGGCAGCGTGGACTCGCGGGTCTGCACGGGCCGGCGTTTCGTCGCCCGCTTCGAGGGCGACGCGGCCGAGGTGCGGCTCGAGCCCAACCCGTTCGGCGAGAAGGAGGCGACCGTGAGCTTCCGGATGACGGGCCGATGAGCCGTTCGAGCTGGGCGGCGCTCCTCGGCGGGGTGCTGGCGGGCGTACTCGTCGCCTGGACGATCGAGGTCGTCCAGCGGAGCCGGCTCGGCGACGTTGACACCCAGCTCGGCGTCGTCGACAAGCGCCTGCGCGAGCTGGCTCCGGTCAAGCTGCAGGTCGAGGCCTACCAGGCGCAGAAGGCGCGCTTCGAGGCCCAGGTGCGCTCGATCCAGGAGGAGCGGGAGCGGCAGCGCTGCCCCGGCCTGCTGCTGCAGGATCTCGACCTGGAGGCCGGGGCCGAGGTCGAGGCGCTCGCTCTCGACGGCACGACGCTCGCCGTCGTGGGCCGAGCCGCATCCGACGCGGACGCGGCGGCGTTCGCGTCGGCCGTGCGCGGGGCGAACTGGGCGCGCGCGGTGCACGAGGGTCGCACGCGCGCGGCCGGGGAGGCGGGCGCGCTGCGCGTCGCGTTGCTGGCCACCGTGGAGCAGCCGCGCTGCCGAGCCCCGGAGGCGCCCGACCCGGCGCCCGGCGTGGAGCGCTGATCGCCATGCGTGCGCTCCGCTTCGGCATTCTCGCGCTGGCCGGCGCCGCGATTCCGCTCTCCTTCTACTGGGCCTTCGTGCGACCGGATCGGATGGCCGCCATCGCTTCGGCCGAGAGCCGGCTGGAGGCGAGGCAGGCCGAGATCCGGGCGCTCGGCATCACGGCCGACAAGCTCCCGGAGTTCCAGCGCGACCAGCAGGCGCTCCTGGAACGCCTGGCCGTGCTCGAGCAGATCCAGCCCGCGAGCCGGGACGCCGGCCCGCTCATCGAGCGGCTGCGCTCCGTCGCCTCCGAGGCCGGGCTGAGCCAGGTCCAGGTCGAGGAGCTCGCGGCGGGCAAGGACGGCCCCACGCAGCCGCTGCGGCTGCGCGCCCAGGGAGGTCCGGCGGCGGCGGTCGCGCTCCTGGGGCGCTTGCCCCGCCTCGCCCGTCTGCTGCGACTCGAGCGCATCGAGCTCGAGCGGCTGGACCGGGGACGCTACGAGCTGGTGCTGCGGCTGGTCGCGTTCAGGGACGCGAAGGCGTCCTGACCGGCTACTTCAAGCTCAGCAGGTACTCCGCGATCGCGCGCACGTCCGCCTCGGGGAGCTTGCCGAGGTTCTCCTGGATCGCCGCCATGCCGCCGCTCGAGAGGTCCTCGTAGCCGAGCTCCTCGCCGTTCTGCAGAGCGAGCGTCAGGTTCGAGACGTCCTCGTACTTCTCGCGCGCCAGCAGGCCGCGCAGGCTGGGCACCTTTCCCTCGCCGCCCGGGTGGGGCCCGCCCGCCATGTAGCGGCCCAGGTCCTCGATCATCAGCCAGCTCTTCGGCGTGTGGCATTCGCCGCAGTGGCCGGGAGCGTTCACGAGGTAGGCACCGCGCTTCCAGCTGTCGCTGCCCTCGCTCGCGGGGGAGTGCGGCGGACGCGCGAAGGCCAGGCGCTTCCAGAGACCGACACCGCGCCGCGCGAGCCCGAGCTGCGGCACGCCGTGGGCAGGGTGAACGGCCTTCACGGGCTCCAGGCTCATCAGGTAGCCCCGCAGATCCAGCAGGTCCGTCACGCGCATCGCCCGATACGCCATGTAGGGGAAGGCGGGGAAGTAGTGGCGGCCGTCGGGCGCCAGGCCGCGCACCATCGCGTTCACGAAGTCGGACTCGCTCCAGCGGCCGAGGCCCGTCTCGGCGTCGGGCGTCAGGTTCTGCGGGTAGAAGACGCCGATCGGCGTCTTGAACGGCAGGCCGCCCGAGGGCAGCCCCGGCTTCGCGGCGCCCGCGGGCGGCTTGTGGCACGCGAAGCAGCTGCCGGCGTGATACATCACCTCGCCGTTGGCGAGGTCGGCGGTGTGCGCCGGGAGCGCGGATGCGGGCAGCGGGTCGGGGCGCGTCAGCCACCAGAAAGCGACGGCGGCGACCGCCAGGACGCAGGCGATCGCCGCCGTGGTGCGACGGGACGGAAGTCTCACTGCTTCGGCAGGCGGTACTTGTCGTGGCAGCCCTTGCAGCTTCCGCCGAGCGCCTTCATCGCAGCGACGTAGTCCGCCTCGGCGGTCACGGCGGCCATCGCCGTCGCGGCGGCCTGGGCCTCCTTCATGGACTTGTCGAAGCCCGCGCGATCGGTCCAGATCTCGGCCTTGGCGCGCGTCTCACCCCCGCCGCTGCCCTCCGGGAAGAGCCCGTGGGCCTCGGTCAGCTTCTCGAGGATGACGGTCGCGTTCTTCTTGACCACCGCGGCGTCGAACGGAGCCTCCTTGACCGCGATCGCGCGCAGCGGCTTGAATGATTCCTGGACCGTCTCCATCGCCTCGTGGCGCTGGTGCGCGGGGTCGGCCGCGAACGCCGCCCCCCAGGCTCCGGCAACGGCAATCGATAGGCCGGCGCTGTACGCCAGCGTGCGCTTCGTGAGCCTCACATGATCCTCCTGGGTAGTCGCCTGCTGCGATTCTAGCCGGGGTCGCCGGCCGGCGTCTCGGGCCGG
>CAZMRX010000050.1:4983-14050 GCA_964568755.1 uncultured Acidobacteriota bacterium | reverse complement strand
GGGTAGTCGCCTGCTGCGATTCTAGCCGGGGTCGCCGGCCGGCGTCTCGGGCCGGACTCCCGCTCAGGCCGCGGCCGGCTTCTCCCACAGCCGCCCGATCACGCGCACCAGCACCGTGCCCGCGAGCGCGAACACCGCGAGGCAGGCGAGCGCCGCGCCGGTGCGGCCGTAGAGGAAGTTGCCCACGGTGAACAGCGACGACCAGATCGTCGCGCAGCCGGCCACCCAGCCGACGAGCGCGAGCGGGATGTTGTCGCCAGCCGTGCGCGCCGCGTCCTCGCCGAGGCCGGCCTCGTCGCGGATCAGCTTCCAGCCCGGCCCGAACGGCCGGATCTTCCTGTAGAACTCGACGAGCACCCGGCGGTCGGTCGGCGGCCCCACGTAGGCCGTCGTCACCCAGCACAGCGTGGTGACCGCGATCGTGAGGATCAGCGCCACGTGCGTGCTGAAGTGGACGCCGTTCTTGGCCAGCACCAGCAGCAGCAGCGACATCAGGAACGAGCTCACCATCGCCACCACCTCGCACCAGGCGTTGACGCGCCACCAGAACCAGCGCACGAGGTAGAGCAGCCCGGTGCCGGCTCCGATCTGCAGGATCACGTCGAAGGCGTCCTTGGCGGTGTCGAGCAGGTACACGGTCGCGGACGAGAGCACGAACAGGAGGATCGTGGCGAGGCGCCCCACCAGGACGTAGTGCTTCTCGGGCGCGTCCTTGCGGATGAAGCGCTGGTAGAAGTCGTGGACCAGGTAGGACGCGCCCCAGTTCAGGTGGGTGAGGATCGTGGAGGAGTTCGCCGCGACCAGCCCGCCCACCATCAGGCCGACGAAGCCCACCGGCAGGAACTTGAGCATCGCCGGAAACGCGATGTCGTGGCCGAGCAGGCTCGGGTCGAGGTTGGGGAAGGCAGCCTGGATGTCCGACAGCTGCGGGTAGACGAGGATCGAGCACAGAGCCGTCAGGATCCAGGGCCAGGGCCGCAGCACGTAGTGCGCGATGTTGAAGAACAGCACCGCGCCGAGCGCGTCCTTCTCGGACTTCGAGGCCAGCATCCGCTGCGCGATGTAGCTGCCTCCGCCGGGCTCGGCGCCGGGGTACCAGACCGCCCACCACTGGACGCAGATCGGCATGATGAAGACGGCCACGGCCAGGTCCCAGTTGCTCGTGAAGTCGGGAAGCACGCTCAGGTAGTTGATCCCGCCCGGCCCCTCCATCGTGGAGAGCTTGCTGATGAGGGCCGAGAGCCCCCCGACCTGCGGCGCCTGCAGAGCGACGTACGCGGCCGCGATCACAGCCGTCATCTTTATGAAGAACTGGATCATGTCGATCACGAGCACGCCCCACAGGCCCGAGTGAGCCGCGAAGGCGACGTTGAGCAGGCCCACGAACAGCAGCGTCTGCCAGCGCTGCAGGCCGAACAGGATCCCGGCGATCTTGCAGGCGGCGAGGTTGACCGTGGCCATGATCATGCAGTTGAAGAGCAGGCCCAGGTACACGGCGCGGAAGCCGCGCACGACGCTCGCCGCCTTGCCCGAGTAGCGGATCTCGTAGAACTCGAGGTCGGTCATCACCCCGGAGCGCCGCCACAGCCGCGCATAGAAGAAGACCGTCGCGACCCCGGTCAGCACGAACGCCCACCAGACCCAGTTCCCGGCGACACCCTGGCGCCTGACGATGTCGGTCACCAGGTTGGGCGTGTCACTCGAGAAGGTGGTGGCGACCATCGAGAGGCCGGCGAGCCACCAGGGCACCGAGCGGCCCGACGCGAAGAACTCCGCGGTGCTCTTGCCGGACCGCTTCCCGAAGAAGAGGGCGGGCACGAAGCAGATGGCGACCGAGGCGATCGCGATCACCCAGTCCAGCGCTTGTAGCTGCATGGCCCGAATGTCTACATCTTCGCGGCGGCGAGTACAAGCCACTGCACCGCCCAGGGGGTCCGGGGGGCGCGGCGGTAGAGCGCCCCCGGCCAGTCCGTTTGCGCTCCTTTGGCCTTTCCCCTTCGAGAGCTGCAACCCAAGACGTTGGACGGCCGGCCTTGACCCGGGCGCATCTCGAAAACAAGATGCGAGGCCGTTGGCACACGAACACTGGCAGAAGCCCGGCAGGAACGATCAGAGGAGAGTCATGCAAACCCGAACTTCCGTTTTCGCCGCCTCACTGATCGCCGGCCTGACGCTGACGACATCGCTCGCAGGCCAACAGCCGGCAATGAACACTGAAGCGCAGAAGTCCGAAGAGAAGAAGAAGTGGGACGTGAGCGCGCCCCCCGGCGAGGCGGCCACGGTGTCGATCGACACCCGCAGCGGCACGTGGATGAGCGTGGACGTGAGCCCCGACGGGAAGACGCTGGTGTTCGACCTGCTCGGCGACCTCTACACCCTGCCGATCGGGGGCGGCGAGGCGACGAGCCTGACGCGCGGGATCGCCTGGGACATGCAGGCCCGCTTCTCGTCCGACGGAAGACGCATCGCGTACCTGAGCGACGCCGCGGGCGGCGACAACGTGTGGGTGATGGACGCGGACGGGAAGAACCCCCGGCAGGTGACGAAGGAGGACTTCCGCCTGGTCAACAACCCCGTCTGGCACCCGAACGGCGAGTACATCGCCGCGCGCAAGCACTTCACCGGCACGCGCAGCCTCGGCTCCGGCGAGATCTGGCTCTACCACGCGGGCGGCGGAAAGGGCGTCGCCCTGAACGAGAAGCCGAACTGGCAGAAGGACCTCGGAGAGCCGGCGTTCTCCCCGGACGGGCGCTACGTCTACTTCTCGCAGGACACGACGCCCGGCCGCTCCTTCCAGTACAACCGCAACGCCCGCGGCCAGATCTACGTGGTGCAGCGCCTCGACCTGGAGGACGGGACGATCGAGCCGTTCGTCACTGGTCCGGGCGGCGCCGTCCGGCCGGTGCCGTCGCCCGACGGCAAGGCGCTCGCTTTCGTGCGCCGGCTGAGCGGCAAGAGCGCGCTCTTCGTCAAGGACCTCGCGACCGGGGAGGAGCGCCCCGCCTGGCCGGGCCTGGAGCGCGACCTGCAGGAGGCCTGGGCGGTCCACGGCGTCTACCCGGCCTTCGCCTGGATGCCGGGCAGCAGCGAGGTCGTGGTGTGGGCGCAGGGGAAGCTGTGGCGCGTCGCGGTGGCGAGCGGCGACGCGCGCGAGATCCCGTTCCACGTGAAGGACACGCGGGAGGTGCGCAAGGCGATCCGCTTCGCGACGCCGGTCGCGCCCGATCGCTTCGACGTGAAGCAGCTGCGCTGGGCCAGCGTCGCTCCCGACGGCGGCCGCGTCGTCTACTCGGCGCTCGGCCGTCTCTACCTGAAGGAGCTGCCCGCGGGAACGCCGCGGCGGCTGACGCGCGCGGAGGACCGCTTCGAGCTCTACCCGAGCTTCTCGCGCGACGGCCAGCGCCTCGTGTTCGTCACCTGGAACGACGAGGCCACGGGCAGCGTGCGCACGCTCGACCTCCGCACCGGCAAGGAAACGCCGCTCACGAAGACGGGCGGCCTCTACCTCGAGCCGCGCTTTTCTCCGGACGGGCGCACGGTCGTTTACACCCGCTCGCGCGGCTCGTACCTGCTCTCGCCCTGGCCCGCCGGCGACGCCGGCGTCTACCGGATCGCCGCGGACGGCACCGGCGAGCCCGCGCGCGTGACCAGGGACGGCGCCGCGCCGCAGTTCGGGGCCTCGAGCGAGCGGATCTTCGTCACGCGCCGCAGCGTCCGGGACGAATCCGAGCTCAGCGCGACCCTCGTGAGCATGAATCTCTCGGGCGGCGAGCTGCGCGAGGTCGTCAAGACCGAGACCGCCACCGAGTTCGCCGTCTCGCCCGACGGGAGCTGGCTGGCGTTCGTGGACGGCTACCAGGCTTTCGTGGCGGCGCTGCCCCGCACCGGCCGGCGGATCGAGCTCGGGCCCAAGTCGGAGTCGCTGCCGCTGCGGCGCCTGAGCGCGCACGCGGGCGAGTACCTGCACTGGTCCGGCGACAGCCGCAAGGTCCACTACTCGCTCGGGGACGAGCTGTTCACGAGCCGGCTCGAGGACAGCTTCGCCTTCGTCGCGGGAGCGCCCGCCGAGCTGCCGAAGCCGCCCGAGCAGGGCGTCAAGATCGGCTTCAGCGCCGACGCCGCGAAGCCGCGCGCGACCCTCGCGCTGACGGGCGCACGGATCGTGACGATGCGCGGCGACGAGGTGATCGAGGACGGCGTGGTCGTGGTGCGCGAGAACCGGATCGTGGCCGTGGGCCGCCGCGGTGCGGCCCTGGTCCCCCCGGGCGCCGTCAGCGTCGACGTGTCCGGCAAGACCATCGTGCCCGGGCTGGTGGACGCGCACTGGCACGGCTCGATGGGGGAGGACGAGGTGATCCCGCAGCAGAGCTGGATCAACTACGCGTCGCTCGCCTTCGGGGTGACGACGCTGCACGACCCCTCGAACGACACGAGCGAGATCTTCACGCAGTCCGAGATGCAGCGCGCCGGGCTGGTGGTGGGCCCGCGCATCTTCTCCACCGGGACGATCCTGTACGGCGCCAAGGCGCCGATCACCGCCAGCATCGGCAGCGTCGAGGACGCGGTGTCGCACCTGCGGCGGCTGCGCGCGGCGGGCGCGATCTCGGTCAAGAGCTACAACCAGCCGCGGCGCGAGCAGCGCCAGCAGATCCTGGAGGCGGCGCGCCGGACCGGGATGCTGGTGGTGCCCGAGGGCGGCTCGCTGTTCCAGCTCAACATGAACATGGTCGTGGACGGCCACACCGGCATCGAGCACTCGCTGCCGGTGCCGAACGTCTACGACGACGTGAAGCAGCTCTGGTCGCAGACCGGCGTGGGCTACACGCCGACGCTCGGCGTCGCCTACGGCGGGCTCGACGGCGACCACTACTTCACCGCCACCACCGACGTCTGGAAGCACCCGCTGCTGTCGCGCTACGTGCCGCGGGCGCTGCTCGAGTCGCGCACCGTGCGCCGCGAGACCGCGCCCGACGAGGACTGGAACGTGGTCACGGTCGCGCGCGCGACCGCCGAGCTCGCGCGATCGGGCGTCAAGGTCAACATCGGCGCCCACGGGCAGCGCGAGGGCCTCGCCGCACACTGGGAGATGTGGATGCTGGTGAAGGGCGGCATGACGCCGCACGAGGCGCTGCGCGCGGCGACGTTGAACGGGGCGCGCTACCTCGGCCTCGACGCCGACATCGGCTCGCTCGAGCCGGGCAAGCTGGCCGACCTGGTGGTGATCGACGGCGACGTGCTGCAGGACATCCGCGTCTCCGACCGCGTGACGCACGTCATGCAGAACGGCCGTCTCTACGACGCGCTCACCATGAACGAAGCCGGGGCGACGCCACGCGAGCGTCGGCCCTTCTTCTTCGAGCGAGCGGCTTCGGGCTACGTCCCGCTGGCGGCCGAGGCGCAAGCCGCCGCCCGCGGGGCCTGCGAGCACTGATTCCAGCGGGGGCACGGGGGGCGCTCAGCCCCCCGCAAGCCCGCCCGGCTTCCGTCAGCCGTGGTCCGTAGTCTGCTTTCCGTTAGTCCGTGCTTCGTATTCCGTGGTCCGTTTCCCTTGACTTCGTAGTCCGTTCCCCGTTGCCCAGTCGTTCCCTCTCGTCTGGCGCGTCGGCTCAGCCCGCCGGGCTCGCACCGGCCTCGGCCCTGGCGCCCTGAAGCGCCAGACCCGGAGCCGCCAGCGACTCGACCAGGCGCTGGTGGAAGGCGGCGTCGAGCAGGTAGGCGGACCCGCCCCGCTCGACGAGGGGCGCGGCCAGGCCGCGGGAGCCGAGCACCAGCAACAGCTGACGCTCGCCCGCGCTGAGCGCATCCCGCTCGACCTGCGGCAGGCCCCGGGGCCCCGCAGCGGTCTTGCGCAGCAGGCCCCGCACGAAGACCTGCGTGTCGAGCGCGTCGAGCGCGGCGGCGGCGCTCAGCCAGCGCGTCTCGGGCGCCCCGAAGAAGAAGGGTCCCGACGCATACGCCAGCAGGAACACGATCACGTCGATGAACGCCGCGAGCGCGAAGGCCAGCACGTGACGGCTGGAGGGCGCGGTGAAGAGCTCGCTGAACGCGATCACCAGGTCCTCCTGGCCCGAGGCCGCGCGGTCCACGAAGTCGGAGTAGGCGGGCACGGCCGGCACCTGGATCTCGGAGTGCAGCGCCTCGCGCGCGTCGCTCCAGGGGATGGCGTCGAACACCTGCCGGAAGGAGCGCAGCTGCTGCTCGGTCGGGTCGAGCGGCTTCAGCCCGGCGCGGAAGGCCGCGAGCTCGCGCTGCGACTCCGCGAGGCGCGCGACCGTCTGGCGGGCGAGTGCCGTGTGCCGGTCGAAGGCCGTGTAGCGCAGCCCCGTGCCCTGACCCTCGGGATAGGCGGCGCCGTAGCTCTCGGCTTCCCGAGCCACCGCCGCGCGGATGCGCGCGAGGTACGGGTCCTGGTCCTGCGAGCGGGAGATGAAGCCGTGGGCCTTCTCGGCCGCCGTCATCTCCTCGAGCGCCAGCACGTGCTTCTCCCCCTCGGCGAGCGCCGCGGTGAGCAGCTCCTGCGAGCGCCCGGCCGCCGCGTCCAGCTGGTCGTAGAGCGCGCGCTCGATCGTGGCCGGCCGCTCGCGCGCCGCGAACCACGTGTGCAGGCTCACGTAGGAGAAGGCGATCGAGACGGCGGCCGTCACCGCGTAGACGGCGATCAGCAGCCCGCGGCGGCCCTCGCTGACGCCGACGAGCCAGGCGACGAGCACCAGCGCGGACTGGATGCCGAGCGAGGCGAGGAGCGAGAACCACGGCGAGAGGTAGAGCGCCATGCCCTGCTGCGTGGTGTACCAGGACACGATCGACAAGAGCGCGCTCGAGACGAACAGCGACGCGACGAGCGGACGGCCGAGCGCGCTCGCTCCGCCTCTCGAGATCGAGGGCACGGTCATCTCGCCTCCTGGAAGCCGCTACGCGCGACGGGCGACGTCGGTTCGGTAATCTCGGCGTCAGCCCGCCGCGGGAAGCGGGGCCACAGCACCGTGGGGCTTGAGCTCGGTCCGGCAGGACGGGCAGAACGCCCACTCGGACTTGAGCGGGTAGCGGCAGGCCGGGCAGAAGGAGGCGGACAGGTCGCGCCCGCAGTGCGGGCAGAACGCTCCGCCGTTCACCTCGCGGGCGCAGCCCGGGCACGCGAGCGTGCGCGGGTCCTCGGGTCGGGAGATCAGGTAGACGACGAGCCCGACGAGCGAGGAGATCACGGTCAGGAAGGCGAACAGCGGCGCACGCCGCATGCCGCGCGCGCGCGCGTCCACGTACACCCAGGTCGGGAGCAGCACCCAGAGGAAGGCGATCGACCCGGCCACGAGAGCCCCCGCCACGCCGAGCAGGCCGTGAAGCCGGTCGTCCCCGCGGTAGTAGGTGCGCTCCGGGGGCGGCGTGCGCTTGAGATACAGGCTGCCCAGCGCGGAGCCGTCCGCGCGCTTGAGCGGCGCCGAGAGCACGAACGCGTTGTCCGGCTCCCAGCGGTTCAGCTGCCAGCGCTGGCCGCGCTCGAACAGCTCCACCACCCGGGCCTCCGTCGCCGGTCCGTCGCGCGCCGGCTCGGGTGCGATGTCGTCGGCGTTGTCGGCCAGGCTCAGCAGGAAGGTCTGCCGGTCGAGGAAGACGCCCTCCTTCAGGCGAGGCGTGACCTCCCGGTCGTAGAGCGCGTTCAGCTTGCTGAAGGCCGACTGCGGCACGCCGAATGCGAAGTCGCCCTTCGCGTCCATCGCCCACACGTAGAACGGCCCGTTCGCGTGCTCCTCGAAGAAGCGCGCCTCGATCTCAGAGGCGAGCGTCCCGTCGACCGGCAGCTGGTTCACGCGCTTCGCGATCTCGGCGATGTAGGCGCGCGAGGCCTCCACGCGCTGCTTCTTCTCCCGCTCCTGCCGATCGGCGAAGCGCTGCCGGTCCTCGTGCTCGATCATCAGGCCGGCGACAACCGCGACGGCCGCGACCAGCAGCACGGCGCCCGTCCAGAGTGCCAGCCGGGCGATCAGCTTCTTCTTGGCTTCCATCACGACCTCCCGTGCGACTCGAGAATCAGAACGGGCGCGAGCGCCAGCGTGACGAGCGCGCCGACCACGACGAGACCGAGCGCTGCGAGCGACAGGCCCAGCAGCTCCGGAGAGACGAAGCCGAGGGACGCGCCGGGCACGAGGCCGAGCGCCGTCAGCCGCTCGCCCCCCGTGCGGATCGCCCAGGCTCCCGCCACGAGCGCGAGCGCGCTCGGGACCACTGCCAGCAGCCAGTCGGCGCGCCGGGCCCGCGCGGGCCGCACCACGGCCACGCGCTCGAGGACCCGCTCCAGGCCGTCCCGGGGCGGCGCGTCGCCGGGGCCGATCGCGAGGGCGCGCTCGAGACCGCGGAGCTCCCGGGTGAACGCCTCGCACTCCGGGCACTGCGCGACGTGCGCGGCGAGGGATTCGTGCTCGCGGGCGGGCCCCTCGCCGAAGTGCAGCTCGAGCAGCGCGCCCGCCGAGGGGTGGGTCACCGCGCGCTCCTCTCGCCGCCGAGGCGCTCGCGCAGCGCGAGCATGGCGCGGTGGAACCGCGACTTGAGCGTTCCCTGGGGCGTGCCGGTGACCAGGGCGATCTCGGCGAACGAGAGCTCGCGGCTGCAGCGCAGCACCACCACCTCCCGCATGTACTCGGGAAGCTCGACGAGCGCGCTCGCGAGTGCGCTCGCCTGCCGCTCGTCGTCGAGCCGCGCCGAGAGCACGGGCTCGCTGCCCTTGGCATCCGGCAGCTCGATCCCGGCTCCGTCGAGCGAGACGTGGGGCGCGCGGTGGCGCTTCCGGGCGAGGTCGCTGCGGGCGGTGTTGATCGCGATCGCGTAGATCCAAGGCTTCACCCGGCCGCGAGCGGCGTCGTGGCTCGAGGCGGCGAGCCAGACGCGGGTGAAGGCCTCCTGCAGCCATTCCTCGGCGAGCGCGCGCTGGCCGCCGAGGCGCAGCAGCACCGCGAAGACCGGCCGCTCGTAGCGCCGGTACAGCACGGTGAAGGCGTCCGGGTCGTGGCGCGCGACTCGCTCGATCAGCGCCTCGTCGGACAGCGTCGTGGCGGCCAGCCTGCCGGCAGGCTCC
>CAZMRX010000050.1:2873-4883 GCA_964568755.1 uncultured Acidobacteriota bacterium | reverse complement strand
GGGCCGAGCCAGGGCGCATTCGTCAGTCAGGCGGGGGCACGGGATGGCGCCGGTAGTCGGCGAGCACAGGCGACTGGCCGATCTTCGGTCAAGGGCTTCCGAGCCGCGGATGCCTTCACAACTCCATACAAATAAGTGAGTTGCTTTGTCTCCGCGGGTGACGCGTCCCCCCCGTTTCCCTGGCCCGACGCTTGCTCCGCAGCTGGTGCGCTCCATCGTGTCCGTGGAGCCGGTCCGGGCTGGAGGCGTGTGATGACGTCAGAGAGGTGGCTCCGCGTCGCACTCCTGGTGCTCGGGGGCCTGGTGCTGGCAGCCGACGCCTCCGCCTGGTGGAACACCACCTGGTCCCACCGCCGCAAGCTCACCTTCGACAACTCCGGCCAGCCGCAGAACCTCAACAACTTCCCGGTGCTCGTCGTCCTGAACAGCGCGCGGATCAACTACAGCCTGACCAAGAACGACGGCTCCGACCTGCGTTTCGTGGACGCGGACGACCTCACGCTGCTCGACCACGAGATCGAGAAGTGGGACGAGAGCGGCAACTCGTACGTCTGGGTGAAGGTGCCGCAGGTCGCGGCCTCGTCCAGCAGCGACTTCATCTGGATGTACTACGGCAACGCCGCCGCCGCAGCGCTGCCCCTCGCGAACCAGCAGGCCACCTGGAGCGCGAGCTACTCGCTGGTGATGCACTTCGACGAGACGAGCGGCGCGCACGGCGACTCGACCGCGAACGGCAACAACTCCTCGGTGATCGATGTGCAGGCGCAGGGCGATCCCGGCGGGAAGATCGACGGCGCCGACGTCTTCGTCGGCACGAGCGCACACAACGTCGACGTCCCCGACAACGCGACGCTCGACATGGGCGCGAACGACTCGTTCACGATCGAGGCCTGGGTCAAGACCACGAGCTCCAGCCAGGGGATGGTGGTGAGCAAGGAGAACGGCTCCCAGGAGATCCAGCTCTGGTCGAACGGCGGCACAGCGAGCTTCTGGCTGAACGACGGCGTCGACAACGCGCGGATCGACGCCGCCGGCCCGTCGATCGACGACGGCAACTGGCACTACCTGGTCGGACGCTGGAGCGACGGCTCGAGCGGCGCCGAGATCTTCGTCGACGGCGTGAGCCAGGGCAACGTCAACCAGCCGGCACTCGACTCGGTGGCGACCGCGACGCCGCTGGTGATAGGCGAGGAGGGCGACGCCAACCGCGGCTTCAACTTCACCGGCACGATCGACGAGGTGCGGGTGCGCAAGACCTCGGGCTCGACCGACGACTGGATCTACGCCCAGTTCCTCACCCAGAGCGACACCGGCGCCGGACAGGTCGGCCCCTTCGTCAGCTTCGGCCCCGAGGCCGCGCACTGCTGCGGGCTGGTCGTGACCGAGACGGCGACCGAGATCTTCGTCAACGGGCCGAACCGCTTCGACATGCGCTTCAACACCGCGACCGGCGGCGGCATCGACCGCTTCGTCGACGCCGAGGAAAACACCGGCGTCGACCTCGGGGGCGGGACCGCTGGCAGTTCCTCACAGCCGACGCTCTTCGCCGACGAGATCCAGACAGGCGCCGGCGTTTTCCTCACCAGCGCCAACACGTCGGGCGCGAAGCTCGACCTGCTGGAGGCCACACCCGCCCGCGTTCGAGTCCGCGCAGAGTCGAGCTATCAGCTGGTCGGCAGCCCGACGGTCCTTCCTGGAGTCCAGGGTCGGGGCACCTACAGCTTCTACTCGCCGGGCCGGATGGCGTTGGACTGGACGCGGGTCTCCACCGCGTCCGTGGCGTACAACGCTCTCGAGTTCAACACCACCGTTCACTGGCAGCCCAGCGGATCGCTGAACGGCTGGGCCGCCTACGGACAGAGCGGGCCCCTGGCGCAGGGCGGCGGCGAGGACTTCACGCTGCTGCGCAACGAGCTGCCCGGGGCCCGCACCGACTTCCTGCACATCCTCGCCCAGGACTGGGCCGGGGCGGACGTGACGGGCACTTTCCAGATCGATGGCGGCGGCGTG
>CAZMRX010000050.1:0-2863 GCA_964568755.1 uncultured Acidobacteriota bacterium | reverse complement strand
ACCTGGCAGGACAGCACTCCGGGAACCCTGGCGGCCGACCAGTCCTTCAAGATGCTGTACTACTTCAAGCCGACGACGCTCGGCAGCACCGCCAGCCCCTGGCTCGATCCGGCCGTCACGTCGCGCAGCGCTGACTACCGCGGCCCGGACGTTCTCACGATCAACGCCGGCAAGGGCGCGCAGTGGGTCGACGCCGCCGAGAACACCACCGCCGGCACCGACTGGTTCAACGAGGCGGAAGGGGCCTACGCGCTGGACCTCGACCCGGCGCTGGGTCTCGACTTCGACATCGACGGCAGCGGCGGTACGCCGCGCTACAGCCCGTTCTTCAAGATCCGGCAGTGGCGCTCGTTCGTCGAGGCGCCCGTGGTCACGGTCGAGGGTGTGCAGCCACTGAAGAACACGGGCTACCGGGCCGCGGTCAAGCCGTTCGCCCGCGCGCATTTCGAGAAGGACCTGACCTGGTACTCGACGCTCGAGGGCACGAACCACGTCGCCAACCCCCAGGTGGGAACCGGCAACCCCTGCCCGGGCATCGGCTGCGTGGGCGCCGACTTCCCGGGGATCCCTCCCTACCGCCACGGCTACAACGCCCGCTTCGACACCGACGGCGAGTACATCCTGATCCCGACCGCGGGCAACTTCAGCTCGGCCGAGGGCTCGATCGAGTTCTGGTACCTGCCCTTCTACGACTACGGGACGGGCGTCGCCACGGACGACATGGGGCTGTTCGGCTACTCCATCGACGCGAGCAACTACTTCTATGCGTACCACGAGCCCTACGCAGGCGCCGGGGCCGGCACCGACGAGGGCTTGTGCTTCGACATCAGCGCGACGGGTACGCCCTTCAGCACCTGTCTGGGGGCGCACCCCACCAGTCATCCGGTCCGCTGGCGCGCCAACCAGTGGGTTCACCTGCGATTCGTCTGGAGGACCGCCCCCGGCGCGCGGCTCGAGGTCTGGATCGACGGCAAGTTCGCGAGCCCGGCCCCGACCGGGAGCTATCCGGTCGCGGTCGCCGTGCCCGCGAACATGTACATCGGCGAGCGCCAGTCGGCCGGGTTCGTCAACAACGCCTTCGGCAGGATCGACGAGTTCCGGATCTACAACACGGCCGACGGCGCCACCCGGCTCGCGCACGGCGGCCTGCTCTCGGATGCTCGCGAGCACCTGGCGGACCCTGCCGACGACTTCACGTTCACCTTCGCCCAGGAGGACGCGACCCACCGCGGCGAGTACCTCTACCTGGGCGCCGATTCCAGGTTCCGGGGCGTCAACGTCTCGCTCGACACCGCGGGAGTCGGCGCGGGCCTGGACCTGGAGTGGCAGTACTGGCAGGAGACATTCCCAGCTCCCGGCGGCCAGTGGTCGGATCTCGAGGCGGTGGGCGGCTTCACCGACGGGACCAACCACCTCACCAAGACGGCCGGCACGATCTCGTGGACTTCCGATCCCACGGGCTGGGCCCCGTACTCGCTCGGCGGGGGCCCCGACCTCTATTACGTGCGCGCCCGGCTCAAGGCCGGAGCCTACTCGGGCCAGTTCCCGCGCGAGAACGTGATCAAGACCGACATCCTGCTGTTCCAGTACTGCCACGACATCACGGCGGCGGCGCAGACGTTCGCGTTTGCCGTGCCCCCGACGACGGAGGTGAAGCTGGCATCCTTCACGGCCGCGCCGGGCGACGCGTCCGTGCTCCTCGAGTGGCGGACGGCGTCGGAGCTCTCGAACCTCGGCTTCCACATCTACCGCTCGTTGTCGGAGACCGGCGCGTGGACGCGATTGACGAGCGCGCTGATTCCGGGGCTCGGATCGTCGGCGGTGGGGCAGGCCTACTCGTTCCGCGACACGGGTCTCGCGAACGGGACGAGATACTACTACCGGCTCGAGGACGTCGACGCGTCGTCGACGACCACGTCGCACGGACCGGTCTCCGCGGTTCCCTCGCACGCGGGTCCCCCGGGGGAGAGACCCGACCCCGGCAGCGAGCGCGACAGGGAAAAGGCCGCTTCGACCCCCTGCCCCGACTGGGTGCTCGCGGCCTACGCGTCGTCCGTGGGAGTGGACGCGGCCACCGCATCGTTGCGCTGCACGCGACACGGCGATCCCGAGGCGACCTCGCTCGCCACGGTCTCGCGCGACGCGCGCTCCGCGACGCTCGAGCTGCGGACGGGCGGCTTCTACGCCCTCCATGAGCCCGCGGGCACGGTCCGCCTGTTCGTGCCCGGCTTCGACTTCCCGCAGGACGAGAAGGCTGCGGCGCTGCCGATCCGCCGCGCGCTCGCCGATGCGGTCGTCGGCCGCCGCGTGCAGCTCGGCGGTGTGCGGGCTCTCGAGCTTCAGGCCTTCAAGGGTCTCGTTCCCTCGGCGCTGGGCAAGGCCGAGATGCTGGTGGGGCGCGACGGGACCGTGCGGGCGGCCCGGCGCGGCGCGGCGCGTGCCTCCAGGGTCTTCGCGAAGAGCGAGCTCGCGACGCTGCTGCCGAGCCTGTTCCAGGGCGAGACGAAGAGCGCGGTGGTCGAGATCGCGCCACTGCGCTTCGATGCGCAACGCCAGCAGCTGGTACTGGCGAAGCGAGTGCGTGTGAGGCTGCTGTTCACCGGGCGAGAGGCGGGGGAAAGCGGCCGGGGGAGCGTGGGCCGGGCGCCGGGAGGGCGCAAGCCCGCGCTGTCCGGCGCGACGCTCGCCCGGCTCTACACCACGAGCCGTGGGCTGCACACGGTCACGTTCGAGCAGCTGTTCCCGGGCCAGAGGCGCGGTATGACGTGGTCGGAGCTTCGACTCGAGCGGCAAGGCCAGCCTGTGGTTTTCCACCTCGAGCCCGCGGCGAGCGCGTTCGGCCCCGGCAGCCGGCTGTACTTCT
>CAZMRX010000049.1:0-21255 GCA_964568755.1 uncultured Acidobacteriota bacterium | reverse complement strand
GCGCATCGACGGCGACCTGTGCATCGTGCTGGAGTACATCGACGGCTGGAGCCTGATCGAGTACCTCGAGCGCCACCGCGAGCTCGGCTACCTGCCCGACGTGGACCTGTCGGTGTTCATCGCCAGCCGCGTCTGCCGCGGCCTGCAGTACGTGTTCGAGAAAGTCGGCATCGTCCACCGCGACGTGAGCCCGAGCAACGTCATGATGACGACCGAGGGCACCGTCAAGCTGATCGACTTCGGGATCGCGGCGCGCAGCGGCACGCGCGAGAGCTACCTGGCCGGCAAGCCCTCGTACATGGCGCCGGAGATGGTGGTCGAGATGCGGGCCGACCAGCGCAGCGACATCTTCTCGCTCGGCAGCGTGCTGTACGAGATGCTGACGGGCGAGCGGCTGTTCACCGGCGAAACCACGGCCGAGATCCTGGAACACGTGGTGGCCGGCGACATCCCGAAGCCGCGCTCGATCAACCCGCTGGTGCCCGAGGCGGTCGAGACGATCGTGACGCGCGCGCTCGAGCGGCCGTCGGCGCGCCGCTACCCCTCCGCCGCGGCGATGGGCGAGGCCTGCGAGCACTTCCTGTACGACAAGGGCTACGGGCCGACCAACCTGACGCTCAAGCACTACCTGGGCTCGATCTTCGGCGACAACGTCGTGAGCGACGAGGCCGAGCCGCGCGAGCACGAGCCGACGCTCGTACCGCTGCGCGACGAGATGCGCCTGGAGCCCGTCGACGACGGCATCACCACGCGCGCGGTCTCGCCGCTCGAGCGGGTGGTGGTGCGGGGCACGACGCCGCGGCCGGGCAGCCTGCGCACTCCCCCGGCGCGCCCGAAGCGGTAGCGCGCGCGCCCGGCCGAGTACCGGCCGCAGCAAAGCGTCGGGTAGACTGTTTTCGGCGGCCGTCTTTGGCCGCCGGTTTCATTCCAGGCAGGTGGTTTCGATGGTTGTCACGCGTTCGCGTCCGTTGCTCGCCGGGCTGGCCCTGCTCGCGGCCTTTGCCCTGCTGGCGACGTCCTTCGCCTGCCGCAGGGGCCCCGAAGGCGGCAAGCCGCTGCGCCGCGCCAAGCAGCGCGTGTTCGTGATCGGCTTCGACGGGATGGACCCCACGCTCTCGCGCCAGTACATGGACGCGGGGAAGCTGCCGAACCTGAAGGCGCTTTCCGAGGAAGGGGTCTTCGCGAAGCTCGGCTCGACGCAGCCTTCGGAGTCGCCCACGGCGTGGTCGAGCTTCGCGACCGGCGTCAACCCGGGCAAGCACAGCATCTACGACTTCCTGATCCGGGACCTCACCACCTACTTCCCCGACTTCAACATGATCAAGAAGGAGCCGCCCGAGTTCCTCTGGGGCCTGATACCGACCAGGGCGCCGAAGATCACCTCGATGCGCGGCGGGACCTCGTTCTGGAAGACCGCGTCGGCCGACGGGATCAACTCGGTGGTGCTGACCGTGCCCGTCACCTTCCCGACCGAAGAGCTGCACCACGGGCAGATGCTCGGCGGGCTGCCGCTGCCCGACCTGCGCGGCACGCTCGGCACCTTCTACTACTGGGCGACCGACCTGTCGTCGTACGAGGAAGGCAACACCGAGTTCGGCGGCTTCCTGAAGCGGCTGCTGCTCGACGGCGGGGTATCCGAGACGGTGCTCAAGGGGCCCGAGAGCCCGATCCTCAAGCAGGAGGAGGCGAGGCTGCGGGAGAAGCGGAAGGCCGGGACGCTCTCCGACGCCGACCAGGCGCGGCTCGACGAGCTGGCCACCGGCAAGGACCTGAACCTGCCGATGACGGTGCGCTGGAGCGAGGGCTCGGGCCGCGCCGAGATCGAGATCCAGGGCCAGAAGCTCGGCCTGAAGCAGGGCGAGTGGAGCGGCTGGGTGCCGCTCAGCTTCCGCATCAACGCGCTCGTCCGCGTGCACGGGATCACGCAGTTCGCGCTGCTCGACGCGGGCCGCGAGCTGCGCATCTACGCCTCGCCCGTGAACATGGACCCGCGCAACCCGCCGCTGCCGATCTCGTATCCCGCCTCGTTCTCGAAGCAGCTGGCCGACCAGATCGGCCTGTATCGCACGCTCGGCTGGGCCGAGTCGGGCGACAAGCCGCTCAACGAGGGCCGGCTCGACGAGGCGCAGTTCCTGTACGACTCGGACCGCGCGATGGACGACCGCGAGAAGATCATCCTGAAGCGGCTCGAGACCGACGACTGGGACCTGTTCGTGGCCGCGATCGAGACCACCGACCGCGTCTCGCACATGATGTGGCGGCTGATCGACCCGAAGCACCCGATGTACGACCAGGCGCTCGCGGACAAGTACGGCGACTCGATCGAGAAGGTCTACCGCCGCGCCGACGACTTCGTCGGCCGGCTGCGCCAGAAGGTGCCGAAGGACGCCGTGTTCATGGTGATGTCGGACCACGGCTTCCACTCCTTCCGCCGCGAGGTGAACCTCAACACCTGGCTGGTCCAGAACGGCTACATGTCGGTCGTGGGCCAGAGCGAGGAGAAGAACCTGGCGGACCTGTTCGGCCGCGGCAAGTTCTTCGAGGGCGTCGACTGGTCGAAGACGCGGGCCTACGCCGTGGGCCTCGGGCAGATCTACTTCAACCTCAAGGGGCGCGAGGCCAGGGGCATCGTGTCGGCCGGAGAGGAGTACCGGCAGCTCCAGGAGGAGATCCGCGCCAAGCTGCTGCCGCTCACCGATCCCGAGACCGGCGAGCGCGTGTTCGCGGACGTCTACAGGCGCGACGACATCTACAAGGGCGAGTACATCCAGATGGCGCCCGACCTCCAGGTCGGCTTCCTCGACGGCTACCGCGTGGGCTGGCAGGACACGCTCGGCACGATCCGCCGCGGCGTCGTCGAGAACAACAACAAGAAGTGGTCGGGCGACCACTGCGCCACCGCGACCGAGATCTCGCACGGCGTCTTCTTCTGCAACCGCAGGATCACGACGGCCGAGCCGCACATCATGGACCTGGCGCCGTCGATCCTGAAGCTGCTCGAGACCCAGGCCCCCTCGGACTACGACGGGAAGCCGCTCTGGTGAGAGCCGCGCTCCTCGTCCTGGCGCTCGCCGGGGCGCTGCAGGAGGCGCCACGGGCGAGGGACGCGGCCGCGCCGGCTTCCGACGAGGAGCGGCTCAGGAAGGTCCAGGAGCGGCGCGCGGCGCTCGAGCAGGAGCTCTCGCGCATGCGCGGCGAGGAGAAGAGCCTGCTCGGCGAGGTCGAGCGGCTCGAGCTCGAGCTGTCGCTGCGCAGCGACGAGCTGACCGAGATCCAGATCACGCTGCGGCGGACGCGCGCCGCGCTCGACGCCACCGTGGCGCGACTCGCGGGGCTCGAGAAGAGCCTGGCCGAGGCGCGCCCTGCGCTCGCGCGCCACGCGCGCGCCCTCTACAAGCTGGGCGACATGAGCTACGTGCGGCTGCTGCTCTCGATCGACCGCCCGGCGGATTTCTTCCGCGGCTATCGGCTGGTCACGACACTCGCGCGCCGCGACAACGCGCGCGTGGCGCAGTTCCGCTCCGACCTGGCTGCCTTCACGACCGAGAAGGCGACGCTCGAGGAGCGCACGCGCGAGTCGCTCGCGCTGCGGAACAAGCTCGCCGCCGCGCGCCGCAACCTCGACGCGCAGCGCGGGCGCAAGACCGAGCTCCTGACCTCGCTCGTGGAGCGCAAGGAGCTGAACGCCGCGTACGTCTCCGAGCTGGCGCAGGCCGAGACGCGGCTCGTGGCGCTGCTCTCGGGCCTGGACGAGGGCACGGTCGAGGTCCCGCTCGGCGCCTTCCGCGGCAGCCTGCCGTGGCCGGTCGAAGGGGAGGTGCGCGCGCCCTTCGGGCGCCGCAAGCACGCGCGCTTCGACACCTACACCGTCCACAACGGGATCGAGATCGCTGCGCCGCCGGAGGCTGCGGTGCGGGCCGTGCACGCCGGCCGCGTGGTCTTCGCGGAGCGCTTCCGCGGCTACGGGCTCATGGTCGTCGTGGACCACGGCGGCAAGCACCATTCGCTCTACGCACAGCTCGCGTCCGTGCAGGTCGAGCCGGGTCAGCAGGTTGCGGCCGGCACCGTGGTCGGCACCGCCGACCCCGCGGGTCCCGACGGGCCGGGCGTCTACTTCGAGATGCGCTACCAGGGCCGCCCCGAGGACCCCGAGGGCTGGCTGGCCAAACCCTGATATCCTGATTCCATGAGCCACCGCGCGCGTCTCGTGATCGCTCTCGTGTCCACCGGCTTCATCGGCTACATCGCCGTGGGATCGCTGCTCGGCAGGGCGCTCGGCGACACGAGCTACGGCCAGCTCGCCATCTTCAACGAGGTGGTCCGCCTGGTGCTCGACGCGTACGTGGAGCCGGTCAACCTGGATCGCGCGATGGCCGGCGCCCGGCTCGGGATGGCGGACGCGCTCGACGGCGACAGCTCGTACCTCGACGCCGAGCAGTACAAGCTGGTGCAGCAGGCGCCGGCCGAGGCCGACGCCGACGTCGGCCTGGTGCTGACGCGACGCTTCGCGTTCCTGATGGTGGTCGCGGCGCGGCCCGGGTCTCCGGCCGCCAAGGCGGGCTTGCGGCCCGGCGACCTGGTGAAGGCGATCGACGAGCGGCACACGCGCCCGATGCCGGCGCTCGTCGCCGAGCGACTGATGCGCGGCGCCCCGGGGTCGTCCGTCAAGCTGTCGGTGCTGCGCGCCGGCGCCGAGCCGTTCGACGTCACGGTCGTGCGCGAGCGGCTCGCTCCCGCCCTCACGGAGGGGCGGATGCTGGACGCGGCGACCGGCTACGTGCGCGTCGGCGAGTTCACGGCCACGACCGCGCGCGACGTGCGCGGGCACGTCGAATCGCTGCAGCGCTCGGGCGCCACGCACCTGCTGCTCGACCTGCGCGACGCGGCCTGGGGCTCGCCCGCCGACGCGGTCGGCGTGGCCGAGCTGTTCCTGCAGGGCGGGCCGGTGGCGAAGCTCGTGGGACGCCGGGCCGACGAGAAGCTGCTCCAGGCCGACGCGGCGCGCTCGGTCTGGTCCGGCCCGCTGGCGGTGCTCGTGACCAATGGCACCGCCGGGCCCGGCGAGGTCGTGGCCGCGGCGCTGCTCGACGCCGGGCGCGCGAAGCTCGTGGGCGAGCACACTTTCGGGCGCGCGGCGGTCTCCAAGACGGTGCCGCTGCCCGAGGGCGGCATGGTGCTCACGGTCGCCAAGTACATGTCTCCCAAGGGCACCTCGATCCACGGCCAGGGCCTGGCGCCGAGCGTGCCGGTGGAGCAGGACGACGACGAGGAGACGGCCGAAGGCACGCCGCGGCCCGACCGCATCCTCGAGAAGGCGCTCGAAGTCGTGAAAGCCGAGGGCAAGCCCGCCGAGAAGGCCGCCGCCTGACCCGGATCATTCGCGAGGCCGCATCGAGCTCCGAGCGAATGATCCGTTCTGGAACGGTCGGACGGCGCCGTCAAGAACCCCCGGTGAGGTTCGACGTCCTGCGAGCGGCGCGGACGCGGCCAGGCGGCTGCGCGAATGGCCCTTGGAGTTCAACCAGATCGGACCATTCATGAAGCAGGGCAACGGCGGGCTTCATGAAGGGTCCGGGCTAGCCTAGCGCACCAGCGCCTTCAGGCGCTTGCCGGGCGAGAAGCGCGGCCAGCGGCGGGCCGGGACTTTCATCGCCGCGCCGGAGTAGGGGTTGTGCGCGGCGCGCGCCTTCCGGTGGCTCACCAGGAAGGTGCCGAAGTCGACGAGCTTCACCTCGTCGCCGCGCCGCAGGGTCCGCGTCACCTGCCCGAGCACCGCGTCGAGCACGCGCAGCACGTCGGCCTTGGTGAGCCCGGTCTCCCGCGCGACGCGCTTGACCAGATCGGCCTTGTTCACGCTAGGGCAGAACCTCGAGCGGCGCCTCCTGGACGACCTCGCGCTTGCCCAGCTTGTCGGTGACCTTCAGCTGCACGACGTACTTGCCCGGGCCGAAGCCGGAGAGCGGGATCGGGCCGACGGACGCGCCGTCGCGCTCGGTCTCGATCGCCTTGGGCGGCGCCTTCGCCACCGGCGTCTTGCCGTCCTTGAGGATGCTCACCACGGCGCTCGCGTCCGCCTTGCCCGTGGCCGGGTCGAGCGTGAGGTCGTAGACCTGGTAGACGAACTCCACCTGCTCCGAGGCGTGCGCCTGGCCCGCGAAGGTCGGCACGAGCCGCGCCGTCCCCAGCTCGAAGGCGTGGAACGGGTGCTGCGGATCGGAGTTCCCGCCCGGCAGCTCCTCGATGCGCTTCACGATGATCAGCGAGCCGGCCGTGGGCAGCTTGCTCACGGTGCCGTCCGCGCCTGACTCGACCTTCGCCAGGTCCGGCACCTCGATCGGCAGCGTGGCGAGAGAGGCCTTGCCGCCCTTCTCGTCCACCGCGCCGCCCTTGAGCGTGTACTTCCCGGGCCGCAGCGGCAGCTTGAAGCCCGCGATGAACGACCCGTCGGCCTCGACGGGCACCGTGGTCGCGTGCTCCGTCCAGCCCGACTCCTTCCCGTCCTCGGCCACGGCGCTCGCGCCGACGGCGAGGCGCAGCGTCTTCACCCCGCCGCTCTCGCTCGCGGTGAGAGCGGTCGCGTCGCCGCGCACGAGGCCCAGCATCGCCGTGCCGCCGTCGGCGATCTTCAGGTAGGCCACCTGGAGCGCGGTCGCGAAGTCCTGCCGCGGCTGCTTCAGCAGCGCGCGCACGGCCGTGTCCTTGGGCAGCTGGTCGGCGAGCTTGACGATCCGCCCGTCCTTGCCCTTCCGATAGTCGAGGCTCGGCTGCACGACCAGGGCGCCGGCCACGCGGTCCATCTGCGGTGCGAGGGCGATCGGGGCGCGGCACTCCTCGTCGAACGCGATCGCCGCCTTGCCGCCGGTGAACGAACGGCCCGGACGGTCGCGGTAGGTCCAGATCTCGGGCGAGCGCAGGCCCGGGGCGAGCGAGCCGCTCTCCTGCTGCACCTCGTCGGGTTTGCCGAGCAGGATGAAGACGCGCCCGCAGTCGGTGAGCGATCCCGGCATCGCCGGGAGCTTGTAGAGGCGGTCCGCTTCGACGCGAGCCTTCTGGTACTCGGCCTGGTACTCGTTCTCCGGCGTCGCCAGGTCGGGGTCGCGGCGGGCCCAGAAGATCTTCTGGAACTCGAGCCGGTCGCTCTTCTCCTTCAGGCCCTTGTACGTCTTGTCCTCTTCGACGAGCAGGATCGGCCGAACCGAGTCGAGGAAGGCCTTGTCTTCCTTGTCCATTTTCTGGGCACTGGACGGGACCGGCGCCGCCAGGATCAACGTGAGGATGAAGGCGGAACGAAGGGATGGAACGCGCATGGCGATTCTCCTTGCTTCTTCGAACGATTGATTTTACGCGCACGAAGCGGCCTTCACAACGCACCCTGGCTCCCTTCGACCACGCGCCGGCACGCTCCGTGCTAGTCTCCCCCTTCGTGCTGATCCGCCCGACCGCAACCGCCGCAGCCGCCACGCTGGGCCTCGCCTTGTCTCTGGCGCTCGCGGCGCCGTCGAGCGGCGCCACGCGGCGCGCCGCGAGGCGCGTGCCGGCGCCGACCGCCGTGGTGCTCCCGGCCAGTGCGTCCGCATGGGACCTGGCGATCGGCGAGGCGGCCAGGAACGCGCTGGGCCGCTCGCAGGGCGCGGTGGTGGCGATGGACCCGCGGACCGGGCGCGTGCACGCGCTCGTGAACCCGTCGCTCGGGATGCAGCGCGCGTTCCAGCCCTGCTCGGTGTTCAAGATCGTGGTTGGGATCGCTGGGCTCTCCGAGGGCGTGATCACGCCCGACACCACGTACCGCTGCCGCAAGGGCTGCTGGATGTGGGCGGGCCACGGGGCGATCGACCTGGAGCGCGCCCTCGCGGTGTCCTGCAATCCCTACTTCGAGTGGGTGGGCGAGCAGCTCGGGTACGAGAAGGTGCAGCGCTACGCGCACCTGCTCGGCCTGGGCGAGCCGTCGGGGATCAACCTGACCGGCGAGACGGCGGGGCGCGTGCCGGAGTTCGTCAAACCCGCCGCGGTCGGCCACCTCTCGAGCCACGCGGAGGGGATCGCGACCTCGGCGCTGCAGCTCGCCGTCCTCATCTCGGCGACCGTGAACGGGGGCGTCGTGCTCAAGCCGCAGATCAGCGGCCCCGAGGGCTTCACGGCCACCGAGCGCTGGCGGCTGCCCGAGGGCACCCGGCTCGATGGCCTGACGAGCGGCTTCGCGGGCGCCGTCAACGAGGGCAGCGCCAGCGCCGCGTTCGACTCCGAGATCGCCGTCGCCGGCAAGACCGGCACCTGCTCCGCGCTCGGCTGGTTCGCGTCCTACGCGCCCGCCGACCGGCCGGAGCTGGTGGTGGTGGTGTTCCTCAAGCACGGCAGCGGCCACGGCGCGTCCGCCGTGGCCGGGCGCATCTTCCGCCAGCTGTTCGGCGGCGCCGCCGCAGCGAGCGCCGCCGGCATGCCCTGACGCCAGCGGGGGCCCGGGGGGCGCTCAGCCCCCCGCAGAACCAGTCCAGAGACCCCCTGCGTCTGTTTCTCCCCCCATTCGTCTCGCTCGCGGTGGATCCAGGTCAGATCGCGGGCCGCTCCAGCGTCACCTTCAGTCGGGTGGTTTCGCCCGCCGGGATCTCGACGTCGGTCTCCGCCGTGCGGAAGCCCGGGCGCACGACCTCGATCCGATGGCGCCCCGGCGCGAGACGCAGCGACGAGGCCTCGCGCGCGGTCCCGCGGAACGCCCCGTCGATGTAGACCGAGGCGTCCTCCGGCTGCACGCTGAGCTGCAGCCTCCCGTAGTCGGCCGGCGCGCCGCCCCGCGCGTCCTCGGCCTCGAGCGAGCGGTCCTCGTCCTCGCGATCGTCGCTCTGGCGCCGCACCTCGCGCTCCGGCAGCGGCGCGCCGCCCGTCAGGTCCTCGGAGGTCTCGCCCACGCCCTTCTGCATCTCGTGGTGCAGCTTCAGGGTCGCGTCGGGGCCGACGTAAACGCGCATGCGGTGGGTCTTGTAGCCCTCGAGCTTCAGCGTGATCTCGTGACGCCCAGGCGAGACGTGCAGCCGCTGCAGCAGGCCGTCGAAGTCGTCCACCACGCCGGTGTAGTAGCCGTCCACGTAGACGCGCGCCTCCGCGGGATCGACCAGCACGCGAAGCGAGGCGCCGTCGCCGCCACCGCTGCCGGAGTAGTAGACCGCGCCGCCGCCGAAGCCGCCGGGGTAGCCGCCCCAGTAGCTGCCGTACCAGCCGTAGTAACCGTAAGGCCACCAGTAGCCGCCGTAGCCCGGGTAGTACCAGCCGCCGCCCCAGCCGTAGCCGGGATACCCCGGATAGCCCGGGTAGTAGCCGCCGCTCCCGTGCCCGGTGCCTGCGCGCGGATGGCGCCGCTCGGCGACGGACGGCGCGGAGTAGCCCGAGCTCGACCCGCTCGAGCTCGATCCGCTGGAGCTGACGCCCGCCGACGGCGACGTGTGCCGCGAGCCGGCGTCCCCGCCGCGCGAGCCGCCACCCCCGCCGTCTCCGCGGGGCACGGCGCGGTCCTGGGCAAGCAGCAGGGCCGGAGCCAGCGCCAGGCCTGCCGCCAGAAGGAATCGGCCCGTTCGAGCGCTCATGTTCGCCTCCATCGTCCGGTCGTCACCACCAGGGACTGCTGCAACGCGCGTGCCGATCTCCGTCCTCGGCCCGCCGTCGCCAAGCCGCTGATTCGACGAGTCTAACCCCGTGCGACGAATGGGCGGCCAGCCGGGGTTCGTCCCTTGCTGCGGACACAGGGTGTGGCCTGCCGGCGGCAACCGCCCCACCACGAGCGTGGCTCGAGTGGGCGTGCGGGCGTACGATCCGAGCTCTGCGCGATACTCCCGTCTTCGTGCCGTTCGGCGCCGCTCACATGGGCGCGCTCGCGTGCGTCGCCATCCTCGCGGCGGCCCTTGTCGCGCTGGCGCGCGCCCGCCCCGGACGCGCCGCGCTCGTGTGCCGGGCGCTCGCCGCCGGGATCGCCGGGCTGCTGGCCTTCGAGCTGCTCGTGGCGGCGCGCGAGGGCTGGCTCACGTGGAAGACGCTGCTGCCGCTCGAGCTGTGCGATGCGGCGATGGTGCTGGCCGTGGTGACGCTGCTGCGGCCGAGGCGCGCCGCTGCGGAGGTGGTCTACTTCTGGGCCGGCTCGGGCACGCTGCTGGCGATGCTGACTCCCGAGCTGCCCTGGGGCTTCCCGCGCTGGGAGTTCGTGGTGTTCTTCGGCCTCCACGGGCTCGTGCTCGTGGCGGGGCTCCTGCTGGTCTTCGGCCTCGAGCTGCGGCCGCGGCCGGGAGCGCCCTGGCGCATGCTCGCCATCACGGCGGCCTGGGCGACTCTCGTGGGCCTCGTGAACCTGGCGCTCGGCACGAACTTCATGTACCTGCGGCACAAGCCGACCGTCGCGACGCCGCTCGACTGGATGGGGCCCTGGCCCGTGTACATCGGCGTGTGCGCGATCGTGGCGCTCACGCTCTTTCACCTGCTCGCACTGCCGTTTCGCCGCCGCGACCTATACTCCTGAGCGCGTGAGCCCCGCACCCGGACCGTCCTCGCGCCGACGGCTGCTCGTCTCGTGCGGCGAGCCCTCGGGAGACCTCTACGCGGGCGAGCTGGTGCGGCAGCTGCGCGAGCGCGCCGGGCCGATCGACGTCTTCGGCCTGGGGGGCGACCGGCTGCGCGCGCAGGACGCCCGGCTCGTCGCGCACGTGAGCGAGCTCGCGGTGGTCGGCCTGGTGGAGGTGCTGCGGCACCTGCGCCGGCTGCGCGCGGTCTTCCGCGCGCTGCTTCGCGAGGTCGACCGGGAGCCCGTGGCGCTCGCGGTGCTCGTCGACTACGCCGGGTTCAACCTGAGGCTCGCGAAGCAGCTGCGCCGCCGCGGCATCCCGGTCGTGTACTACGTGTCGCCGCAGCTCTGGGCCTGGCGGCGTGGGCGGATGCGCACGGTCCGCGAGTGCGTCGAGCACATGATCGTGATCTTCCCGTTCGAGGAGAGCTTCTACCGGGACGCGGGCGTCCGCGCGACGTTCGTGGGCCACCCGCTCGTCGAGGTCGCCCGGCCGGCCGAGGATCCGCGGGCGTTCCTGGCCGCGCAGCGACTCGACCCCGGCCGACCGGTCCTCGCGGTGCTGCCGGGCAGCCGGCGCCAGGAGATCGACTACAACCTGCCGCCCATCGCGGGAGCGCTGCGCATCCTGTGCGAGACGCGTCCCGCATTGCAGCCCGCGCTCGCCGTGGCGCCAGGGCTTGCGCCCGAGCGCCTGCGCGCGGCGCTCGGCGGCCTGCCCGTCACGATGGTCGAGGGCCAGGCCCACGCCCTGATGGGCGCGGCCGCGGCGGGCATCGTCGCATCGGGCACGGCCACCGTGGAAGCCGCGCTCCTCGACCTCGCCTGCGTCGTGGTCTATCGGGTGTCGCCGCTCAGCTACGCGCTGGGCCGACCCTTCGTGCACGTGCCCCACTACGCGATGGCGAACCTGATCGCTGGGCGGCGCGTGCTGAGCGAGCTGATCCAGGGCGACTTCCGGCCGGAGGCCGTAGCCCAGGAGGTGGGCCGCCTCCTGGATGACGGCGACCACCGCTCGCTCGTCCAGGCGGGCCTCGCCGAGGTGCGCACCCGGCTCGGGGGCCCCGGGGCCTCGGCTCGGGCAGCCGAGATCGTCGCGTCCCACCTGCGCTGACGCTAGGCCGGCTTGGAGCGGCACAGGGCCCACCAGGGCTAAAAAAGCTTGACAGAGTCGTAATTTGTGTGTGACCTTGTCAGGTGAATTCTAGGCAAGGGGTCCTGATGAAGCGAATCGCTTACGCGATGGCCGCCGCCGCCCTCGTTCTGGCTGGCTGCCACACGATCACGGAAGAGCTGCCGACGGCCCCGAGCGCGTCGCCCAAGGCGCCCGCTTCGGGCGTGCTCAAGGTCTCGATTCCGACGATTCCCACGGCCACGCCGACCCCGAAGCCGGCGCCCACGCCGACTCCAGGGCCCGCGCCGGCTCCGACCCCGACGCCCACACCGGCGGCGACACCGCCGCCGAGCGCGGGCGGCTGCGGCAACCCGCTCCCGCCGCCGCTGTGGAACATCAACGCCAAGATCCACATCCGGGGCCCGAACATGTGGACGCTCGACTCGACGCCGATCGTGCACGACCGGGAGTACTGCGCGAAGATCGGATTCACCGACGGCCGCATCGACTGCCCGGTCCGCACGGAGGGCACGTCGGATCGCCTGGCCTGCGAGGTCTACGCGCTCGGGGGAAACGCGCACGACACCGGCCGCCCCGGGCCGACGTGGACGCGCAACGGCAAGTACTGCACCGGGGCCGCGGGCGACTGCGAGAACCACACCGAGAACCAGTTCTCGCTGTACGCCTACGGCAGCGGGTCCTACAAGGCTTGCTCGCGCGACGGGGGCGTGTGCGGCACCGTGCAGGTGGACCGCTGAGGACGCGGTTGCTTGACACCCGGCGGCCCGCGTGTGACCGTCGTCAGGTGGTACGGGCATTGAGCGGGCGGGCCGCGTCCGCCGCGGTCCTCTCCTGCTGTCTCGCGGCATGGGCCTGCGGCTCGCTCGGCAGCCCGACGGTCCCGGAGCCCACACCGGAGCCGAGGCCGCCCACGGCCACGACGCCTTCGAACCCCAGCCCGACGCCCACGCCGATACTCGGCGGGCCCACCCCGGCGCCGAGCCCGACGCCCGACCCCGGGGCCTCGCCGGATCCGTCGGCGACGCCTTCGGCGCCGACGGACAGCGGCGGCTGCGGCGCCCCGCTGCCGCCCGCGCTCGCCCAGGTCAACGTCAAGGTCCACCAGCGCGGCGACAACCACTGGCTGCTGGACTCGACGCCCCTCGTCGGACCGGACGTGGCTTATTGTGCGAAGATCGGCTTCACCGATGGCCGGAGCTTCTGTCCCGTGCGAGTGGAGGGGCATCCCGAGCGTGAGGCATGCGAGCTCTACGTGACCGGCCGCGCCCGCGACACCGGGCGCTCGGGTCCGACCTGGTTCGTCGACGGGGCCATGTGCAGCGGGCGGCCGGTGTGCGAGAACCACCCGGACAACCAGTACCAGGTGATCGCGTACCAGAGCGGGCTCTACAAGGCGTGCGGCAAGAACGACGTCTGCGGGGACGTCACCGTCGCTCGCTGATCCTCGGGGAGCGGCGCTCGGCGCGGCCGCTCGCTCTCGCGCTCGCCGGCTGTCTCGCGGTCTTCAGCTGCGGCGGCGGTGAGCCGGCAGCGCCCACACGGCCCGATCCCGGTCCCGACGTCGCGCTGGTGCCGACGGTGCCCGCACCCCAGCCCACGCCGACTCCCGTCCCGGGCACGGAGCCCGAAGCCGACCCCGTTCCCGCGATCCCGGGAGGAGGCGGCGGCGTTTCCGGCAGCTGCGGCGAGCCGGTGCCGCCCCCGATCTCGCGGATGAACGTGAAGCTGCACGGCGCGGCCGGGGATCGCGCGCTTCTCGACTCGACCCCGATCGTCGGACCGGACGCCGCGTACTGCAAGAGGATCGGCTTCACCGACGGACGCACCTTCTGCCCCGTGCGCGGCGAGGGGCACCCCGAGCGGCAGGCGTGCGAGGCCGCGCGCGTGGGCCGGGCCTCCGACACCGGCCGCGCCGGCCCCACCTGGTCGGCGAACGGGAAGCGCTGCAACGGGCCGGACGGGGGGACGGCGTGCCTCAACCACCCCGACAACCAGTACCTCGCCTTCGCCTACGGCTCGGGCACCTTCAAGGCCTGCGCCCAGAGCGGGGTCTGCGGCGAGGTCGTGCTGCCGTGAGCGCCGGCCCCGGCCGTGGTTCGGTGCTAGAATCCCGCCGCCCGAGCACTTCGGCCCGGTGAGGAATGGCCAAGCGAATCCTGGTCGTCGACGACGACGAGAACATCCTGAGCCTCGAGCGCACGATCCTCGAGCAGAAGGGCTTTGTCGTGACGACGGCCGGCGGCGGCGAGGAGGCGCTCAAGCTGCTGCGCGAGCAGGCTTTCGACCTCGTGCTGCTGGACGTGATGATGCCCGACAAGGACGGCTTCGAGGTGTGCCGCCAGATCAAGCAGGACGGCCGCACCAAGGCGATCCCGGTGATCTTCCTGACCGCCAAGGGCGGCGGCGAGGCGCTCGCCGAGGGCTTCGAGTCGGGCGCGGTGATGTACATCAACAAGCCCTTCACCGCGAACAAGCTGCTCACCATCGTCAACACGATGCTCGAGCAAGCCGAAGCCGGCGCGTCTCAGTAGCTACAGGCTCTCGAACCGCGTCAGCGTCTCGAACACCCCGTAGCGTGCGTCGATCTCGGGCCGCGTCAGCGTCAGCAGCCGGTCGAGGCTGAAGGCCTCGACACAGAAGGACGCGAGCGTGCTGCCCATCACCACGGCCTGACGCAGCGTGGCCTCGTCGAGCGCGGGGGCGCTCGCGAGAAAGCCGACGAAGCCGCCCGCGAAGGTGTCGCCGGCCCCCGTCGGGTCCACCACGTGCTCGAGCGGCAACGCGGGGGCCGAGAAGGAGCCCTGGTCGGTGAACATCAGGACGCCGTGCTCGCCCTTCTTCACCACCAGCGTCCGCGGCCCCATCGCCCGGATCGCCCGCGCGGCGCGGACCAGGTTCCACTCGCCCGAGAGCTCGCGCGCTTCCTGGTCGTTGATCAGCAGCACCTGCACCTTCGCGAGCGTCTCGCGCAGCTCGTTGGGTTTGCCCTTGATCCAGAAGTTCATCGTGTCGCACGCGACGAGCCGCGGCTGCTCCACCTGCTCGAGCACCCGCCGCTGCAGCCCGGGGTCGATGTTGCCGAGGAAGACCAGCTCGGAGCGCCGGTAGCCTTCCGGGATCTTGGGCTCGAAGAACTCGAACACGTTCAGGTCGGTGCAGATGGTGTCGCGCGAGTTCAAGTCCTGCGAGTACCTGCCCTGCCAGTGGAAGGTCTTGCCCGCCATCCGCTCGAGCCCGGCGACGTCGATCGCGCGGTCGCGGAAAGCCGCGAGCTGCGCGTCGCCGAAGTCGTCGCCCACGACGCCCACCAGGTTCACGGGCGCGAAGAAGGAGGCGGCGACGGAGAAGAAGGACGCGCTGCCCCCGAGCACGCGCTCGGCGCGGCCGAGCGGCGTCTCGACGGTGTCGTAGGCGACGCTTCCGACGACCAGGATCGACATCTCGGACTACCTCAGGTAGCGGCCCACGATGGGCTCGAGCTCGCGTTTCACGCCTTCGGGCACCCGCTCGGGCGACGTCAGCAGCGCGTGGCGCAGCGCGTGCTCGCACTCGCACTCGCGCGGCAGCGGAAGCCGGCGCACGACCGCGCGCAGCACCGCGCGCGCCGTCGCGACGTTCTGGCCCAGCACCTTCATCACGCTGTCGGCAGTGACCGCGTCGTGCTCGGGGTGCCAGCAGTCGTAGTCGGTCACCATGGCGAGCGTCGCGTAGCAGATCTCCGCCTCGCGCGCGAGCTTGGCCTCCTGCAGGTTCGTCATCCCGACCACGTCCGCGCCCCACGAGCGGTACAGCTCCGACTCGGCGTAGGTCGAGAAGTGCGGCCCCTCGATGCACACGTAGGTCCCGCCCGCGTGGTGCCGCGCCCCCGCCGCCTCGCAGCCCTCGAGCATCAGCCCCGACAGCACGCGGCAGAAGGGGTGCGCGAACGCGACGTGGGCCACGAGCCCGCGGCCGAAGAACGTCGAGCGGCGCTGCTGGGTGCGGTCGATCAGCTGGTCGGGGACCAGCATGTCGAGCGGCGCGTAGCGCTCCTTCAGCGATCCCACCGCCGAGACCGAGAGCAGGAACTCCACGCCGAGCGACTTCATCGCGAAGACGTTGGCCTGGAAGTTGAGCTCGTGGGGCAGGATGCGGTGGCCGCGGCCGTGGCGCGGCAGGAACGCCACCGTGCGGCCCTCGAGCTGGCCGAGCATCAGCGCGTCCGAGGGCGGCCCGAACGGAGTCTCGACCACGACCTCTCGGACGTCCGTGAAGCCCTCCATCTGGTAGAGCCCGGTGCCCCCGATGATCCCGATCGCCGCTCGCTCGCTCATTGCGTCGTCGCTCCTCGTCGCGGACCGGGCATCCCCGGCCGACCGGCGATACTAACCCGGATCATTTGCGAGGCCGCGACCCGGGGTCAGGTCTTGAATCTTGGCATCGCAGCCGCCCGGAAGGGGTTGGCTACCGGCGCTCCGCTTCCTGCTTGAGCTCGAGCAGGACGCCGCAGGCGGCCCTCGGGTGCACGAAGGCGACGCGGCAGCCGCCCGCACCGATCCGCGGCGTCTCGTCGACGAGCGGCACGCCGCGCTGCTTCAGCTCGGCGAGCGCCGCGTCGATGTCGTCGACCAGCACGCACACGTGGTGCAGCCCCGAACGCTTCTCCAGGAAGCGGGCGATCACCGAGCCCGGCTCGGTCGGCTCCAGCAGCTCGAGCTGCGACTCCCCCACGCCCAGGAACGCGGCCTTCACCTTCTCGGTGGGCACGTCGTGGGTCTGCGACACCTGGAAGCCGAGCGCCTCGTAGGCGGAGGCGGCCTCCGCCAGGGACTTCACCGCGATGCCGAGGTGGTCGATCTTCAGGATCTTCACGCGCGAACCGCCCTTTCCACCAACTCCTCCGCCGCGCTCCACGGATCGAGCTCGCGCTTCACCAGCCGCTCGACCAGCGCGTCGTGCTCCCCGGGACGAAGCGCCCCGAAGGCCCGCTGCGCCAGGCGCCGCGTGACCGCGTCCTGGAGCTGGCGGGCGAGGGTCATTCGGCGCTTGCGCGCGAGCGCACCCGAGCCCCTGGCGCGCTCGTGAAAGGCCACGACCGCGTCAACCAGCGCGCGCGTGCCCTCGTCGCGGGTCGCGACCGTCCGAACGATCGCGGGCGGGACCGCGCCCGTCGGGACGAGCGACAGCATCGACTCGATCTCGGCCACCACCCGGTCGACCCCGTCGCGGTCGGCCTTGTTCACGACGAAGACGTCGGCGATCTCCATGATGCCGGCCTTGAGCGCCTGCACCTCGTCGCCCAGCCCCGGCACGAGCACCACCACGCTGACGTCGGCCGTGCCCACGATCTCGACCTCGTCCTGGCCGACTCCGACCGTCTCGACCAGGATCACGTCCTTGCCCGCGGCCGAGAGAACCGTGACCACGTGGTCGGTGGCGGCGGCCAGGCCGCCCAGGTGCCCGCGGGTGGCCATCGAACGGATGAAGACGCCGGGGTCGGTGGCGTGCGCCTGCATCCTTATCCGGTCGCCGAGGATGGCGCCCCCGCTGAAGGGCGAGCTCGGGTCCACGGCGACGATGCCGACGCTGCGCCCTTCGGCCCGCAGCAGCGCCGTCAGCCGGTCCACCAGCGACGACTTGCCGGCGCCGGGCGGGCCGGTGACCCCGACCACGAGCGCGCGGCCGGCGTGCGGGAAGAGCGCGGCCAGCAGTGACTGCGAGAGCGCGGCCTCGTTCTCGACCTGGCTGATCGCGCGCGCGACCGCGCGGGTGTCCCCCGCGCGCACGCCCGCGACGAGGCTCGCGAGCTCTGCGGGGGCCGCCGCCACTAGCGAACCACCGGCCGCAGCCCGAGCAGGAGGCGCGCGATCACCAGCCGCTGCACCTCGCTCGTGCCCTCGCCGATGGTGCCGAGCTTGGCGTCGCGCAGGTGGCGCTCGACCGGGTACTCCTTGATGTAGCCGTAGCCGCCGTGGATCTGGATCGCCTCGAGCGCGATCTCGACCGAGGCCTCGCTCGCGTAGAGCTTGGCCATCGACGACTCGGCCGAGTGCGGCTTGCCGAGGTCCGCGAGCGTCGCGGCGCGCCAGGTCAGCAGCCGCGCGGCGTCCAGCTTCACGGCCATCTCCGCGATCTTGAACTGGATCGCCTGGAAGTCGGCGATCGGGTGGCCGAACTGCCTGCGCTCGCGCGCGTAGCGCAGCGAAGCCTCGAACGCGGCTTGCGCGATCCCCAGCGAGAAGGCCGCGATGCCGATGCGCCCCTTGTCCAGGATGCGCAGCGTGTCGACGAAGCCCTGGCCCTCCTCGCCGACCAGGTTGGCGAGCGGCACCCGGCAGTCCTCGAACACCAGCTCGGAGGTGTCGGACGAGCGCACGCCCAGCTTGTCCTCCTTGCGCCCGGAGCGGAAGCCGGGCGTGCCGCGCTCCACGACGATCGCCGAGATGCCCTTCTTGCCCGCGGAGCGGTCGGTCACCGTCATCACCACCGCCGTGTCCGCGATGCGCCCGTTGGTGATGAAGTTCTTGGAGCCGTTCAGCACCCAGTGCTGGCCGTCGCGCACCGCGGTCGTGCGCATGCCGCCGGCGTCGGAGCCCGAGCCGGGCTCCGTGAGCCCCCAGCAGCCCACCTGCTCGCCGCGCGCGAGCGGCGGCAGCCAGCGGCGCTTCTGCTCCTCGCTGCCGGCGAGATGGATGTGCGCGGAGCACAGGCCGTGGTGGGCCGCGAGCGACAGCGCGACGCCGGCGTCGCCGCGCGCGAGCTCCTCCATCACGATCGCCCAGTCGAGCGTCCCGAGCCCGGAGCCGCCGTACTCCTCGCGCCAGCACGCCCCGGCGACACCGAGATCGCCCAGCCGAGCGAAGATCTCGCGGGGGAACTCCTGCTTCTCGTCCCACTCGCGCGCGTGCGGCGCGAGCTCGGCGTCTGCGAACTCGCGCACCGTCTTGCGCAGCAGCTGCTGCTCGTCGCTCAGCTCGAAATCCACGTCGCCTCGCTTCCGACTGCCGGTGCGGCCGCCTCGTCTCATGGTATACCGCCGTCGTCATGAAACGGCCCCTGCGGCGGCTCCTGCGCCGGCTCGTCGTGGCGGCGCTCCTGGCCTCGGTCGCGTTCGGGGTCTGGGTGTGGGCCGGGCTGCCCGCGCGCTCCGAGGTGCGGGCGCTCCAGAAGCGGAACCCCGGCAAGACCTGCCTGATGCTGCAGCGCGAGGAGGAGGCGCGCGCCAGGGGGCGCCGGGCGCGAACGACCCAGGTCGCGGTGCCGCTCGCGCAGGTTTCACGCCACCTGATCCACGCGGTGCTGGCTTCCGAGGACCAGAAGTTCTTCGGGCACGAGGGCGTCGACTGGAAGGCGATCCAGGAGTCGCTGGAGAAGAACGTCGAGAAGGGCCGCTTCGCGCGGGGCGGGAGCACGATCACGCAGCAGCTGGCCAAGAACCTGTACTTCGGCACACGCAAGACGCCCGTCCGCAAGCTGCGCGAGCTGGTGGTGACGCGCTGGCTCGAGCAGGACCTGTCCAAGGCGCGCATCCTCGCGCTCTACCTGAACGTGATCGAGTGGGGCGACGGCGTCTTCGGCTGCGAGGCGGCGGCGCGGCACTGGTACGCCAAGCCCGCGGCCGAGCTCTCGGAGGCGGAGGCCGCCGGCCTCGCGGCCATGATCCCGAACCCGAGGCGCATCAACCCGCGCGTGTCGGCGGCGCGCCACGAGCGCGCCACGCGCCGCGTGCTGTGGCTCATGGGGCAGGCGGGCTACATCGGGCGCGACGTCGCCCCGCTGGGGGCGGAGCCCCCGGCTGAGCTGCTTTCGGACGACGAAGATCCTGAAGACGCCACGTTGGCCCCGTCCGACCCCTCGGCGGCACCGGCAGCGTCCCCAGCGCCGGCCTTTCCCCCGCCCTCCCCCCCGCCGGGCAGCTGACCCGTCGACCGAGGCGGGACAGCCCCGGGTGTACCATTCTCGGATGAAGCTCGCGAGCCTCCTGGTCTCGGACTACATGACGGAGAACCCGATCACGCTGGAGCCCGAGGAGCCGCTGATGCGGGCGCTCGAGATCATCCGGCTGCGCGGCGTGCGGCGCCTCCCGGTCGCGGTCGGCGGCATGCTGGTGGGCCTGATCACCGAGGGCGACATCAAGCGCGCCGAGCCGTCGACGCTCACCGACTCGCAGGAGGACTTCGCCCGCGTCATGGAGGGCACGCCGATCTCGCGCATCATGATCTCGAAGCCGGTCACGACCACCGCCGACACCCCGCTGATGGAGGCGGCCGAGATCATGCTCAACACGAAGTACGGAGCGCTGCCGGTCGTCGCCGGGGGCCGCGTGGTCGGAATCCTCACCGACAACGACCTGACGCGCGCGCTCGTGGACCTGATGCGGGAGGCCAAGGAAGCCGCCAAGGGCTGAGCCTTGGTGGCCCCGCGCGAGGACGCCGACGTCCTCACCTCGTCCGACGCGTATGCCCGCCGCTTCCGCGGAGCGGTCGGCAGCTTCTTCCTGGAGCGGCAGAGCGCGGCCGTGCTGGAGCTGGCGCGCCCGTGGCCGGGCGCGAGCGTCCTGGACGTGGGCGGTGGCCACGGGCAGGTCACGGGGCCGCTCGTGGATGCGGGCTACGCGGTCACGGTTCTCGGCAGCGATCCCGCGTGTGAGGCCCGCGTCCGGGAGTGGACGAGCTCGGGCCGCGCACGTTTCGTGGCCGCCGACCTGCTCGAGCCCGGACTGCCCGACCGCTCCTACGACCTCGTGCTGTCGCTGCGTCTCCTGCCCCACGTGCACCGCGTGCCCGAGCTGGTGGCGACACTCGCGCGCCTGGCCCGCGCGGCCGTGCTCGTGGACTACCCCACGCGCCGAAGCGTCAACGCCGTCTCGGGCCCCTTGTTCGGCCTCAAGCAGGGAGTCGAGGGCGACACCCGGCCGTTCAGGGTGTTCGGCGACCGCGAAATCGAGACCGCCTTCGCGTCGCACGGCTACGCCCCCACGGGTCGCCGCCCCCAGTTCCTCGCCCCGATGGCGCTCCACCGCGCGCTCGGCTCGGCCACGATCGCCCGGACTCTCGAGGGCGCGGCTGAGGCGCTCGGCTTGACGTCCGCCTTCGGCTCCCCGGTCGTGCTGAGGCTCGAGCGGCGTGGCTGAGCCCGCCTCGCCGCGCGACTGGGCGCTCGCGCTGTTCCGGCGCTCCGTGCTCAAGCAGCGGAAGCTCCAGGAGCTGGTCCGCTCGCTGGGTCCCACGGAAGGCCTGCGTTGCCTGGACCTCGGTTCCGACAACGGCGTGGTCAGCCTGCTGCTGCGCGAGCGCGGTGGCTCGTGGGCCTCTGGCGATCTCACCGAGGAGGCCGTCGCGTCGATCCGCTCGCTGGTGTCCGGCGAGGTTCAGCTTGTGGCCGGAGACCGGCTGCCGTTCGCCGACGCCGCGTTCGACCGCGTCGTCGTCGTGGACATGCTCGAGCACGTGCCCGACGAGGCCGGCTTCGCGCGCGAGCTCGCGCGCGTCACCAAGCCGGGCGGGCGCCTGGTGGTCAACACGCCGCCCCAGAAGCGCAGCGCGCGGCGCCGGGTGCGCCCCCCCCACGGCCAGACCGACGCCACGCACGGCCCCCAGCG
>CAZMRX010000048.1:0-21308 GCA_964568755.1 uncultured Acidobacteriota bacterium | reverse complement strand
GCGCGCGGCTCTTTCATCCGCCACACCTTGCCGGTTTATCCCGGCGCTTCCCTGCGTCCTTTGAGCTGGGGGGGCTGAGGGCCCCCCCAGACCCCCCAGCCGGCTCCGTGACTTCAGCCTTCGGTTCCTCCCGCCGTCCAGCTGTCCCGCGCATCTCGACTCGTCCGTTGGTCGCGTCGCGCGCGCCACGTTGCGAGGCCAATTTGTTGGACGAGTCGCCAATGACTTGAACATAAGTGTCAGTGTGATGGTCTCGTAAGTAAGCCAAGACATTGGACGTTTCGCTGCGCGAGCTTCGGCTTATTGAACCGCCTTCGCTCGACTGGATCAGATCGCGCGCCTGGGCGCGTGCGCGCGTATTGCCCACTCCCCGTGTTGACGAGCGTTTGCGGAACTTTCTCCGCGTTCAGCCGATTGGCATACAGGTTGCTGACTCACTGACCAAACTCCTGTGTCCGTCCGGAGTATTGAACCAGGTCCGATTTCGGACCTGAGGGAGGTATAGCAGTGACCAAGAAGATCCTGGCCCTGGCGCTCGGCCTGGTCCTCGCCCTTTCGGGCGCGGCCTCGGCCCAGATCGCCACGGGCAACGTCTACGGCATCGCGAAGGACGAGTCCGGCGCGGTGCTTCCGGGCGTCAACGCCACGATCACCAGCGAGTTCGGCACTCGCTCGACGGTGACCGGCGCGGACGGCGCATTCCGCTTCCTCAGCCTCAACCGTGGTGAATACACGGTGACATTGTCCCTGGCGGGCTTCGCTTCCACGGCCCGCAAGATCCGCGTGACGACGGGCGAGAACGTCGAGCTCGAGTTCGGGATGAAGGTCTCGGGCGTCGCGGAGACCGTCGAAGTCCAGGCCGAGACGCCGCTCGTCGACAGCAAGCGCCGCGGCACCGCCACCACCATGACCACCGACGAGCTCGAGAAGGTCCCGAACGCCCGCGACCCCTGGGGCGTGCTGAAGGCCGTCCCGGGCGTGATGGTCGACCGCGTCAACATCGCCGGCAACGAGAACGGCCAGCAGGCCACCTCGTCGTCCAAGGGCCAGACCAGCGCCGAGAACACCTGGAACCTGGACGGGATGGTGGTGACCGACATGTCCGCCACCGGCGCGTCGCCGACGTACTTCGACTTCGGCGCGTTCCAGGAGATCACGGTCACCACCGGCGGAACCGACCTGTCGATGGCCACGGGCGGCGCCGGTATCAACCTGACCACGCGGCGCGGCACGAACGCCTTCCACGGCAGCGCGCGTTACATGATCGCCGACGAGAGCATGTCCTTCGGCAACATCAGCGACCAGGCGCAGTCGCCCTACACGCCCAACGACCTCGCGATCGACCCGCGCCTTCGCAACTCGGACGGCACCTTCCGCGACCAGGGCGACCGCATCAACAGCATCAAGGACTACGGCTTCGACCTCGGCGGCCCGATCATCAAGGACAAGCTGTGGTTCTACGGCAGCTACGGCAAGCAGGACATCAAGCTGTGGAGGCTCACGAACACGCCTGACGACACGCTGCTGCCGTCCTACAACGGCAAGCTCAACTGGCAGGCCAGCTCGAACACGATGGTGTCGGCCTTCTACTTCCTCGGCAGCAAGCAGAAGTTCGGCCGCTCGCCGGGCAGCGGCTTCCAGGAAGAAGACGGCTTCCTGTGGAACCAGGACAACGCCTACACCGACGGCGGGCTGCCGGGCGGCCTGTGGAAGCTGCAGGTCGACCACACCTTCTCGCCGAACCTGTTCTTCTCGCTGAAGGGCATGTACTACGACACCGGCTTCGCGCTCGCGCCGCGCGGCGACCTCGAGAAGAGCTACACGCTCGACTCGGTGGCGAGCCAGGCGCTCGGCACGTTCTACACGTACCTCGCGGTGCGCCCGCAGAAGAACCTGACCGGCGACGGCAGCTACTTCTTCCAGGGACTGGGCGGCAGCCACGAGCTGAAGTTCGGCTTCTCCTACCGCGACATGAAGACCAACTCGGTCACGGCGTACAGCGGCAACGGGCTCACCGGCTACATCAACAGCCCGACGAACATCGTCACGCGCGTCTACCGCGGCCGTGACACCAACTACTCCGGCAAGTACCTGAACTTCTACCTCGGCGACATGTTCACGAAGGACCGCTTCACGTTCAACGCGGGCCTGCGCTACGACGGCCAGAGCGCCCGGAACAACGTGAGCACGGCGCCGGCGAACCCGGCGTTCCCGGAGCGGCTGCCGTCCGCGGAGTTCCCCGGCAACGACTCGGACCTCCAGGACTGGAAGACGCTCTCGCCGCGCGTGGGCGTGAGCTACGCGCTCGACGAGTCGCGCCGCACGATCGCGCGCGCCTCGTACGCGCGCTACTACTCGCAGCTGGCGTTCGGCAACGTCAGCGTCGAGAACCCGACGGCCGTCGGCTACATCGCCTACGGCTGGAACGACACGAACGGCGACCGCTTCGTGCAGCCTGGCGAGGTGGACTTCAGCAGCGTGCGCTACTCGTCGTCGGTCAACCTGGCGAACCCCGGCTCCGTCTCGGCCGACACGGTCAACAAGATCGACCGCGACCGGAAGCCCCGCTCGGACGACGAGTTCATCATCGGCCTCGACCGTGAGCTGGGCGCGAGCTTCGCGGCCGGCGTCGCGTTCACTTATCGCAAGGCGAACAACTGGAGCACGAACGACTTCGCGGCCAACCAGGGCTATCGCTTCTCCGGCGCGTGCAGCGACCCGACCAACCCGACCAAGGCCACCTGCCCGCTGATGCGCGAGTCGGACTACACCGCGAACGCACCCGTCTCGCAGAACGGCTACACGGCCTTCAGCTACACGCCCAATCCGGCGCTCGTTACGGCCGGCCGGTCCGGACGGCTCGTCACCAACCGTGACGGCTACTCGACGAGCTACAAGGGCCTGGAGCTGACGCTCAACAAGCGCCTGTCGAACAAGTGGATGGCCCGCGTGGCGTTCACCTACGGCGACTGGACGCAGAACGTCACCAACAACCAGGCCTACAACGGCAACCCGACGCCGTGGGAGGAGGACAACCTGGTGGACGGCGACCAGGTCGCGCTCCGCAGCGGCGGCTCCGGCAAGGGCGCGCTCTACTACACCGGCCAGAAGTGGCAGTTCTACGCGAACGGTCTCTACCAGCTGCCCTGGGGCATCGACCTCTCGGGCACGGCCTGGGGCCGCCAGGGTGGGCTGAAGCCGGTGTTCCTCAACATCGCGGCGGGCGGCGACGGCACGATCCGCGTCGCGGCGACGCCGACGGTCGAGTCGGAGCGCTACGGCAACGTCTGGGACTTCGACCTCAGGCTCGCCAAGACGTTCCGCTTCGGCAAGCAGGCGTACTTCACGCTGGCCGGCGAGTGGTTCAACGTGGCGAACTCCGGCCAGGTCCTGATCCGGATCCGCCAGGCCAACAGCACGGCCTACAACCGGATCGACGAGGTGCTGAACCCGAGCATCTTCCGCCTCGGCGCGACTTTCGGCTTCTGACGTCATGTCAGGTCCCGGGCTCGTTCGCTGAAGAGCCCGGGACCTGACTTCGTCTGTCCCTTTTCCGCTGCTCGTCGTCCCGTTGTCCGTTGGCGCTGTCCCGGCCCCCCAGTCCTCGTTTCCTGGGCACTCCCTCCGCGTGCACTGTCTGGCGAGCGCTACTTTTCGTTACTCGTTCCAGAACGAGTTGATCGCTCGGGACGCAAGCCCGCCCTTCGACGAACGGGGCGTGTGCTCGACGAAGCGTTGCTCCCGGACGTCCTCGGCAATCAGCTCCGGCCGGGCGAGGGTCTTCAGCTCTCGAACGCACGTCTCTATGAACGCCAGCTTCTTGGCGACCAGCTCGGCGTCTGTCAACGCTTGGGCTCCGCGACGCGATCGAGCCCGGAGCGTGTCGGCACCGGGTAACGCCGGTACAGGGCGCGGACCTGCGCCATGTCGAAGTACTCATTGCGCGAGCGAACCTCGAAGCGGATCCGGGCGGCCCGGTCGCGGTCGAGCACCAGCCGTCCGTCGCGCAGGACGCGGTGCACGAGGTCGGCCGATGCCCGATTCAGCGCCACGACCTGGACGGGCGCGTGCAGCAGGCGTTCCAGCTCCGCCTCGAGCGCGAACTGGGGGGCGTCGAGGGTCGCCTCCGGTTCGCTGGCTTCGATCGTGGCGGAGTCCGCGGCTCATTATAGGAGCCCGCGAGTGCAGACGAAGTGGCTCAGAAAGCGGCGTTCCGCTCCGACAACGACGACGAAACCTGCGCCGAACGCCGCTAGCGTAGCCGCGGGTCGGACGGGTAGAGCGTGCGGCCGCGGGCCTGCCAGTCGCGGGCGGCCTCGAGATCGCCGAGTGTCGCGAGCGTACGCGCCACCACCACGTACTCGTCGGCGCCCGCGCGCGGGTTGGCGGTCACGATCCCGGCGAGCGCGTCGCGCGCCTCGGCGTCCCGGCCCTGCGAGCGGAACAGCAGCCCGAGCCCGACGCGCGCCTCGCGCGAGTACGGGATGAGCGCGATCTCCTGGCGGAACTCGGCCTCCGCCTCGGCCTCGCGGCCCAGCCGTGCCAGGCAGTCGGCGAGGCCGGCGTGCATCCCCCGCACCAGCAGGCCCTGCTGGCGGCTCGCGCTCTCGATCGTCCGACGGTACTCGGCGGCCGCCTCCTCGTAGCGCCCCGCGAGGCGCTCGGCGGTCGCGAGCACGAAGCGGCTCATGACGCGGTCCGGCTCGGCCGCGAGGCTCTGGCGCGCGTAGCGGGCGGCGTCGGCCGGGCGCTTCTGGTCGAGACAGATCTGCGCCAGGGTCTCGAAGCCGCGGCCGGGCTCCCGCTGCGAGGCGAGCCGGGCGTGCTGCTCCGCGCGATCGCGCCGGCCCGCGAGGCCGTGGATCCGCGCCAGCGCGATGTGCGCCTCGGCGTTCGTGGGGTCCTGCCGGACGATGGCGTCGAACGCGGCGACGGCCTCTCGCTCGCGCCCGAGCTTCGCGTAGCTGGTGCCGAGGGCCTGCCAGGCGTCGAACAGGCCCGGGCTGTCGGCGACCACCGCGCGCAAGCCCGCGAGGGCCTCCTCGACCCGGCCTTCCTGCCGCAGCTGCATGGCTTCCCGGTACATCGCGTAGATGCCCAGCTTGTCCTTGGGATCGGCACGCGCGGCGGAGGAGGCTGCTGGCGCGACCGCACCGCCGCCAACGTAGCCGAGCGCGGCGAGCGCCTCGCGCGCCTCGGCCGAGACGGGCGCGGGCGCCGCCGCCGCCGCCAGCTGCGCCTTCTGCTCGAGCCACGAGCCCATCGCCGCGACCGCCTCGGCCCGGCCCGCCGCGAGATCCTGCTGCTCGCGCGGGTCGCGCAGCCGGTCGTAGAGCTCGCTCCTCGGCGCGCGGATGAAGCGGTAGCGGTCCTCGGTCGCCGACAGCAGCTCGCTCCAGCCGAAGTGGTAGCGAGGGTAGAAGGTCTCGGAGTAGACGGGGCGCGCCAGCGTCCGGCCGGTGTCGATCGCCGGGCGCAGCGAGACGCCGTCCATGCCGTCCGCGGGCAGGCCGGCGAGGTCGAGCAACGTGGCGGCCAGATCGACCTGCCCGGCCACTCCCGCCACGCGCGCGCCGGCCTTGCGGCCGCCCGGCAGCCGCAGGACCAGCGGCACCTGAAGCGCCTCGCGATACAAGAAGAAGCCGTGCTCCTGCTCGCCGTGGTCCATCAACCCCTCGCCGTGGTCGGAGGTCACGGCGATGATCGCGCGGTCGTAGACCGAGGCGCTGCGAAGCCGCGCGAGCAGCCGCCCGAGCAGCTCGTCGGCGTACGCGACCTCCCCGTCGTAGGCGTCGGCGTGCTGCGCGTGCTTCGCGGGCGGGGTGTAGGGAGCGTGAGGCTCGTAGAGGTGGAGGAAGGCGAAGAAAGGCCGGCCGGCCTGCGCCTCGGCGAAGCGCGCGATCGCCTCCGTCGCGACCGCGCCGTCGCGCTGCAGGTCGCCGATCGCCTCGGCGCCAGAGCGCACCTCGAACGTGTCGTCCCAGAGCGAGAAGCCGTCCGCGATGCCGGTGGCGCCGCGCAGCACGTAGGCGGACACCGCGCCGCCCGTCGCGTAGCCCTTCTCCTGAAAGCGGCGCGCCAGCGTGCGGTGCCTGGCGTCGAGCGTGAAGCCCAGGTTGTCGCGCACGCCGTGAGCAGGCGGCAGCAGCCCGGTGAACAGCGAGGCGTGCGCGGGCAGCGTGAGCGGACAGTGGCTGAAGGCGTCCGCGAAGAGAAGGCCCTCGCGGGCGAGCCCGTCGAGCGCCGGCGTCGCGGCCTTCGCGTAGCCGTAGCACCCGACACGATCGGACCGGAGCGTGTCGATCGAGACGAGCACGACCGGCGCGCCCTCGAACGGCCCCGTCCCGCGCGTGCAGGCCGCGCCAGCCAGGAGCGCCACCGCGATCCCGCACTCGAGGCGGCGGCTCATTGGAGGACCTTCCGGACGCGCGCGATGTCGCGCGCCTCGAGCGCCGGGGGCGCCGCGCGCAGGTACTGCTCGAGGTAGGGGCGGGCTTCCTCCCGCCGGCCGGCCTGCCACAGGTGGGAGCCGAGGTTGTAGAGCGTCTGATAGTCCTCGGGGTTGAGCGCCACGGCCCGCTTCCAGCGCTCGACGGCCTCCGGCATGCGGCCCTCGCGCGCCGCGATCACGCCGAGGCTGTTGTGCGCTCGCGCCACGTCGGGGTCGATCTCGAGCGCCGCCTCGAAGGCCGCGCGCGCGCCCGCGACGTCGCCGCTCATCAGGCACACGGTGCCGATGTTGACGATCGACTGCGTGTTGGTCGGGTGCGCGCGGCGCGCGCGCTCCAGCACGTCGAGCGCCTCGCGCGGGCGGCCGGCGGTCGAGAGCGCGATGCCGAGAGCGTTTAGCACGTCGAGGTCGGCGTCGTCCCGCTCGAGCCAGGGCCGGAGGAACTGCGCCGCATCCGCGGCGCGGCCGGCCTCGGTCAAGTACGCGGCCAGCAGCGCCGCCGACTCGGCGTCGCCCGGGCGCAGCTCGACCGCGCGCTGGGCGGAGGCGATGGCGGCGCGCATGTCGCCGCGCGCGCGCTCGAGGTAGGCGAGCTGCAGGTGGGCGAGGTCCATGTCCGGCCGACGGGCGATCACCTCCTTGCCGACGGCGATCGCCTCGTCGATGCGGCCCTCGTAGAAGAGGGTCAGCATCCGGTTCGTCTTCGTGTCGAGGTCGATCAGGCGCTTGGGGTCGTCGTCTGCCGTGTAGCGCTCCTTGGGCGGGGCGGCCTGCGCCGAGGCCACGTAGCCGAGCGCGCGCAGGCGCTCGAGGGTCTCCGGGCTCTCCTGCGTCGGCGCGATGCCCCGATCGCGCGCGCGCAGCTGCGCGAGCCGCGCGCCGAGCCGCTCCATGTCCTGCGGCCGCGAGGCCGCCAGGTTGCGCAGCTCGCCCGGGTCGGCGCCCAGGTCGTATAGCTCGGGCAGCGGCAGGTCGATGTACTTGAGCGCGCCGGCGCGCAGCCCGTAGAGCGGGGCCCAGCGCCGGTTGATCGAGGCCGAGATCGCCTCGAAGTAGCCCGCGGGCGCGTCGCCGCCCGCGCGGCCGGCGAGCAGGGGCAGGAGGCTCCGTCCTGGCAGCTGCGAGGGGACCTCCTGGCCCAGCAGGTCGAGGACGGTCGGGACGAGGTCCACGTGCCCCACCGGCTCTGCGACGACGCGCGGCCGGAAGAGCGCTGGCGCGTAGACCACGAGCGGCACGCGGAGCGTGGCCTCGTACGCGAAGACGCCGTGCGTCGCCTCGCCGTGCTCGCCGAGCGCCTCGCCGTGGTCCGAGGTCAGGATCACGAGCGTCCTGCCGCTGCGGCCCTGCTCGAGAAGCGGCCGCAGCAGCGGCTCGAGCGCCGCGTCGGCCGCCTCCACCTCGCCGTGGTAGGGGTGCTCGTGGCGCGCGGCGATGGCGGCCGGGGGCTGGTAGGGCGCGTGCGGCTCGTAGAGGTGGACGAACGCGAAGCTGGGCCCGCTGCCGCCCGCGAGCCAGCGGACCGCCTCGGCCACGGTCGCGGGCCCGGGACGCTCGGGCATGCGGAAGCCGCGGCTCCACTCTCCGCCCGCCACGCGGGAGTCCCAGCGGTCGAAGCCGCTCGCGAGCCCGAAGCGCTCGTCGAGGACGAAGGCGCTCACGAAGCCCCCGCTCCTGAAGCCGCGCGGCTTCAGCAGGCTGGCGAGCGTCTTCACCTCCTTCGGGACGCGGAAGCCGTTGTTGTCGCGCACGCCGTGCTCGAGCGGCAGCACGCCGGTCAGCATGTTCACGTGCGAGGGCAGCGTCACGACGTTGTGGGCGTGGGCCCCGTCGAAGCGCACGCCTTCCCGCGCCAGCCGGTCGATCCAGGGCGTGCGGGCGCGGGCATTCCCGTAGGCCCCGAGAGCGTCCGCGCGCAGGGTGTCGATCGAGATCAGCAGGATCGAGACGTCGGGGGCACGCGGCAGCGGCGGCGGAAAGAGCCGGCTCCACGCGGTCCAGGCGAGGCCGGCCGCGACCAGGACCCCGAGCAGCAGGCCGAGGGACCGCCACGCCGGTCGCGAGCGGTCCGCGTGCGAGGGCGGCTGGACGGGAGCGCCTTCGCTGGGGACGGGCGGACTCGCGGGTGTCGGGCGGCGCTTCTTGGCCAGGTCGGGCTCCGGAAACGTCCATTGTAAGGGGCTCCTTCGACCTATACTGGGCGTTCCCAGGAGGTCTCGATGCGTCGTGTCCACGCCACGTCCGCCGCCCTCGTCGTCCTCGGTGCCGGGCTCGTCCTCGTCCCGACGCCCAACGCCCATGCCCAGGACTGGAAGGGCGCGGGCCGCATCGAGGGCAGCGTCACCGACGAGGCCGGCCAGCCGATCCAGGGCGCGACACTCAAGGCGGACTGCGCTGCCCGCGGCGGCGGCACGACGCTCACGACCGACAAGAAGGGCCGCTGGGTGCTGGGAGGCGTCGTCGCGTGCAACTGGGCCTTCGACGTCTCGGCGCCGGGGTACCAGACGCTCCAGATCGCGATCCGCCTGCCGGGAGAATCGGCTCGGCTGGCTCCGGTCAAGATCCCACTCAAGAAGGCGGCGCCCGGCGTGGCGCCGGAGCTGGCTGCGGCCGCCACCAAGGCGGACGCCGCCTACAAGGAGGGCCGCTTCGCGGAGGCTCGCGCGGAGTACGAGAAGCTGATCGCGCTGCGGCCCGATCTCGCGCCCACGGCCTACCAGCAGATCGGCTTCTCCTACATCCAGGAGAAGCAGTACGACAAGGCGGTCGAGGCGCTCGAGAAGGTGCTGGCGGCGGACCCGGCGAACGCCCAGATCCGCGCGATCACGGCGCAGGCGGCGCTCGAGGGCCGGATGGTCGACAAGGCGAAGAGCCTGCTCGCCGGGCTCGACGAGACGGCCATCCAGAGCCCGGACGTGTTCTTCAACATGGGCATCAACTTCTTCAACGCGGGCGAGGTCGCGGAAGCGATCACGTACTTCGGCAAGACGCTCGCCAGGGACCCGGCCTACGTCGACGCGTACTACCGCCGCGCGCTCGCGTACCTGGGGCAGGGCAAGACGGCCGAGGCGAAGGCCGACTTCCAGAAGGTGGTCGAGCTCGAGGCCGCGGGAGAGATGTCGGCGGCGTCGAAGAAGGCCCTCGAGCAGCTCAAGTAGCCGTCACTCGACACGCACCAGGGCCTCGGAGCGCGCCTTCTCGCCCGAGACCGGGTCTTCGAACTCGAGCCGCAGCCGATACCGGCCCGCCGGGAAGCCGGCCGGGGCGAGCCCGAGAACGTAGCGCTCGATCCCGTCGGCGTCGGCGACCACTCGAGGATCGCCTGCGAGCAGCAGCTCGCGCTCGTTGCCTGACGCGTCGACGAGCTGTGCCTCCACCTCGTATGCCGGCTCGCTGCCGTCGCGCGCGGCCCCGCCCCACGCCATCACGCACACGTCGCGCTTCGCGCCGTTGGTGAGCGCGGGCAGGGGCTCGGCGGTGAACGGGGCATCGGCCAGGCGGAAGGGGATCTCGAGCCCGGGAAGGCCGCGCGAGGGCGCGGTCACGACCAGGCGCGTCCGCGGGTCGTCGAGCGCGAGCGCCGGCGAGAGGACGATTGCCTCGTCGCCGAAGTCCGGCATCTCGAGCCGCAGCCGCAGCGAGCCCACGCGACGCGACGCCGGCTCGCGCACGACGAAGCGTAGGTCGACCGGGCCCTCGGGGACCGCGAAGGAGGTGATGACCTGGAATCCCTTCGCCTCGAGGAGCGACCGCACGGCGCCCACGTCGACTCGCGGCGTGAGGGTCACGGTGTCGAGGACGCGCCCCTCGCCGTCGAACGCGTAGCCGAACACCTCGAGCCCGAGCGTCTTCGCCCCGTCGCCGCCGATGAGCGCCCTCCCGTCGATCTGGAGGATCACCGGCAGCGACAGGCCGCCCCTGGCGTTGCGGTAGGGCACGGCCACGCCTCGCAGCGCGAGCGGCCCGCCGGAGAGCCCCTTGGCGATCGCCTCCGCGGCTTGCAGCGCCGCCTGTGCCGGGCTCGTCTCCCGCTTCGGGTCGGCAACCAGGTAGCCGCGGCGGTGAGAGACCGAGAGTCCGTCGCCCCGCACCCGGACCTTGAGCCTGCGCAGGCGGTCGGGCTTGCCCTTCGTGTCGAGCGGCTCGAACGCCAGCACGTAGTAGTGACGGCTCGCCTCGAGCAGGGAAGCGAGACCCGCCTGGAGGTCGTTGGTGTCTGAAACGAAGCGGCCGCCGGTGTTCACGGCCAGCTGGGCGAGGGTGTCGCGGCCGCGGCCGACCGGCTGGGGCAGCGCCTCGGCGACGCCGGCGCCTGCGCTGATGCCGGTCGCGTCGATCGTGTGGATCACGCTGTCGGTGGCGGCCACCGCCTTGAACAGCTTGTCGAGCGAGTTGCGCGCGGCGGAATCGCCGAAGTAGCGGTCGCTCTGCACCTCCCAGATGCGGCCGCTCACGACGGCCTCCGACGCGTCCCGGGTTTCCTGTCCGCTGGCGCCGGCGACGACGGTCGAGTCGAAGCCGGCGGACAGCAGGATCACCTGCTTGCGGCCCTGCACCGCGTCGAGCGTCTGCACCAGCTGCTCCAGGCCGGCCAGGAAGCCCTCGACGCGCTGGCGGTACTGGGTCTGGTCGCCGCGCGCCATCAGCCTGGACATCTCGATCAGGTGTGTGCTCATGTCGCCGCCCGGCGGCGGCCCGATGCCGGGTCCGTAGCGAGGAACCCCCAGGTCGTAGGCGATGCTCAGGACGTCGCGCGGGGGCGGCTGGGTCTCGGTGAGACCCAGGGTCGTGATCGCGCGCTCGACCTGGGCGCGGTCCGGGGTGAAAGTCACGAGGATCTGGACGCCGCGCTGGCTGAAGGTGGCCACGGCGGCGAGGTCGGACGGCGCCAGGTTCTCGTGAACCAGCCGGATCGCGGCGTCCCTTGCGCGCATGACGCCGGTCGGCGTGGAGAAGGTCAGGTCGAAGAGAAACAGGAACTGCCGGTGCGCCGTAGCCTGCATCAAGGGCCCGGCCTCGCTGCCGGTCACGGCGCCCGTCGCGTCGACGGCCAGGAACGCCGTGAGCGGCACCCTCTTGCCCTGGTCCTCGAGCTCGAAGTCGGCCGCGGTCAATCCAGCCACGGCGCGCCCGCTCTTGTCGGTCACGAACACGGGCACCGCCACCACCCTCACGTCGGTGCCAAAGACGGGCGTCTGGGCGACCGGCGGCTGGCCGGAGGCCGGCGTCGCCAGCGCGATCGCGAGGAGCGCCCGACCCACGGCCCGATTCACTGCCATGCCGTTCCTCCGCTGCCAGCATCATGGCGCGAGACTGCGTCGCGCACGTGTAAGGCAACTGTAAAGACGCACGCAGGGCTCGGCGGAGCCCGACGGACCAGGAAATTGGATCGGGCTCGACCAATGATAAAATGCATATATGAAACCCATACAGCTGCTGATCGACCAGCCGCTGCTGCGGCGGCTCGACGCCGACCCCGAGGTCAAGCAGGTGGGCCGCTCGGAGGTGCTGCGCCGGGCCGCCGCCGCCTACCTCCGACGCTCGCGTTCGCGACGGATCGCCGAGGCCTACGCCAGGGCCTATGGCGGGGACGCCGGCCTCGGCGACGAATGGAGCGGCTGGGAAACGGAGGGCCAGTGGCCCGCGAAGTGAGGCGCGGCGAGATCTGGCGCTACCGCTTCAAGGCGCCCGACAAGCTGCGCCCCGTCGTCGTGCTCAGCCGCCCGGAGGTGATCGGCCTGCTGCACACCGTGATGGTCGCGCCGGTCACATCGACGTTCCGAGGCGCCCCGAGCGAGGTGCCGGTCGGGGTGGCGGAAGGCCTCAAGCATCCTTCCGCCGTGAACCTCGACCACGTCCAAACCGTCGAGAAAGCGCGCCTCAGCGGCTACGTTGGAAGCCTGCCGCCGGAGAAGATGCGCGCGGTGTGCGGTGCGTTGGCCACAGCCGTCGGATGCGACGCCTGACGCTTCGGGGGCGTCGCCGTCAGAACCGGTGGATGTAGGAAGCCTTGAAGAAGAAGCCGCGCTGCGACGTGCGGTAGGACAGCGGCGGGCTCTGCGTCCACTCGGTGCCGTTCCAGCCCTGCTCCTCGATCAGCGAGCCGTAGCCGGCGTAGGCGACCGTGCCCGGCAGCAGCTCCCACGAGCCGAGGAAGTCCGTGAGCACCTGCCGGCGCGAGCTGTCGTACTGCACGATCGCGCGCACGGCGAACTCGCGGTTGATCTGGAACGTGGTCCTGGTGTTGAGGACGTCCACGCGATAGACGTTGGTCCCGTCGTCCCACCTGTCGAACACCACGCGGTTCCACGACACCGACTCGTTGAAGCGCGCGCTCGGCTGCAGGCTCAGCTCGACGACCAGGTTCTTCTCCCGTCCCGAGTAGGGAGCCACCGGGTCGTAGTAGACGGAGCGCGCGAAGCTGGCGAGCGTGAAGACGTTCAGCCAGCGCAGGATCTGTGCCCCGCCGAAGACGCGCAGCTGGCGGACCGGGAACACCTGCCCGGCCCAGGGCTCCTGGCCCCAGCCGGCGTCGAGGCGGAAGAAGCCCTGCCGGGTCGCGTGCAGGCGGATCCCGGGCAGGACGAACCACTTGTTGCCGCCCTGCACGCGGTCCTTGCCGTAGGTCGTGAACACGAACGGCACCACGCGCTTGAGCCACGCGTGCTTCTTGGGATCCGGGTAGAAGCTCGGCGCGAGGAAGCTCCAGCCCTGCGTGACACCCGCCTGCTTGAGGAACGCCGTGTCCATCCGGAAGTCGGTGTCGTAGTGCTCGGCCTGCGTGACGAAGACGAGGCGCTTCGTTTCGAACGCGTAGGTCGCCTGGCCCGCGAGGCCGTCCGTCTTCGAGCGCGTGTCGGCTTCTTCGCTCGTCGAGGCCAGGAACGTGCCGTTGGCCGAGTGGCTGCCCCGCTTGAACGACACGTCGGCGCCCGCGACGCGGTTGTGACCGCCGCCGAACTCGGTGTCGGTCAGCAGCGCGCCCGCGTAGCTCGAGCGCCCCAGGCTCCACTGGCCGCGGCCGATGAAGTACTTCTTTCGCTCGCCCAGGAACGGATTCGGGGGCTCGCCCGGCGTCTGCTGCCCGGGCGCCTCGTCGCCCGAGGCGAGCATCGCGAAGGTCGCGCGGCCGGCCGACCCGGAGGCCTTCGCGCCCCAGAGCGGGTCCACGATCACGCGCGTGTGGACGGCGGTGCGCATGTTCGAGTCGCCGCCGGCGCCGGCGAGCTCGAAGGTCCCCATGCCCTCCATGAAGAACGGGCGCTTCTCCGGGTAGAAGACCGGGAAGCGCTGGTTCACCTCGACCTGGAAGGAATCGCTCTCGACCTGGCTGAAGTCGGGATTGAGCGTGCCCTCGACGGTGATCGCGGAGGTGACGCCGTACTTGGCCGAGATGCCGGCGTCCGGGTCCGAGTCGACGCCCGAGAAGGCGTCGGGCGTCGCGCGCGTCTGGCGCAGCGACCAGGTCGCGCTCGGAATCACCTCGAGCGTGAGCGGCTGCTCCAGCTTCTGGAGCGTCATCACCGCGTGCTGATCGATGAAGCTCTTCCCGGCTTTGACCTCCGGCCACGAGACCGAGACGCCCAGCCGGCTCACGCGGCGCCAGAACAGGATCCCCATCTTCACCACGTCGCCGCTCTTGAAGCGGAAGCTCGTGAGCGGCAGGCGCAGCTCCACGTCGTAGCCCTCGGCCGTGCGCCGCCCCGCGCTCTGCCACACGAAGTCGGGCGCCGAGTTCTCGCCCGCGCTGGGTGTGGTCAGCACGTCGGCCTGCACGCCCTGCGGGTTGACGAAGAGGTCGTACGAGCTCTGGCTGTTGCCCACGGAGTCGAGGCTCAGGCCGACCCAGTCGTCGTTCCACATGTTGTCGCGGCGGCTGAGCGTGCTGCGCACCTTGTCGGGCTCGGGGTCTACGCAGCGGAAGGCGAAGTACAGGTGGCGGTCGTCGTAGACCGCCCGCACCTCGGTCACCTGGGCGATCCGGTCGCCGTTCAGCGGGTTGTACGTCAGCCACTCCGTGAGCGGCAGGACGGCCGCAGCCCACGCCTCGTCGTCCAGCACGCCGTCGACGGCCGGGGGGACGCTCACACGCACCGGAGCGATCTCCGGCCGGGCAGCCGACGCAGAGGCCGCAGGGGCGGCTTGCGCGGCGGAGGACAGGAGCAGGAGCAGGGCTGCCGGGAGCATCACGCGATGAGACGCCCGAGGCCATGAAAGGGTTCGCGTACAGCGGATTGGACTCGGAGGGGACTAGCTGGGAAAGCAAACGGAGGGTCCGGGACTTGGTGACCGGGCGGAAAGGGCCGGACTTGGTGATCGGCCGAAAGGGTCCGGGACTGGGGACCGGCCGGAAAGGAAAGGGCTGGGACGGGTGACCGGCCGAAAGGGTCCGGGACTGGGGACCGGCCGGAAAGAGTCCGGGACTGGGGACCGGCCGGAAAGGAATAGGGTCGGGACGGGTGACCGGCCGGAAAGGAAAGGGTCGGGACGGGTGACCGGCCAACGGGGGGCTTGAGCGCCCCCCGCGCCCCCCGCTGGGATCAGGCCGTCTGGATCACTCGCAGGACGCGCATGTTCTGGATCGAGACCTGAGCGGCGACCTGGCTCGCCACGGCTTCGAAGGCCAGGGCCGCGGGCGCGTCCGGTACCGCCGCGACGATCGGCTGGCCCTCGTCGCCTCCGGAGCGCACGCGCGTGTCGATCGGCACCTCGCCGAGGAACGGGATCTGCATCTCTTCCGCCATCCGGCGCCCACCGCCGTTGCCGAAGATCTCGGTGCGCTCCTGGCAGTGGCCGCACACGAAGTAGCTCATGTTCTCGATCACGCCGAGGATCGGGATGTTGAGCTGGCGGAACATGCCGACGGCCTTGCGCACGTCGGACACGGAGACGCCCTGCGGCGTCGTCACCACGACGGCGCCGGCCATCGGAACGCTCTGCGCCATCGAGAGCGCGACGTCGCCCGTGCCCGGCGGCAGGTCCACCACCAGGTAGTCGAGCTCGCCCCAGGCCACGTCGCGCATGAACTGCTGCACCGCGCCGTGCAGCATCGGGCCGCGCCAGATGATCGTCTGGTCGGCCGGCACCAGCATGCCCATCGAGATGATCTTGATGCCGTGAGCCTCGGGCGGGACGATGCGCTTGTCCGCGCCCACCTCCGGCGTGTCGGTCGTGCCCAGCATCTGCGGGACGTTGGGGCCGTACACGTCGCCGTCGAGCAGACCCACGCGCGCGCCCTTGCGGGCGAGCGCGACGGCGAGGTTCACGGAGGTCGTCGACTTGCCGACACCGCCCTTGCCCGCGCCCACCGCGACGATGTTGCGGATGCCCGGCACCTGCTGTCTCCCGAAGCCGCCGCGCGTGCTGACGTTCGCGGTCATCTTCGCGCGCGCCGCCGTCACGCCCGGCAGCGCTGCCACGAGCGCCTCGGCCTGGGCCTTCATCTGGTCCTTGACCGGGCAGGCGGGCGTCGTGAGCTCGACCGTGAAGTCGACCTCGGAGCCCTTGATCTCCACTTCCTTGACGAAGCCGAGCGTCACGATGTCCTTGTGGAGATCCGGGTCCTCCACGCCGCGCAGCGCGGAGAGCACCACGTCCTTGGTCAGGCTCACGGGTCCGTCTCCTGTCTCTTCTGGAAGCGTCAGGACGCGACGGCCTTGTCGACCACGTCCTGCAGCACTTCGAACTTGGTGGGCGGGCTGCCGAGCATCTTGGTGCGGATGCGGCCGGCGCCGTCGATCACGAACGTCGTCGGATAGCCTTGCGTCACGCCGAACGCGTCCCCGGTCTTCTCGTCGCCCAGCAGCTGGCGGTACGGGATCTGGTGCGCGCGCACGAACTCGTCGATCTCCTCGGGCGTGCCCGAGTCCATCACGACCCCGATCACCTCGATCCCGCGCTCGCGGTTCTTCCGGTAGAACTCGGCGTAGTCCGGGATCTCCTTGATGCAGGGGCCGCACCAGGTGGCCCAGAAATCCACGACCACGACCTTGCCCTTGAGCGAGTCGAGGCTCACCCGGCCGCCGTTGAGGTCGGGCAGGTCGAAGGGCGGCGCGGCCTTGGCTTCCTTGCTCTGGGGCGCCGGGACACAGGCTGCCGCCACCAGAAGAACGGCCACGAGGGCACGACAAACGCTACGACGCATCTAGCTAGTATATCGATACAGGCCACAACAGGGGGGCTGGGGGCCCTCAGCCGCCCAGAACAGGAGCGCAGGCCCATTGTGATCGCGCGAGATCCCCCCTCGAGGGGTTGAAGAGCCAGGGGCAACAGGACCGTGGACCGGCAGTCGGGGGGTTTGAGCACCCCCCGAGCCCCCCGCTCGCCAGCTAGCCGATCGTCGCGAGCGCCGGGAACATCCGCGTGAACCACTGGGCGATCAGCGTCAGGCGGTCGGTCACGAGCAGGAGGCCGACGCCGATCAGCAGGGCGCCGGAGACCACCTCCACCGCGCGCATCGACTTGCGGAGCCCGCCCGAGGCCTTGAAGAACCAGTTGACGGCGAGCGCCGCGAGCAGGAACGGGATGCCGAGGCCCGCCGAGTAGGCCGACAGCAGCACGACGCCCTGCCCCACGGTCTCCTGCTGCGACGCGTAGAGCAGGATCGCGCCGAGGATCGGGCCGATGCAGGGCGTCCAGCCGAAGGCGAACGCGAGCCCGACCACGTAGGCCCCGAAGAGGCCCAGCGGCCGCGACTCCACGCTCGCCCGCTTCTCGCCCAGCAGCCACTGGATCTTGAAGACCCCCATCGTGTGCAGGCCGAGCACGATGATGACCACCCCGCCGATCATCCCGAGCGTCCGCTTGTGCTCCTGCAGCAGCGAGCCGACGAGCGTTGCCGCGGCGCCCAGCGACACGAACACGGTCGAGAAGCCGAGCACGAACGCGAGGCTCGCGAGCACCACGCGCCGGACCAGGTCCCCGGGCGCGCCGCCCTCCTTCCACTGCGCGACGTTCACGCCGCTGATGAACGAGAGGTAGCCCGGCACGATCGGGAGCACGCAGGGCGAGATGAACGAGAACAGGCCTGCCGCGAAGGCGGCCGCCAACGACACCGTCGAAGCCATGGCTCATTGTAGGCAACAAACGCTGGGGCCGGGAGGCGTCGCACGCTCCGCCCCCCGTGAGCGCCGGCTGTGGTCTACTTGAATCTCCTCGACTCGAGCATGGCCCCGCTCCTCCCATTGCCCCTACGACGCCTGGCGGCCGCGGCGCTGGCGGCGTCGCTGCTCGCCACGCTCGCCCCGGGACAGGACACCGCCCCGCTCTCCGACGTGGCCGGCTTCCTCGACCGCATCGAGGCCGCCTGGCAGACCCGCGACCTCGAGGCCTGGCTCGCGCTGCGCGAGTTCTCAGGGCCCGAGGAGCGCGCCGTCGAGGCGGCGACCATGCGCGTCGTCTTCGCTTCCGACGAGGCGGTGTTCACGTTCCTGCGGCGCCCCACGCCGCGGCCGCGCGAGTCGCGCTTCGTGGCCGAGGTCCAGGTGTTCACCGCCAACGAGCCCAAGGCGCGGGTGCTGTTCTGGACCCTGCACGCCGAGCGGGGTGCCGCGGGGTGGCGGGTCGTGTCGCGGCAGGAGGTGAGCCAGATGGACGGACTCGTCCACCTGGCGCACGCGCCGCAGGCGTTCCGCGTCAGGGACTTCGCGCTGCGCTTCAAGGACTTCGAGCTGAGCCTCGAGGACGGCACGCTGTTCTCGACGCCGGACGAGGTGGGGCCGACGCTCGCCACCTTCGTGGGCCGCGCGCGCGTGCGCTTCGCGCCCTCGCCCCGCGCCGAGCGCGAGCAGCTGCGCCAGTTCGGCGGCACGGCCGCGATCGACCGCTCGGTGGACTGGGCCTTCGTGCGCATGCACCCCACCGACTTCCTGCGGGCGAAGGGCGAACGCGTGTTCGAGCCCGAGGGCGACCCCGGGGGGCGGCGAGCGGAGGCGGAGAAGATCTTCAGGGACCGCGCCTCGCGCAGCTTCATCGTCGACGCGCCGCTGCCGCGCTCGCCGTGGTGGCTGATGCCGGGCGTGGGCGACGCCGTCATCGACTTCCCGTACGGCCGCAAGCGCGTGCTGACGTTCGCGCTCACCTCGGGGGAGGTCGAGGACGTGAACCTGTTCGACCGCGACCGGCAGCTGCAGATCTGCAGTTATCCGTCGAGCGGCGAAGTGCCGCGCTACAACGAGGACGACGACCGCAGCCTCGACGTGATCGAGCACGACGTGACCGCCCGTTTCGAGCCCGAGCGCTTCGAGCTCAGCGCGACGCACCGGATGTGGGTCAGGCTCGCCGCACCCGCCGCGACGGTGCGGCTGCGGCTCGCGGACGACTTCCGCGTGAGCTCGGTGCAGTCCGGCGACGGCGGGAACCTGCTCTTCTTCCGGGTGCGCGAGCAGGGCACGCTCGTGGTCTCGCTGGGTCCGCTGGCAGGCCGCGAGGAGCCGTTCACCATCGTCACGCGCTACTCGGGCCGCCACGACCCCGCGCCCGTGAACGACGAGCTCGTCCAGGTGGGGCGGCCGTCGAGCGTCGAGAGCTCCGAAGACGTGTTCGTCGACCGGCCCCCGATCGTCTACGCCAACCGCACGGCGTGGTACCCGCGCCCGCCGAACGAGGACTTCGCGACCGCGCGGCTGGGATTCGACACCCCCGATGGCTGGCTGGCAGTGACGGGCGGCGAGCTGGTCGGGACGCAGAGCTTCGCCGGGCGCAACCGGACCGAGTACCGCCTGGCCCAGCCCGGGAAGTTCCTGACGGCGATCGTGGGGCGGCTCACGGACGTGGGAATGCGCCAGGAAGGCCCCGTGGCGCTGCGCGGCTTCGCCGCCGCGCGCACGCGGCGGGAGACGCTCGACGAGATGAACGAGGCGCAGCAGATGCTTTCGTTCTACGCGCAGCGGTTCGGCCCGATCCCGTACCCGACGCTGGGCCTCGTGGTCGCCGAGAGCGAGACGCCGGCCGGGCACAGCCCGCCGGGCCTTCTCTACCTGCAGCAGCGCCCGCCGATCCTGCGCTCGCGCCCGCTTCCGGACGATCCCGCCAACTTCAGCGACCTGCCGGGATTCTTCCTGGCGCACGAAGCCGCGCACCAGTGGTGGGGCCAGGGGGTGGCGCCCGCGAACTACCGCGAGCGCTGGCTGTCCGAGGCCTGGGCACAGTACGCCGCGGCGCTGTGGCTGCGCGAGCGGCTCGGCGAGCGGGGCTTCCGCTCGATGATGGACCGCATGGCGCTGTGGGCGTTTCGCCACGACGAGGCCGGCCCGATCCACCTCGGCCAGCGCCTGGGCCACCTGAAGCAGGAGCCGCGGCACTTCCGCGCCGTGGTCTACGACAAGGGGGCGTGGGTGCTGCACATGCTGCGCGGCCTGGTGGGCGACGAGGCGTTCTTCTCCGGCGCCCGACTGTTCCTCGACCGGCACCGCCACGCGAAGGCCGGCACCGAGGACCTGCGCGAGGCGCTCGAGGCCGCGAGCGGGCAGGACCTGAAGCCGTACTTCGACGCCTGGGTCTACGAGACGGGCTTGCCGGCCGTCACCTGGACGGCGCGCAGCGAGCCCGTGGCCTCAGGCTATCGCACCACCGTCGCGCTGCGGCCGACGCGCTTTCCCGGCCCGCTGCCGCTGGAGATCAGCGTGGCGACGAGCACGGGCACCGAGCGGCGCTCGCTGCGACTCGGGCGCGAGGACGCCTCGCTCACGATCGACACGCGCGAGGCGCCGCGCCGGATCGCGCTCAACGAGGACCGCGGTCTGCTCGCGCGGATCGAGCGCGCGAAGAGCCTGCCTCAGCGGTAGTTGGAGCGACGGCCTTCGTCCTCGAGGGCCGCGATGCGCCCCTGGACCTCGGCCAGCTTCTGCTTGTTCTCTTCCTGGAACGCGATCTTCGAGGCCCGGCCGGGGTTGTAGAAGCCGCCGGTCGTGTCGTTGAGCTCGAGCTGGAGCTTGTCGATGACGTCCTTGTAGACGGCCTCTTCCTTGCGCGCGTTGTCGAGGCGCTTGCGCCAGTCGGCCTCCGCCTTGGCCCGCGCCTCCTCGGCGGTCTTCTCGGCGTCGCTGCTTGAAGCGCCCTCGGCAGCGGCCCCCTCGCCGGCGGGCTTGGCGGCCGCTGCGGCGGCGTCGGCCGGCGTCGCCGGCAGCTCCGGGTTCGCCGAGACGGGCGCCATGCCGGGGCCGATGTCGCCCTCGGTGTAGACCTTCGCCGGCTTGGCCGGCGTGGCCTTTCTCTTCTCCTTCTCCCGGGCCGCGGCGTCGCCGAGGCCCTGGGCGGATGCCGCCGAGGTCAGCAGCAACGCGGCGACCGTGACTGCCGCGGCGTGGACCAAGCGCATCTTTCCCTCCTTGCGAGTCACTCGGAACGATTATACGGCGAAGCTCACCCCACCACGCGGAGGATCTTCTGGAGCTCCCGGGCCCGGCGGTTGCCCGGGTCGAGCGCCAGGGCCTGCTCGACGACCTGCCGGGCTCGGGCGTGGTCGTCGGCCAGGAAGTGGCGGAGCGCCACGGCGCTGAGCGCGACGGCCTCGGCGATTCGGGGATCGACGGCCGGCGGCGGGGCCGTGCCGAGCGGCTCTTCCGCGGCCGGCGGCGGGGCCGGCGGCGCGGGTGGATCCGCAGGAACGGTCGGGGTCGGCTCGGAACCCTTCGGCTCCACGCCGGCTGGCTCGGCGGCCACGGGCTCGGCGGCCACGGGCTCGGCAGCGACAGGCTCGGCGGCCATCGGCTCATCCACGGCCGGCTCGTTAATCGGCTCGGCGACCAGTGGCTCGCCGGTCGCCTCCGGGATTGCGGGAGGAGGTGGTGGTGGCGGTGGTGGTGGTGGCGGTGGTGGCGGTGGTGGCTGTGGCGGTGGCGGTGGCGGGGGCGGCGGT
>CAZMRX010000047.1:18034-21437 GCA_964568755.1 uncultured Acidobacteriota bacterium | reverse complement strand
CCTGCGCTACGTCGTGATCGACGAGCTGCACAGCCTGCGCGGGGTCTACGGCTCGCACGTCACGAACATCCTGCGCCGGCTGCGGCGGCTGTGCGAGTTCTACGGCTCCCGGCCGCAGTTCATCTGCTCGTCGGCCACCATCGGCAACCCGAAGGAGCTGGCCGAGGGGCTGACCGAGCGCGAGATGACGCTCGTCGCCGAGAGCGGCGCGCCGCGCGGCGAGCGCTACTTCGCGATCTACAACCCGCCGGTGGTGAACCGGCAGCTCGGCATCCGCAAGTCGGCGCTCAACTCGGCGCGCGACGTCTCGTTGTCGTTCCTCGGCAAGGGGCTGCAGACGATCGTGTTCGCCCCCTCGCGGCTGGCGACCGAGGTGCTCGTGACCTACCTCAAGGAGGCGCTCGAGACGAAGCCGGGCTCGGAAGGCGTCATCCGCGGCTACCGCGGCGGCTACCTGCCGCTCAAGCGCCGCGAGATCGAGCGGGGCTTGCGCGAGGGGTCCGTGCTCGGGGTCGTCTCGACGAACGCGCTCGAGCTCGGGATCGACATCGGCAGCCTCGACGCGGCGGTGCTGGTGGGCTACCCGGGCAGCGTCGCCTCGGCCTGGCAGCAGGCGGGCCGCGCCGGGCGGCGCTCGGGGACGTCGGTCGCCGTGCTGATCGCCAACTCCACGCCGCTCAACCAGTTCATCGCGAGGAACCCCGACTACTTCTTCGGTGCGCCGGTCGAGCAGGGGCGCATCAACCCCGACAACCTGCAGATCCTGGTGAACCACGTGAAGTGCGCGGCGTTCGAGCTGCCCTTCGTGGGCGACGAGCCCTTCGGCAAGGAGAACCTGGTCGAGATCCTGAAGTTCCTCGAGGACGAGAAGCTGCTTCACCGGGCGGGCGAGCGCTGGCACTGGACGAGCGAGAGCTACCCGGCGGACGCGGTCAGCCTGCGCTCGGTCTCCTCCGACAACTTCGTGATCCAGGACGTGACGCGCGAGCCGCGCATCGTCGCCGAGGTCGACTACGACTCGGCGCCGTCGATGGTCCACGAGAAGGCGATCTACATCCTGGAGGGCCGGACGTACTACGTCGAGAAGTACGACCACAAGGAGCGGCGGGCGGAGGTGCGCGAGGCGGAGGTGGACTACTACACCGACGCCATCACCTACACCAAGGTGCGTATCCTCGAGCGCTTCGCGGAGGAGGCGCGCGGCAACGGCCGGCGCAACCACGGCGAGGTGCACGTCGCGTCGCAGGTGGTGGGCTTCAAGAAGATCAAGTTCCACACGAACGAGAACGTGGGCGCCGGCGAGCTCACCATGCCCGAGAACGAGATGCACACGACCGCCTACTGGCTCACGGTGCCCCGCGAGCTGATGCGGGCGCTGCCCTTCACGCTCGAGGAGCGGCGCGATGGGGTCGTTGCGCTCTCGTACACGCTCGGACAGCTGGCGGCGCTGTTCCTGATGTGCGACCGCCACGACCTGGGTGTCGCCATCGGCGACAACGGCCAGGGCGAGGCGCGCATCGAGCGCGGGCTGCTGCGGCTCGGCGCGGGCAAGGGCTTCGGGCGCCGCAACGAGCCGCCGCCGGGCGAGGACTACGAGCCGAACGTCTTCGTCTACGACGCGTACCCGGGCGGCATCGGCCTCTCCGAGCCGCTCTATCGGCTCCACGATCGCCTGCTCGCCGAAAGCCGCAAGCTGATCGCTGCGTGCGCGTGCGCCGACGGCTGCCCGTCCTGCGTGGGGCCCGCCGGGGAAGTGGGCAGCCGGGGAAAGGAAGTAGCACTGGCGATCCTCGACGCGGTGCTGGTGCACACCGCGTGAGTGCCGGCACTGCGCTCCGCGACTCTGTCCGGACAGGGTTCAGGACGCGGATCGTCACTGATGGCGTCGCGGTCTCCGCGGCGCGCGCAACTCGTCCCAGAACGAGTTTCCACAGGTTTTCCACGACCACGCGGGTTGGCGACGGGCCCTACGCGGGCCGGTCGGGCAACGGAAGGAGGCCGCCTGAAACAGCAGGTCTCGCGGGATCCGCTCGACGGGGATCCCGCGAGTGAATCTCCACGACCGCCTCCATCGACTGAGGCGTCCGACCGAGGCCGAGGCGAACGCCTTCGGTCTGGAGCGGCTCGAGCGCGAGCTGCTGGGCGCGAGCCACTCGGGGGCGGCCGACGGCGAGGAGCTGCTGCCGCTCAAGGCCCGGCTCGAGCGGCTGGTGGCGGCGGCGTCGCTGCGCGAGAGGCGCCGCGGCCCGGCGCCGGTCCCGCTCGAGGAGCTCGTCGACGGGATGCGGGTCGAGAACGAGCGGGGCGAGTGCTTCCGGGTGGAGAGCTCCGTGCACCTCGAGGTGAGGCACGGCGACGTCCCGCTGTCGCGCGTCCACGCGATCGCGGCCGACACGGTCGGCGTGCTCACGGCCGAGCCCGAGCTCGAGAGCTTCGACCTGCGCGGAGCGGTGTTCCTCGACACCGAGACGACGGGCCTCGCCGGGGGAGCCGGCACGGCGGCGTTCCTGATCGGCCTCGGGTGGGTGGAGGGCGAGCGCTTCCGCGTGAGCCAGCTCTTCATGCGCGACTACCACGAGGAGGGTGCGCTGCTCCACGCGCTCGCCGCGGAGCTCGGCCGCTTCGACCGGCTGGTCACCTTCAACGGCAAGATGTTCGACGTGCCCCTGCTCGACGCGCGCTTCCGGCTCAACCGTGCGCGCTTCCCGCTCGCCGGCGCGCCCCATCTCGACCTGCTCCACCCCGCGCGCCGCCTGTGGAAGGCGCGCCTCGAGTCGTGCCGGCTCCAGTCGCTGGAGGCACAGCTGATGGGCCTGCGCCGCCACGGAGACATCCCGGGCGAGGAGATCCCGCAGGTCTACTTCGACTGGGTGAGGCGCCGCGACGCGCGGCTGCTGGCGCGGGTGTTCGAGCACAACCGCCAGGACATCGTGTCGCTCGCCGCGCTCGCCGTGCTGGCGTGCCAGTGGGTCGAGGAGTCGCGCGCCGAGGACCCGCGCGACATCTTCAGCCTCGGGCGCGTGCTGGAGCGGGGTCGACGCTACGAGCGCAGCGAGGCCGAGTATCGCCGCGCGCTACAGGCCGGCTCAGCCTGTGTGCCGGGCGCCGCCGACGTGCGCGGCCCCGCGCTGCTGCGGCTGGGTTGGCGCGCCAAGCGCGCGGGCGACCACGCGCGCGCGGCCGAGCTGTGGGCGCAGGCGGGCGAGGCGGGCGAGGTCGAGGGCTGGCGCGAGCTCGCGATGCACCACGAGCACCGCAGCCGCGATCTCGAGCTGGCGCTCGCGGCGGTCGAGCGCGGGATGCGGCTCGTCGAGGCGGCCGATAGCCACGACCTGCGCGCTCGGCACCAGGCCGAGGCCTTCGAGCGCCGCCGCCAGCGGCTCCACCGCAAGCAAGCTCGCGC
>CAZMRX010000047.1:0-17934 GCA_964568755.1 uncultured Acidobacteriota bacterium | reverse complement strand
CCGATCTCTCGCTGCAGGAACTCGACGAGGTCCTGGATCAGGATCGGCTTCTTGAAGACGGCCATCCCCGACTTCTCGAACGCGGGGATCAGCGGGGAGTGCCCGTAGCCGGTCAGCAGGCCGATCGGCAGGCCTGGGAAACGGCGCCGCAACGTGGCGGACAGCTCGGCGCCGTCGCGTCCCGGCATCACGAGGTCCACGAGCGCCGCGTCGTAGCTGGCGGCCTCCGACTTCTCCACGGCCTCGTCGGCCGACGTTGCCGCATCCACCTGGAAGCCGTGGCGTGCGAGCGCCTTGCTCAGCATCAAGCCGATGCCGGGATCGTCGTCCACGACGAGGATGCGCCGCGCGTCCTTCATGAGGGGAGGCGGAATCCTAGTCCGAGCCGCCCCCCTGCGTAAAGACGCTGGATTAGACTGACGGGCGCATGCGGGTCTCCCCGAGGCGGAAGGCCGCAGCCGACGCCCTCGGCCTCGCGGTGGTGCTGCTCGCGCTCCTCGACCTGCTGCGGCCGTCGCTGCTGCTGCTGCCCACGATCACGGCCGGCGGCGACACGCCGTGCCACTATCCGACCGCCGCCTGGTTCCACGAGCGCCTGCTGCCCGACTGGCGGCTGCACGGCTGGTACCCGGGCGCCTACCTGGGCCACCCGCTGCTGCTCTACTACTTTCCCCTCCCGTTCCTGGTCATGTCGGCGCTCGCCCCGCTCGTGGGGATGCCGGTCGCGTTCAAGCTCGGCACCGCGCTGCCCGTCTTCCTGCTGCCGCTCCTCGTCTACGCCTCGTTCCGGCTGATGCGGCTCGCGTTTCCTGTGCCGCTGCTCGGCGCCGCGACGGCGCTGGTGTTCCTCTACGTGGAGGACACGCCGATCTGGGGCGGCACGATCGCCAGCACGCTGGCGGGCGAGTTCTCGTACACGTACGGGACGGGCTTCGCGATCCTCTTCCTGGGCGTGCTCGTGCGCGCTCGCGCGGACGGGCGGGGGCCGTGGTGGCCCGCTGCGGCGCTGGCGCTGACCTCGTACGCGCACGGCTACGCGGTGCTTTGGGCGGGCCTCACCGCGGCTGGGCTGCTGCTTCTCGACCCGGCCGGCTCGCGCCCGACTGGAAGCCGACCCTGGCGCCTGCTGGGCTGGCTGCTGGCGGTGGCGGCGCTCGCGTTCGCGCTGGCGGCGCCGGCGCTTCTGCCGCTCGTCGCCGACTGGGGCTGGACGACGCCGTACGACGACGCCTGGATCGACGTCACGACGCGGGGAGTCGCGCCGCCGCTGCTGCAGCCGCTCCTCGCCGTGGGGCTCGCCGGGGTGGCGGTGACGCTCGCGCGGCTCGCGTGGCGCGCGCGAGCAAAGCACGGACGACGACCCGACGCGCGGCTGCTGCTGCTCGGTTTCGGGGCGCTCGCCGGGGCGGCGCTGGCCGCCGCCGGGCCGGGCCTCGGCGTGATCGACGTGCGCTTCGTGCCGCTCGCCCAGCTCGCGCTCGCGCTCGCGGGCGCCGTCGCCCTGGGCTCCGCCCTGAAACGGCTCGCGCTCGCCGACGTGGCGGCGCTCGGCCTCGTGCTGGTCGCCGTCGCCTGGGCCGACGGGCACTCGCGCGTGCTGCGGCACTGGGTGGACTGGAACTACTCCGGCCTCGAGGCGAAGGAGCTCTGGCCCGCCTGGCGGGAGCTCAACGAGCGCCTGCGCGGCGGCCTCGCCGACGGGCGCGTGGCCGTCGAGTACGGGCCCGTCCACGAGCGCGCCGGCTCGATCCGGATGTACGAGACGCTGCCCTACTTCTCGGGTCGATCGACGCTCGAGGGCGTGTACAACCAGGCGGCCACGACCACGCACCCCGTCTACTACCTCGCGTCGGAGCTGTTCGCCCGCTCGCCCAACCCGTTCCGCAGCCGCCGCTACTCGCAGTTCGACCCGGAGAGCGCGCTCGAGCGGCTCCGGCTGCTGAACGTCTCCGAGATCGTGGCGGTGAGCGCGGAGCTCGCCTCGGCGCTCGACGCGCGCGCCGACGTGGTGCGCGAGGCGCGGCTGCCGCCCTACACGCTCTACCGGCTGAAGGACCCTGGCCCGGGATACGTCGAGCCGCTGGCGTTTTCTCCCGTGCGCGCCGATCCAAGGTCGTGGCGCGACGCCTCCTACCGCTGGTTCTCCCGAAAGCCGGCGAACCGCGCGCTGCTCGTGTTCACCCGCGACGAGCGCTTCGACCTCGCCCTCGAGGACCCGTGGGGGCCGCCGCCCGAGCGCGCCCTGCCTGGGGCCTTGGACGTGGAGGTCGCAGTCCGCGTCGAGGCCGAGGAGCTGCGGATCGCTACGAACCGCCCCGGCCACCCGCTGCTGGTCAAGATCTCCTACCACCCGCGCTGGCGCGCCGAGGGTGCGGACGGCCCCTACCTCGTCTCGCCCGGGTTGATGCTGGTCGTCCCGCGCCAGGCCGAGGTGCGGCTCACGTACGCGGCGCGCACCGGAGCCGATCGCCTCGGGCGCTCTCTCTTTCTTGCGGCAATCGCGGTGGGCGTCGTCCTGGCGCGCAGGCGCGGGGATCGTCAGGAGGGGAAGTCGGCCGTGACGATCGAGGCGCTCGCCGTCGGCCATGACGCCCTGTTGCGCACCCTGCCGCTCGTGCTCGTCGCCGCGCTCGCCGCGCTGCGCTTCGCCCCGGAGCCGCGGCCTGAAGGCGACGTGGCGCGGCTCGACGAGCGAGCCTCGCGGGCCTTCGGCGAGGAGCGCTGGGACGCCGCGGCCGAGTACGCGCGCCACGCGATCGACCTCGTCGGGGTGGAGGATGCACGGCGCAACCAGCTGCTCTGCCTGCGCGGCGAGGCGCTGCTGCGGGCCGGGCACGCGCGCGTCGCGGTGCTCGCCTTCACGCCCGTGGTCGAGGCGGGCTCGGGGCCCTACCGGCCGCAAGCCCTCTACTCGGGAGCGCTCGCGCGCGAGGCGGCGGGAGACGCGGCGGGCGCTCTCGCCTGGCGGCAGGCATTGCGCGTCGAGCACCCGGCTACACCCTGGGCCGAGCGGCTCGACCGGCCGGGACGCTGATCAGCTCGACAGCGCCGCTTGCAGCATCGCCTTCGAGTAGGCCACGTTGTACACGAGTCCCGCGTACTCGCCGCCGCCGGGGTAGTAGGGCTTGAAGCCCGGCCGCTCGCGGTCGTAGTCGAGCGCGCGCGGGTGCTCGGGGTAGAGCGCCCGCGGGTACCGAAGCCGCACCAGCTCCTTCATGACCGCGAACATGTCCACCTGGCCCTCGTCGGGGAAGACCTCGGTGTAGTCGACGTACGGCCGGCGCACGCGCACGTTGCGGTAGTGGACGTGATTGATGCGGTCGCGCTCGCCGAACCAGCGGCAGACGGCGACCGGGTCCTCGCCCAGCTCGCGCGTGACGCCGCAGTCGTAGGTGATGCCGTTTGCCGGGCTGTCCACGATCCCGACGAGCTTCTTCCAGCCGTCGAGCGTCGCCATGATCTGCTGCGAGCCGCGCGACAGCGGCACCGGCGGGTCGTTCGGGTGGAGCGCGAGCCGCACGTTCGCGGCCTCGGCCGCCGGCACCACCGCCTTCAGGAAGTAGGTGATGTTCGCCCACATCGCGTCGAGCGTCTGCGCGCCCACCTCGGGCAAGGGCGGCAGGTCCTTCGAGCGCTCGTAGTCGTAGGCGGTCATCCCGGCGCCGCCGCGGCCGAGCTCCTCGTGGTAGCCCTCCATCAGCCGGTTGGCGTAGAAGTTGTACTCGACGACCGGCAGGGCGACCTTCCCCGCGGCGCGGATCGACTGGATCACCTGGTCGATCTCCGCGTCGCGCCCGGGGCGGCCGTAGAGCGCATTCGTGAAGCCGGAGATCATCAGGTTGACGACCTTCAGGCCCCCCGCCGCGAAGCGGTCGAGGAGCGCGCGCAGGCCGTCCTCGGTCCACGGGATGCGCGGCCCGCCCATCAGCACGTGGTCGATCCCGATCTGCTTGAAGGAGCGCATCTCCTTCTCGGCGGCGTTCGAGCCGATGCCCAGGCAGAGCTTCGGCACGCCCTCGCCCTCGGCCGGAGGCCACTCGCGCGGCAAAGGCGCGGCCCCCGCGAGTGCCGACCGCGGTGGGGCCGCACCCGCCAGCGCCGGAGCGACCGCGGCCGCGCCGGCCGACGTGAGAAACGCCCTGCGAGTCGGACGAGAGCTCATCGGAAGACTCCTTTCAGCGACGTCAGGCCGAGACTGCCGGGACCCCCGCGGCCGTCACGCGATCACGCGGCGGGCCTGGGTGGGTACGGCGGCAGGTTCCGCGGCCGGCGGCTCCGGAGCATCGGGGCGAAGTCGAAGCGTGCCTCGGCGAGCTTCGCCCCCGCCACCTCGATCCGCGAGAGGTCGCGGCTGCCGAGGCCGGCCCGTTCGGCGAGCTCGAGGAAGCTGTCGCAGCCGTAAAAGGGCGGCTCGCCCGCGCGCGCCATCGGGTCGTAGCCCATGAGCGCGGCGCCGACGGCGTCGGTGTTGACGCAGTTGGTGCCCGCGAGCAGGAGGCCCGGCCGGCACGGCTCGCCGCCTGCCCAGGGCCCCTCGGCCCCGCCCATCGACTCGATCCCGTCCACGATCGCGAGGTCGATCGGCCGCGCCGCGCACAGGTCCACGATCACCCGCGGCAGGCGGTAGCCCTCGTGGCGCGGCGAGGCCGGGTCGAGCTCGGGCGCCGCGATCGACGGCGGCTGGCGCGCGCCGAGGTGGAAGACGCCCGCGCGGCCGCTGCGCGGCGCGAGGTCCGGCTCGTGCTTCGGCGCGTGGTCGCCGTAGACCGTGGCCGGGATGTTGCCGAAGCAGTTCTTCATGCTCAGCGTGATCCCGGCTGTCACGTGGTCCTTGAGCTTGGCGAGCGACACGAACACGTCGCAGTCGCGGTAGGCCGGGTGGAGGAGATACGAAGGGAAGAGCAGGGGCGTCCCCGGCACGTCGAAGCGCTGGTACGCCTTCGCGCGGCCGAGCCAGTTGGTGTTCACGAGCTCGACCCGCCGTCCCGCGGAGGCGATCGCCTGGGCATCCCAGCCCGCGCGGTACATGTACTCCTCGAGCGCCTCCGTGGTCGCCCACGGGCTCTCGACCAGCACCACGCGGCGGGCTCCGGCGCGGTCGGCGAGGTGCACGACCGCGCCGACCACGCGCGGGTCCACCCAGTGCGCGCGGCCGGCCGGCCGGTGGCCGAGGCGGATCGACGGCGCGCCCGTCAGGTTGAGCTTGACCGCCACCGTGCGGCCGGCGACCAGCCGCCCGAGGCCTCCCAGCTGGTCGAACATGCGCTCGAGCGTCGGCAAGAGCTCGGAGCCGTAGCTCGCGCACCTCGCGACGGCCACCGTCGCCGCGCGCGCCGCACGCGCGGGCGGGGCGAAGCGCGAAAGCCCCAGGCCGGCCGCGGCGCCCGTCGCGCTCGCGACGAAGTGGCGCCGGGTCACCGGGCGTCCCGCCCGCGATCCCCCGCAGCTCATGCGCTCAGCTCCAGGGCGAAGTATACCGGCGTGGCGGACGGGTGGAGGTCGACGCCCGGCTCGGCGGGCGTGCGGTCCACGGCCAGCGGCGACTCGCTGCCGATGCTCCAGGCGCGTGCGCCCGACCACGGCTTCCGAAACCATACGGTCATCGGCTCCCGTGGGTCGGGCCGATCGTGAAGCACCGCGTGCAGGACGCCAGTCCGCCCGTCGGCGCTCGCCAGGTAGTGGAACTGCGCAGTGCCAGGGTTGAACACGCGCAGCCGATCGTGGCGGTGGCTCGTCAGGAGCTGCGTGTCTTCGGCCAGCAGGAAGGGATCCGCGAACGCCTCGCGCGCGACGGCGAGGCGGCCGCGGCCGAGGCGGAACACGCGGAAGCGCAGCGGCCACGGGCCCTCGTCGTCGGGGATGCCGCGCGCCGGCCAGAAGGGCGGGGTGACCAGCGTCCCGCCCGCCTCCGCGAAGGCCTCGAGCGCGCGCCCGAGGCGGGCCTCCGGGGGCGCCTCGTCCACGTAGAGGACGGAATCGAGTGCGCCGAAGCCGGCCTCGAGGGCGCCCTGCTTCGGGAGGATCTGGTAGAGGCTGCCGCGCCGCCCGAGCAGGTTCAGCGCCTCGCAGGCCAGCAGCTCATTCGGCCCGGCGAAGTCCGAGAGAACGCCGATCTGGCCGACCGCCTCGAAGCCCGTCCAGTCGCGGTGGCTCGCGAAGAAGGCGAGCGCCCGCGCGACCCCGTCCCAGGCCGCGAGCGCCGACGGTCGCCGATCCGCGAGGTCCGCGCGGAGGTGGGGGTCGAGCGCGAGCAGCGGACGGGCGCCGAAGGCCTCGGTGTCGGCGATCGCCCGCACGTAGGCATCGGCCGACACGGGTTGCCCGAGCTCCGGGGGGTCGAGCGCCAGCCAGAGCACGCGTGGCCCGACGAGCGCGCGGGCGAGGCGCACGAGCCAGGCGTTGGAGTCGAGCCACGGCGGCCCCGTCGGCCCGCTCTCGGCGTCGGCGCCCCGCGGCGTCTCGTCGCGCAGGCCCGGCCAGGCCGCGCCTGCCACGCCGAGCAGGCCGGCGGCCGCGCGGTCGCCGAGGCCGCGGTCGCGGAAGCGCAACACCTCGAAGCCGGCGAGCGGCTCCACGGAGTCCGTGGCGAGCGCATCGAGGCCTGCGGCGCGCGCCGCCTCGGCGGCCTGCCGCAGGTCGGCCTTCGCGCCGGCCCATCCCACGACCGCGAGGCCCCGCGGCCGCGCCGCCGCCACGAGCGGGGCGAGCGCGCGCTGCTGCTCCGCGTCCGCTGCGGCGCCACCCTCGGCCCATGTGACCACGAGGCAGTTGACGGGAGACCCGGCGACGAGCTCGAGCGAGCGCGGCTCGCACCACGCCCCCAGCGCCTCGATCTCACGAGCCGAGGAACCCTGGCGGTCCCTCGCCCGCGCGACCTCGGCCGGCCCGCAGGGCCAGCGCAGCGGAATCCATCCGGAGGTGTCCAGCGTCGCTCCTTCCGAGCGGGATAGTGTCACGATCCGCCGGCGCCGGTCACGGCGCGAGCACACGTCGCAGGTTCATGGGCGATTGGGGCCGTTGTAGCATCGCGTCGCACCGGCAGCGGATGTGTCGGAGCGGAGCAGGGGCACGAGGAGGCTCGCCATGGAGAGGCGCGAGGCGTTCCGACTGGTCGCGAGCGGGTCCACGGCGTGCCTGCTGAGCGGGCGCGCCGCGCGGGCGGACGCCACGGTCGAGCGCGCGCTGCGCGCGCTGCCGTCGCCGAAGATAAAGGACGTGCGCGCGATCGCGACCGCGCCCGCCGGCCTGCGGCTGGTGGTGGTGAAGGTGACGACCGACCAGGACGGCCTCTACGGCTACGGCTGCGCGACCTTCACGCAGCGCGCCGACCTCGTGGTGCCCGCGGTCGAGCGCTACCTGAAGCCGTTCCTGCTCGGCAAGCCCGCCGACCGCATCGAGGACACCTGGCAGGCGCTCTATGCCAGCTCCTATTGGCGCAACGGTCCCGTGCTCAACAACGCGATCAGCGGCGTCGACATGGCGCTGTGGGACATCAAGGGCCGCCAGGCCGGGATGCCGGTCTACCAGCTGCTCGGCGGCAAGGCGCGCGAGGCAGCCGACTGCTACGCGCACGCGAGCGGGGCCGAGATCCCCGAGGTGATCGAGAACGCGCGCTCCCTGATGGCGCAAGGCTTCCGCCACGTGCGCGTGCAGGTGGGTGTGCCCGGGATGTCGGGCTACGGCTCGCGCGGCGGCGAAGCGCCGGTCAAGTCCCTCCACTCGGCCCCCGTCTTCGAGCCCGCCGCCTACATCCGGCGCGCGCTCGCGCTGTTCGAGGCCGCGCGCCAGGAGCTGGGCGACGAGGTCGAGCTGCTGCACGACGTCCACGAGCGCGTGACGCCGACGCAGGCGCTGCAGCTATGCAAGGACGCCGAGCGCTTCCGGCTCTTCTTCCTGGAGGACCCGGTCTCGCCCGAGGATATCGGCTGGTTCCGGCTGATCCGGCAGCAGTGCGCGACGCCGCTCGCGATGGGGGAGCTGTTCAACAGCCCGCACGAGTGGACGCCGCTCATCGCCGAGCGGCTGATCGACTACATCCGCGTCCACGTCTCGCAGGCCGGCGGGCTGACGCCGTGCCGGAAGCTGGCGGCGCTCGCCGAGGCCTTCGGCGTGCGAACCGCCTGGCACGGGCCGGGCGACGTCTCCCCGATCGGCCACGCCTGCAACGTCGCGCTCGACCTCGCCTGCCACAACTTCGGCGTGCAGGAGGCGGTCCGCTTCAACGACGAGACGCGCGAGGTCTTCTCGGGCTGCCCGGAGCTGCGCGAGGGCTACCTCTACGCCAACGAGGCGCCCGGCTGGGGCATCGAGGTGGACGAGCGCGCCGCCGCGAAGTATCCGTTCGGCCACCGCGAGACCGGTGAGCGACAGCGGCTGAACGGCGGCTGGGGCGAGGTGCGCCGCCGCGACGGCACGCTGATCAAGCAGTAGCCCAAGAGCACGCCGATGCGACCCGACATGATCCTCCCGGCGCTCGTGAGCCTGCTGGTGACGCTGCCGGGCGCGGCGCGGCTGGCGCCGGCCCAGCCGGCCGTCCCCTCTACCGCGAGGGCGGCGGTCGTCTTCTCCGGACCGGCGCTGGGCAGCCGCTACACGGTGCGCGTGGTGATGGCGCCGGGCGACGAGGCGGCGAACGAACGCATCCGGTCGGCGATCGACCGCGAGCTGGCTGTCGCCGTGCGGCTGCTCTCGTCCTGGAACGCCGAGTCCGAGGTCTCACGGCTCTCGGCGCACGCCTCGACCGAGCCGTTCGTGGTATCGCCCGAGACGCTCGCGGCGCTCGAGCTGGCGCGTCGTGCCAGCGAGTGGAGCGAGGGAGCCTTCGACGCGACGGTGGCGCCGCTCGTCGCGGCCTGGGGCTTCGGCCCCGCGCCTCCAGAGACCCGCTCGCCGCCCGCCGACGCGACGCTCGCGGCGCTGCGCGAGCGGGTCGGCTACCGGCTGCTGCAGCTCGACCCGGTGCGCCGCACGGTGACGAAGGCTCGGCCGGACGTGGGGTGTGACCTCTCGGGGCTGGCGGGCGGCTGGGCGGCGGACCGGATCGCCGCCGCGCTGGCGCAGCTCGGGCACCGCGACGTGCTGGTGGACGTGAGCGGCGAAGTGACGGCGCGCGGGCGACGCGCGGACGGCGGGCGCTGGCGAGTGGCGGTGGCGTGGCCGGACGCGAGCCAGGCGCGCGAGCGGGCTCTGGTCCTCGAGCTGCAGGATGCGGCGCTCGCGACCTCCGGCGACTACAAGCAGGCGTGGACGGACGCGCAGGGCCGCCGCCACAGCCACGTGCTCGATCCGCGCACGGGGCGCCCGATCGCGCACGAGCTGGCGTCGGTCAGCGTGGTTCACGCCGACGGCGCCTGGGCCGATGCACTGGCGACGGCGCTGCTCGTGCTGGGGCCCGACGCCGGCCGCGCGCGCGCGACCGCCGAGCGGCTCGCCGCGCGTTTCGTCAAGCGCGAGGCCGCGGGATACGCGGAGTGGGCGACCCCCGCCTTCGAGGCGCTGATCGCCTCGCGCGCGGCCGCGCCGGCGCTCACACGCTGACTGTCGCTATCGGCCGGCGCGCTCCATCTCGGCCACGATCTTGTCCGCGGCCGCCGCCGGGTCGGCGGCTTCGGTGATGGGCCGGCCGACCACGAGGTAGTCGGCTCCGGCTGAAAGCGCCGCGGCCGGCGTGGCCGCTCGCGCCTGGTCGCCGCTGGCCGCGCCCGCCGGCCGGATCCCGGGCGTCACGATCAGGAAGTCCGCGCCGCAGGCCTCGCGGATCAGCGCCACCTCGTGGGGCGACGCGACGACGCCGTCCATCCCCGCCTCCTTCGCGAGCAGGGCCAGCCGCCGCACGGAGTCCACCATCCCTCCGCCCACGCCGATCTCGCCGAGCGTGTCCTCGTCGTGGCTGGTGAGGATCGTGATCGCGAGCAGCTTCGTGCCCATCGCCGGCAGCGCGCCGACCGCCGCCTCCAGCATCGCGCGGCCGCCGAGGCCGTGGACCGTCGCGAGCGAGACGCCGAGCTGCGCGGTGCTCGCGACAGCGCCCGCGACGGTGTTCGGGATGTCGTGGAACTTGAGGTCGAGGAACACGCGCTCGCCGCGCGCGACGATCTCGCGCACCAGCTCGGGCCCGGCGGCGGTGAACGCCTGGCTGCCGACCTTGAACAGGCCGACGTGGCCCGCCAGCCCTTCGACGAGGGCGCGCGCCGCCTCCGCCCTCGGCACGTCGAGCGCCACGATCAGTCGGTCGCGTGCATTCACGGGGTCCCTCCGGTCTGGCACGGCCTGGGCTCGCCCGGGTACTCGAGCGTTCCCACCACCTCGCGAATGTCGCGCTTGCCGTGCCGCTCGAGATAGGCGCTGAGCTCGCCGAGGATTCGATCGTAGATGCCGGGATCGACGAAGTTCGCGGTGCCGATCTGCACCGCGTGGCAGCCGGCGATCAGGAACTCGAGCGCGTCCTGGGCCGAGGCGATCCCGCCGATCCCGATCACGGGGATGCGCACCGAGCGGGCCGCCTGCCAGGCCATCCGGACGGCGACCGGGCGGATCGCGGGCCCGGACAGGCCGCCCGTGCCGAAGCCGAGCTTCGGCCGGCGCGTCTCGACGTCGATCGCGAGGCCGAGCAGCGTGTTGATGCAGGAAAGCGCGTCGGCGCCGGCCTCCTCGGCGGCGCGCGCGAAGACACTGATGTCGGCCACGTTCGGCGAGAGCTTCGGGATCAGCGGCAGCCGCGTCACCGCGCGCACGGCCGCCACCACGGCGTGGGTCATGCGCGCGTCGCCGCCGAAGGCCATGCCGCCCTGCTTCACGTTGGGGCAGGAGATGTTGATCTCCAGGCCCGCGATGCCCGGCGCTCCGTCGCAGACGCGCGCCACCTCGGCGTACTCCTCGACGCTGTCGCCGCACACGTTCACGACGAGCGCCGTGTCGTGCTTGCGCAGCCGCGGCAGCACGTCCTTCACGAAGGCGTGGATGCCGATGCCCTGCAGGCCGATCGCGTTCAGCAGGCCCGAGGGCGTCTCCGCGATGCGCGGCGGCGGGGCGCCGTCGCGCGGCTCGAGGTAAAGACCCTTGGAGACGATCCCGCCGAGGCTGGCGAGCTCCACCAGGCCCTCGTACTCGACCCCGTAGCCGAAGGTGCCCGAGGCGGCGAGCAGCGGGTTCTTGAGCCGCAGACCGCCAACCTCCACCGCGAGGTTCACGTTCGGGCACCCGCGGCCTGCCGGGCGCGCGACTCGCTCTCGCCGGGCCAGACCACGCGAGCCGCGTCGAAGACCGGGCCCTCGGTGCAGGCGCAGCGGTACTTCCAGCGGGCGTCGCTCTCGCCCTGGATGCGGACGACGCAGCCGAGGCAGGTGCCGACACCGCACCCCATCCACGGGTCGAGGCTGACCTCCGCGTCGAGCGCCCGCGCGGCTGCGATCCGGGCCACGGCGTGCATCATCGCCTCGGGTCCGCAGGCGTAGAGGCGCCTTGGGCCGGAGGCCGCGTCGAGGTGGGCTTCGAGCGGCAGCGTGACGCGGCCCTGGGTCCCGATGCTGCCGTCCTCGGTCGCGGGCGCCACGTCGATGCCCAGCTCCTGCAGGCGTCCGAGCAGGGGCAGGTCGGCTCCCGTGCGGCCGCCGTAGAAGAGGCGCGCCCTGCCGCCGCGGCGCGCGATCTCGGCCCCCAGGAAGCTGAACGGCGCGACCCCGTAGCCGCCGCCGACGAGCAGCGCCTCGGCTCCCTGCGGCGGCGGCGAGAAGGGGCGGCCGAGCGGGCCGAGGCATTGAGCGAGGCCGCCCGTCGGCAGCGAGCACAGCGCGCTCGACCCGGGGCCGATCGCTTTCACGAACAGCGTGAAAGTCTCGCGCTCGGGGCTCGTCTCGAGGATCGAGAACGGCCGGCGCAGCGGCGGCTCGGCCGAGAGACCGGCCTTGATCATCACGAACTGGCCGGGCCGCGCCTCGCGCGCGGTCTCGGCGTGCCGGAAGGTCAGCAGGAAGTACGGCCCCCCGATTCCCTCGCGGGAGACCAGGGACGAGGTCCGGTTGGCGGGCATCCGGCCGATCCTACTGCGGCGCCGGCCCGCGCGTCGACCGCCGCCGTTCGTTCGGATACGCTTGCGGTCCCGTGCCCGGACGGATGCTGCTGAGCGCCGCGCTCGTCGCCTCGATCGGGGCCGCCGCGCTGTGCACGCTCGCGCTCTACCTGAATTCCTCGCTGCGGCTGCGCGACGAGGCCCTGGCGCTCGCGCTCTGCCTGTTCCTGCCGTGGGCGGCGGTCGGAACGCTGGCGCTCGTGGTGCTGGCCGCGGCCGGGAGTGCCTTGCGCTGGTGGCGGCCGGGTCCGCCGGTGATCCCGAACCGCCCCTACTTCGCCGTGTTCGCGTTCCTGGTGCTCGCGGCCCTGGCCGGGCTCTACTGGTCCAACCTGCTCGCCTATCGCCACGCCCTGCCGGTCGCCACGCTGCGGGCGCTCGCCCTGTCGGCGGTCGTGGTGAGCGGGGCCGCGGCCGTGCACCTCGCGATCGGCCTCGACCTCTGGCTCTACCCGAAGCGCGAGCGCGCGCTCGCCGGCGTGCTCGCGATCCTGGCGCTGGCGGCCGCGATCGCGGTGCCGCTCGCCGTGCGACCCGAGCCCGAGCCCGCGGCGAAGGCGGTGCCCGTGCGGCTCGACGCGGCGCAGCCGTCGCGCCGGGTCTTCGTCGTGGGGATCGACGGCCTCGGCGTCTCCGACGTGCTCGCCGAGAAGCCTCTCTCGCCGGTCCTCGCGCGCCTCGCGCGCCGCGGCGCCCGGGGCGCGCTCGCGACGCTGCGGCCGACGGAGGCGCCGCCGCTGTGGACGACGCTGATGACGGGGCGCTTCCCGCGCGACCACGGCGTGCTGAGCGCCACCACGTACGCGCTCGCGGGCTCGAAGAGCGAGTGGAGCCTGCTTCCCAAGGGCGCCGCGATCGGCCTGATCGAGCGCGCGGGGCTCGCCACGCGGCGGCCCGTCGCGTCGACCGCCCGGCGGCGCCGCGCGCTGTGGAACGTGCTGGACGCCTTCGGAGCGCCGTCCGGGCTGGTGCGGGTCTGGGGCACGCAGCCCCCCGAGGCGATCCACGGGTTCGTGGTCTCGCCCTACTTCCACCTCCTGAGCCGCGAGCCCGACAAGGCCAGGGCCGCGCTCCACCCGGCCGACCTGCTCAACGAGGTCGCCGCGCGCACCGTGGGCGCGCTCGACCTCGATCCCGACCTCGTCGGGGGACTGGTCGACGCGCCGCGCGCGGGCTCGCCGCTCGACGACCCGCGCCTGTGGGCGCTCGCCGAGCGCGCCCTGGCCCCGGACGTCAGCTACAGGCGCGCAGCGGAGGTGCTCCTGGCCGCCTACCGTCCCGCGCTCTTCGTCATCGACTTCCACGGCTACGACAGCGTCGGCCACGGCTTCTACCGCGAGGCCTACCCGGAGGCGTTCGGCAACGTCCCGCCCGAGGATGCGCGGCGCTACGGGCGCGTGCTGGAGCGCTACCTCGCGCTGCTCGGGCGCTTCCTGGGCGAGCTGGAGCGGGGCCTCGAGCCGGGCGACCTGCTGCTGGTCGTGTCGGGGCACGGCCTGGAGCCGACGCCGCTGTGGCGCCGCCTGATCGGTGTCCTGAGCGGGACCGACGTCGGAGCCGCGTCGCACGCGGCCGCGCCGCCCGGCCTGCTGCTGGCGTACGGCGACGGCATCCGGCCGGGCGCCGTGCTCGCGAGCGCGTCGATCCTCGACGTCGCACCGACGCTGCTCTACCTGCTCGGCCTGCCGGTCGCGCGCGACATGGAAGGGCGCGTTCTCACCGAGATGCTCGAGCCGGGCTACGCGCGGGACCACCCGGTCACCTTCATCCCGAGCTACGAGGGCCTCGCGGTGGCCCCCGCCGTTCCCGGCGCCCCGGTCTTCGAGCTCCCCCCGCTGCCCGACGAGTAGCCCTCCCGCGCTTGTGGCCCGCTCGCGGGCGGGGTAGCATGCGCGCGCCGTGGCGAGCGTGACCCTGATGGATGCCGGGCGGATGGCCCGCACCCTTTCCCGGATGGCCCACGAGATCCTGGAGCGCCACCCGGATCCGAAGCTCCTGGCGTTCGTGGGCGTGCGCAGCCGCGGCGTGCCGCTGGCGCGTCGGCTCGCGCGGCTGGTGCGCGAGGCGGCCGGGACCGAGCCCGCCGTGGGCGCCCTGGACATCTCGCTCTACCGAGACGACTTCACCAGCCTGGCGGCGCAGCCGATCACCAAGGGCAGCGACATCCTGTTCTCGATCGACGGGCGCACGGTGGTGCTGGTCGACGACGTGCTCTACACCGGCCGCACCGTGCGCGCCGCCCTCGACCAGCTGATCGACTTCGGGCGGCCGGCGCGCATCGAGCTCGCGGTGCTGGTGGACCGCGGCCACCGCGAGCTGCCGATCCGCGCCGACTACGCCGGGCGCACCCTCGCGACCTCGCGCGACGAGGCCGTCCAGGTCCTGGTGCGGGAAGAGGACGGCAAGGACGAGGTGCAGCTCGTGCGGAAGCAGCGGCCAACGAAGAGGCCCTGGGCTCGCCGCACTTCCGTGCGGCGAGGGGACAGATGAGCTTCCCGCATCGACACCTGCTGGGGATCGAGCCGCTCGAGCCCTCGGAGATCCTGACGATCCTCGACACCGCGGACGGCCTGCGCGAGATCCTCGACCGGCCGATCAAGAAGGTCCCGGCGCTGCGCGGCAAGACGGTGATCAACCTCTTCTACGAGGCGTCCACGAGGACGCGCTCCTCGTTCGAGATCGCCGAGCGCGTGCTCTCGGCCGACAGCCTCTCGATCGCGACCGCGGCCTCGAGCGTGGCCAAGGGCGAGACGCTGCTCGACACCGCGCGCAACCTCGAGGCGATGAACCCGGACATGGTGATCATGCGCCACGCGAGCTCGGGCGCGCCGCACATGCTGGCGCGGCACTGCCGCTTCTCGGTGGTGAACGCGGGAGACGGGGCGCACGAGCACCCGACGCAGGCGCTGCTCGACGCGCTCACGATGCGGCAGAAGAAGGGCCGGCTCAAGGGGCTGCGGGTGGCGATCGTCGGCGACATCCTGCACAGCCGCGTGGCCCGCTCGAACCTGTGGCTGCTCTCCAAGCTCGGGGCCTCGGTGGTGCTGGCCGGGCCGCCCACGCTCGTCCCGCCGGGGCTCGAGCACCTCGCGCAGGTGACGCACCGGATCGACGAGGCGGTCGAGGGCGCGGACGTGGTGATGATGCTGCGGATCCAGCTCGAGCGCATGTCGGGCGGCTTCTTCCCGACGACGCGCGAGTACCACCGCGTGTTCGGGCTCACGGTCGAGCGCCTCAGGCGCGCGAAGAAGGACGTGCTGGTGATGCACCCGGGGCCGATGAACCGCGGCGTCGAGATCGCGAGCGAGGTGGCGGACGGCCCGTACTCGGTGATCCTCGACCAGGTGACGAACGGCGTCGCGGTGCGGATGGCGGTGCTCTACCTGCTGCTCGGCGGGAGCGCGGAGGCGGCCTCATGAGCCGGTTGCTGGTGAAAGGCGGGCGCGTCGTCGACCCGTCGCAGGGCATCGACGCCGAGCTCGACGTGCTGCTCGCGGACGGCGCGGTCGAGAAGCTGGGCGCGCGCCTGGCGGCGCGCGGCGCCGAGGTGATCGACGCCTCCGGGCTCGTGGTGTGCCCGGGCTTCATCGACATCCACACGCACCTGCGCGAGCCCGGCCGCGAGGACAAGGAGACGATCGCGAGCGGGACGCGGGCGGCCGCCGCGGGCGGCTTCACCGCCGTCTGCGCGATGCCCAACACCGACCCGGTGAACGACACCGCCGGCATCACGCGCGCGATCGTGGAGAAGGCGCGGGCCGAGGGCGCCGTGCGCGTGTACCCGATCGGCGCGATCACGCGCGGCCAGAAGGGCGAGGAGCTCGCCGAGTTCGGCGACCTCTCGGAAGCCGGCTGCGTGGCGTTCTCGGACGACGGCAAGCCGGTCGCCAGCGCGCGCATGATGCGCCGCGCCCTGGAGTACGCGCGGACCTTCGGCCTGGTGCTGATCGACCACTGCGAGGAGCCGACGCTCGCCGAGAAGGCGTGCATGAACGAGGGACCGGTCTCGACGCTGCTCGGGCTGCGCGGCGCGCCCGCCGCGGGCGAGGCGATCATGGTCGAGCGCGACGTGCTGCTCGCCGAGCTGACGGGCGGCAAGGTCCACATCGCCCACCTCTCGGCGGCCGCCTCGGTGGACGCCGTGCGCCGCGGCAAGGCCAGGGGCGTCAGGGTCACGGCGGAAGTCACGCCGCACCACCTGTTCCTCACCGACGAGGCGGTGCGCGAGACGAGCTACGACACCAGCACCAAGATGAACCCGCCGCTTCGGTCGGAGACCGACCGGCTGGCGGTGCTCGAGGGGCTGCGCGACGGGACGATCGACTGCATCGCCACCGACCACGCGCCGCACACCGTCGACGACAAGAACGTCGAGTACGACCAGGCGGCCTTCGGCATCGTCGGCCTCGAGACCGCGGTGCCGCTCTGCCTCGACCGGCTGGTCGGCGCGGGCCTCGTCGACCTCAGGCAGCTGGTGGCGCTCCTCTCGACGAACCCCGCGCGCGTGCTCGGCCTTCCCGGCGGGACGCTCGCACCCGGCGCGCCCGCCGACCTCACGCTGCTGGACCTCGCGAAGCGGCGGACGGTCGACCCGGCGCGCTTCGCGAGCCGCAGCCGCAACACGCCTTTCGCGGGACTGGCGCTGCGCGGTTGGCCGGCGGCCACGATCGTGGCCGGGCGGGTGGTCTGGGAGGACGGCCGGCGCGCCTTGACGTAAAGACAGTCTGTCATTACCGTATTGGAATGGCGCTGGTGAACGTGCGGCTGGACGCCGAGGACGTGCGGCGCGTGGCGGAGCTGCGGCGTGCGGGAGTCCAGATCTCCGGGATCGTGCGGCAGGCCATCCGTGACGAGCATGCGCGGCGAGTCGGCAAGCGGGGCGGGGGGTGCGCGGCCCTGGCCCTCCTCGCGCGCATCTATGCGGACCATCCCGACACGCGGGACGTCCGGCCGCGCGGGTTCGACCTGAGGGACCGGCGGGCCGTGCGGGCGGCCGTCGAGAAGCGCGCGCGCGGGAAGCGCGCGTGATCCTGCTGGACACCGGCCCGCTCGTGGCGCTGTGCGATCCCGCCGACTCCCTGAACGGCACGGCGGCGCGCCAGCTCCAGCGGCTCGCGCGGCGCCCGCTCGTGGCGAGCCTCCCGGTGCTCGTCGAGGCGTGCGCGCTCTTGCCGCACGCGGTCCAGCGGCGTCGGCTGCGACGATTCCTGACGGACTTCGCGGTGGCGGCCTATCGGGTCGAAGACGAGCAGGCGCTGTGGCTAGAGGTCCTGGATTGGCTGGAACGCTACCGGGAGCACGATCCCGACTGGACGGACGGCTACCTGGCCGTGCTGTCGGGCCGGGAAGCCCGTGCGCGCGTCTGGACCTTCGACCGCGAGTTCCGCACCATCTGGCGCCGGCCGGACGGCAGGCCGATCCCGCTCGTTGCCGCCTGACCACGCTGGCGGAGGAGAACCTGCGCCCCAGGCCGATCGCTTAAGATCGGTGCTCAGGAGACCCCCCAGGATGCCGGTCGCGCCCGGGACGCAGTTCGGGCCCTACGAAGTGCTGTCGCCGCTCGGCGCCGGCGGCATGGGCGAGGTCTACAAGGCCCGGGACACTCGCCTCGACCGGACGGTGGCGATCAAGGTCGCGAAGGAGGCCTTCGGCGAGCGGTTCCGGAACGAAGCGCTCGCGGTCGCGGCGCTGAACCACCCGCACGTCTGCACGCTCTTCGACGTGGGCCCCGACTACCTGGTGATGGAGTACGTCGAGGGCAAGCCGCTCCGCGGCCCCCTCGCGGTCGGCGACGCGCTCCGGCTCGCGCACGAGATCGCGGACGCCCTCGAGCACGCCCACGCGCACGGGATCGTCCACCGCGACCT
>CAZMRX010000046.1:0-21712 GCA_964568755.1 uncultured Acidobacteriota bacterium | reverse complement strand
TCGTCGTCCGTGCTGGGCGCACGGGCCTGGGGGGGTGCGCCGCACCCCCCCAGAATAGGAACGCAGTCGGATCGCGTCCCCACGAAGGCCCCCCTATTTGGGCAGGGCCGACTCCCACCCCACGAAGGTCCCGAAGGCACCCGACCGCCCGAGGACTCCGCGAGCCGACCGAAACAAAAAAACACCCGGCCGACGAGGCCGGGTGTGGCCGGACTGGGCAGCGGGGGGCTAAGCGCCCCCCGGGCCCCCGCTAGCGCAGCTGCACCTGGTCGCCGCGCATGATTTCCTTGCGCGAGTAGGTGATCTTGGCGGTCGCGGTGCGGTCGCGCACCGCGACGACGGTGGCCTCGCCCACCACGTTGCGGGGCGTCGGCACCGACGGGTACATGGTGCGGTAGACCGAGAAGACGCTGCCGGGCGCGACGCCGTCCTCGGCGCCGGCGTCGATCGTGACGAACAGGCCGGCGCCGCCGATCGAGACGTCGCCCTGCAGGTCGACGATGTGGCGCATCGTCTTGCCGTTCTCCGTGGAGCAGCACTCCTCGGGCGCGCGGCGTACGACCATCGGCACGTTCACCTTCTCGAAGGGCTTCAGGTAGTCGCCCGCGTGCACGTCGACGCAGGCCTGCTCGATCACGGCGCAGGCGGTGTTCTCCTGGACCAGGATCACCTTCACCCAGCCCGTGGTCTCGATCTTGGTGCCGAGCTTCTTGCCGCTCACCGGGTGCTTGATCGGGTAGGCCACGTGGTGCAGCGTGAAGAGGTCGCCCGCCTTGACGCCCGCGTTGCTGCCCTTGTTGAGGTAGACGAGATCGCGGTCGCCGTAGGCCACCTTGTCCGAGCCCTCCTCGGAGCCGACCAGGTACAGGCTCTCGTCCTCGCGCTCGTTGACGACGTCCTGCGCGCCCGGGAGCGCCTGCTCTCCCGTCCCCGGGCCGCCCCCCCCCGCGGCGCCGCCTCCTTCGCCCTCGCCCGGCTCGACCATGCCGGGAATGGGGCCGCTCTCGGGTCCGAGGCCCTCGGGCTCGCCCGCGCCGGGCGCCTGGCCGGCCTGGTCCGCCACCAGGGCCACCTTGGGCAGCACGATCGGGTCGCCGGGGTAGATCCAGTGGGCGTCCTTGATGTACTTGTTCTCGTTCCAGATCTGGGGCCAGAGGTAAGGGCTCTTCAGGAAGCGCGCGGAGATGTCCCACAGCGTGTCGCCGCGGACCACGATGTAGTAGGCCGTGCCCTCGGGGATGGCGGTGGGGAAGGACGGGTTCTTCGTCCAGTGGGGGGCGATCGTGGCCGGGCCCGACTGAAGGCCCGCCGGCTGGGGCGGGTCCTGCGCGAACGCCGCGCCAGCCACCATCGCAACCGCCACGAGACCACCCAGGATCTGCTTCGGTCTCACTGCCTTTCCTCCCGGACGGAACGAGCGCCGTCCTTCACGAGCCGCTGCCCTCGCCTCGGCGAGGCGAGCTCGTGCGGACGGTATCAGGAAAAAAGGTGTGTCGTCAAGGGGTGTTTGCGCAAATCCTCAAAGTTACACTTGAGGTGGTCCGGCCTGAGGCGCCTTCGGCTCAGCCGAAGCCGGAGCGGGCACCGAGGGCGGAAAGGTGGCTTCGAGCTTGTCGGCCTCGGGCACGTAGGGGCTCTGGGGGAACTCGCCGCGGAGCCGGGCCAGGTGGGGCCGCGCCTCGGCGTAGCGCCCCGAGAAGGACAGGACCTGGCCGAGGCGGAACAGCACCTCGTCGATCCGCTCGTAGTCGGGGTAGTTCGTGAGCACCGTCTCGTAGCGGCCGATCGCCGAGCGCCAGGAGCGCCGAGTCTTCTGGTAGAAGTAGCCGACCTGGTAGTGGGAGCGGGCGAGCGTCTGGCGGCACTCGCGAATCCGTTCGCGGGTCTGCTCGACGAGCGGCGACTGGGGGTACACGTCGAGCAGCCGCTCGTACTCCTCGAGCGCCTGGCCGGTCGAGGTCTGGTCGCGATCGGGCGAGTTCTTCTGCTTGTAGTAGGACTCCGCCGCCCGGAACTGGGCGTAGTCCGAGCGCGGGTGCTGGGGGTAGAGGGTCAAGAACTCCCGGTAGGACGAGACCGCGAGCACGTAGTTGCCGGTGCCGCCTTCCTCGAAGTAGCTGTCGGCGAGCGCGATGCGGGCGTCGGGCGTGTGCGGGCTCTGCGGAAACGCGTCGATCAGCCGCCGGTAGTACTGGCGCGCCGACTCCCAGTCCTTCTTGGATGTGGCCTTCTGCCCGGCCTCCCAGACGATCTCGTCCGAGGCGCTCGCGAGCGACTCGAGGTCGAGCTGGTGGCCGGAGCACGCGGGCAGGGCCAGCAGCGCGATCGCCAGCAGCCGGCTGCGCCTCACGAAAGGCCCCGGATCCACTGCCACTCGCGCGCGAGGCCCTCGGCGAGGCTCACGGTCGAGCGGAAGCCCAGGTCGCGGCTGGCGGCAGACGTGTCGGCGAAGGTATCTTTCATGTCGCCCATCTGGGGTTCCTGGCGCTGGACCTGGAGGCGCTTGCCGGTCACGCTCTCGATGAGGTGCAACACCTCGTTGAGGGCGACTCGCTCGCCTCCTCCCACGTTATACACGCAGCCGGGCTGGCCGGAAAGCGCGGCGGCGCGCAGCGCGCTCACGATGTCGTCGACGTAGGTGAAGTCGCGGGTCTGGCTGCCGTCGCCGTAGACGGTGATCGGCTGGGCGTCGCGCGCGGCCTTCAGGAAGCGGTGGAACGCCATGTCCGGCCGCTGGCGTGGGCCGTAGACCGTGAAGAAGCGAAGGCTCACCGTGGCGAGGCCGTGGTTGCGGTGGTAGAGCTGCGCCAGGTGCTCGGCCGCGAGCTTGGTCACCCCGTAGGGCGAGACGGGCCGGCACACGCCGTCCTCCCGCAGCGGCAGCGCGGCGGCGTCGCCGTACACCGAGGACGAGGAGGCGTACACCACGCGCGGGCGCCCCGCCGCGAGCGCCGCCTCGAGCAGCCGCTGCGTGGCGAGCACGTTGTGCTCGGTGTAGTGGGCGAACTCGCGGCCCCAGGAAGCGCGCACGCCCGCCTGGGCGGCGAGGTGGAACACCACCGAGGCGCCCTCGAGCAGCCCCGCGAGCGCGGCGTCCTGCAGGCGCTCCTCGACCAGGCGGAAGCCGGCGTGCTCCCGCAGCGGCGCGAGGTTGCGCTCCTTGGCCGCGCGCGGGTAGTAGTCGGTGAAGCAGTCGATCCCGAGCACCTCGTGGCCGGCTTCGAGCAGGCTCGCGGCGAGGTGCGAGCCGATGAACCCGGCCGCGCCGGTGACGACCGTCTTCACTGCAGCAGCCTGCGCAGCGCGGGCGGCAGCCGCCGGGGCCGGCCGCTCCCGTCGACGGCGGCGTGCGCGGTGAAGCCGGTGGCGAGCGGCTTTTCGTCCGCCTCGCGGCGCACCTCGTACTCGACCGCCACGCGCGCGCCCGAGTGCGAGGCCACGCGGGTGCGGACGACGAGCTCGTCGTCGTAGCGCGCCGGGCGGGTGTAGGCGGCCCGCGCCTCGACCACCGGCAGGAACAGGTCCTGCTCCTCGAGCTCGCGGTAGCTCATGCCCTGCTCGCGCAGCAGGTCGGTCCGGCCCACCTCGAACCACGCGAAGTAGCTGCCGTGCCACGCGACGCCCATCTGGTCGGTCTCGGCGTAGCGGACGCGCAGCCGGGACAAGGACTCGAGGCTCACGCCGCCGCCTGGATCAGCCCGCGCACCGCCCGCTCCGGGTCCCCGGCGGCAAAGGCTGCGGCTCCCACCACCACGATGTCGGCGCCGGCGCTCACGACCTCGCGGATGTTCCCGGGATCGATGCCGCCGTCGACCTGCAGCTTCACGGACAGGCCCCGGGCGCGGACGGCGTCCTTCAGCCGTCTCAGCTTGTCGAGCGTCGCGGGCAGCAGCTTCTGGTACGAGAAGCCGGGGTTGACGGACATCACCAGCACGTAGTCGAGCTCGGGCAGGATCTCCTCGAGCGCGGCGATCGGCGTCGCGGGGTTGAGCGCCACGCCGGGGGACACCCCCCTCTCGCGCAGGTGCGCGATCGCCCGCTGCAGGTGCCGGACCGCTTCGACGTGCACGCTGATCGAGGTGGCGCCGGCGTCAGCGAAGGCGTCGAGGTACGGCTCGGCGTCCTGCACCATCAGGTGCGCGTCGAGCGGCAGCGCGGTGGCGCGCCGGCAGGCCTTGACCACCACCGGGCCGAAGGTGATGTTCGGCACGAAGCGTCCGTCCATCACGTCGACGTGGACCATGCCCGCGCCGCCGCGCTCGACGGCGCGGATCTCCTCCGCGAGCCGCGACAGGTCGCAGGCCAGGATCGAGGGGGCGACGATCACGGTGCGGGCCTGCTCACGTCGAGGCTCAGCGCCGTGCGCGAGCTGGTGCGCTGCCCGGCCGGCGGGCTCTGCCGCAGCACGATGCCGGGAGCGACGCCGGGGTAGCTGCGGTAGCGCACGTCGGTCACCTTGAGCCCCGCCCGCTCGAGGACGTCGAGCACCGCGCGCGCGTCGCGCCCGATCAGGTCCGGCATCAGGAAGCCGACGTCGCGCGGCCCGCGGCTGACCAGCAGTGAGGCGCCCTCGGGCCCGAGGTCGGCCTCGCCGGGCGGGGGGCGCTGGACCAGCACGGTGCCCTCCGGCGCGAGGTCGCGGACCTCGATCGCGCGCGCGAGCGGGACGCCCGCCTGCTCGAGCGCGGCGCGCGCCGTCCGGATCGACTCGCCCTCCACGCGCGGGACCGAGACGCGCTTGGGCCCGAGGCTCAGCCACAGCCGCACCGCGCGGTGGGCCTTGAGCGTGGCGCCGGGCGGCGGCTCCTGGCTGACCACGCGCTCGGCGGGCACGCCGCTGTCGTGACGGCGGCCCTCGATGCGCAGGGCGAGGCCGCGGGGCGCCACCAGGGCCTCGGCCTCGCCCAGTGTCCGGCCGGTGAGCGCGGGCACGGCCACGTCCCGCGACTCGAGCACCACGCGCATCGTGAACACGGCGCTCGTGGCGAGCGTCGCTGCCAGGGCGACGGCCAGGAGCGCGTTCTGGGCGAGCAGGCGGAAGACGCGGCGTAGCTTCAAGGCGTGGGAGGCCGCAGCAAGCGCGGCTGGGCTCAGACTACCACAACCGGAGTTGCGGCCTTCCTCAGTCGGACGGCGAAGAAGCCGTCGCCCGGGTGCCGCGCAGGGTCGAGCGCCACCCGGCCGTCGCTGGCGAACGGCCGCGCCCACTCGGGGAGCTCGTCCTGCGAGAAGGCCGGGTTCGCGTCGAGGAAGCTGTCGACCACCTCGTGCGTCTCCTCCGTCTCGAGCGAGCAGGTGGCGTAGACGAGCGCCCCGCCCGGCCGCACCATCCGCGCGAGGGTCTCGAGCAGCGCGCGCTGGCGCTCGGCGTGGCGCTCGATGTCGGCCGGCCCGAGGCGCCAGCGGATGTCGGGGTTGCGGCCGAGCGTGCCGAGGCCGCTGCACGGGGCGTCGAGCAGCACGGCGTCGAAGGGCTCGCGGAACGGCGGCCGCAGCCCGTCGGCGCCCAGCAGCAGCAGGCGCGCGGCGCCCCAGCGGCGGGCGAGGGCGGCCATCGACGCCAGCCGCTTCGCGGAAAGCTCGGCCGCCACCACGCGCGTCCCGCCCTGCGCCAGGTCCGAGAGCAGCAGCGCCTTGCCGCCGGGGGCCGCGCAGGCGTCGAGCAGGCGGCCCTCGGCCTCGGCCAGGCGCGCCACGAGCTGCGAGCCCGCGTCCTGGACGTAGACGATGCCGCGCTCGGCGAAGGCCGAGAGCGCGCCCTGGCTCGCGCGGAATGCCCCGGGCACCGCCGCGGGCTCGAGCTCCACGCCGCCGGCCGCGAGCTCGTCGCGGGCTGAGGGCACGCGAGGGTTGATCCGGACGTAGGTGGGCGGCGCCTCGAGTGCCGCGCGGGCGCGAGCCACGGCGGCCGCCGCGCCGAGCCGGGCGTGCCAGCGCTCGGCCAGCCAGCGTGGCAGCGAGCCGGCGGTGCTCATGAAGCCGACCGGGTCCGTGTCCGAGTCCGGCTCGGGGGGCGGGCCCTCCCGCTGCAGGCGCCGCAGGATCGCATTCACGAACCCGGCCGCGTGGGGCTCCGCCTCGCGCGCCAGGTCGACCGTCTCGGAGACCGCGGCGTGGGCGGGCGTGCGCAGGAACAGCAGCTGGTAGGCGCCGAGCCGCAGCGCGTCGAGCACGGCGGGGCGGAGCGTGTCGAGCGGACGGCTGCTCAGGCGGGCGAGCGCGTGGTCGAGCCAGCCGCGCCGGCGCAGGGTGCCGAGCGCGAGCTCGTGCAGCAGCGCGCGGTCGCGCGCGTCGCCGAGGCCGGCGGCGGTCCGCTCCAGCGCTGGCGCGATCGGCCGCCCCTGCGCGACGCGGCCCAGCACTTGAAGCGCGCCCCGGCGCGCCGCGGAAGCCACGCTCAGCCGAGCCGCGCGCCGACTCGCAGGCGCGCGCCCTGGGCCCAGGCCGATGCGGGCATGGCGCGGCGGCTCTCCGGCTGGACCTCCTCGAGCCGGAGCTGCGTGCCGTCGCCGCACGCGACCGTGACGCCGTCGCCGTCGACCAGGGCCACGAGCCCGGGCTCGCAGGCGGAAGGTGATGGGCCCGCCTCGCGCACGCGGAGCAGCTTGAGCAGGCGCCCCTCGTGCCAGGTGAAGGCGCCGGGCCAGGGGTGGAATCCGCGCGCGCGGCAGGCGATCGTGCGCGCCGGGAGCGACCAGTCGACGCGGCCGTGCTCCTTGGTGAGCAGGGGCGCGTGGGTGGCGCGGCTCTCGTCCTGCGCGACCGGCTGCAACGTGCCCGACGCGAGCCCGGCGAGCGTCTCCACCAGCAGCTCGCCGCCGAGACGCGCGAGGCGCGGCTCGAGCTCGGCCGCCGTCTCGTCGGGCCCGATCGGGGTCGCGCGCGAGAGCAGCAGCGGGCCGGTGTCGAGCCCCTCGTCGATCTGCATCGTGCTCACGCCCGTCTCGGAGTCGCCGCCCGCGATCGCCCACTGGATCGGCGCCGCGCCCCGCAGCCGCGGCAGCAGCGAGGCGTGCACGTTGACCGTGCCGCGCGGGGCGATGTCGATCACCGCGCGCGGCAGGATCTGGCCGAACGCCACCACGACCTGGAGCTCCGGCCGCAGCTCGCGCAGCGCCGCCTGGGCCTCGGGCGCGCGCACGCGGGCGAGCTGCAGCACCTCGATGCCGTGGGCCTGCGCCACCGGCTTGACCTTCGGGGCGGCGAGCGCCTTCCCGCGCCCGCTCTCGCGATCGGGCTGGGTCACGAGCGCCCTCACCTCGTGGCCGGCGGCAATGAGCGCCTCGAGGCTCGGGATCGCGAAGGCGCCGCTCGCCAGGAAGACGACGCGCACGGCGCTAGTCCTCCCACCCCTCCCGCACCCGCTTGCGGAGCTTGCGCTTCATCAGGTCCCGCTTGAGCGGCTTCAGCCGGTCCACGAACAGCAGGCCGTCGATGTGGTCGATCTCGTGGCAGAACGCGCGCGCCAGCAGCTCGGTCGCCTCGAACACACGCTCGCTCCCGTCGGGGGCCGTTCCGCGCGCGACCACCCGCGCCGGCCGCACGGGCGAGCCCGCGTAGCCGGGGATCGACAGGCAGCCCTCCTCGTGCTTCTGCTCGCCCTCGCTCTCCAGGATCTCGGGGTTGACGAGCCGGATCAGCTGCCCGGGGTCCTCGCCGACCGACAGGTCGATCACGATCACGCGCAGCGGCACGCCGATCTGCGGCGCCGCCAGGCCGATGCCCGGCGCGGCGTACATCGAGAGCACCATGTCCTCGAACAGGGCCAGGATCGCCGCGTCGATGCGCTCGACGGGACGGGCGGGCGCGTGCAGCACCTCGGAGCCGTACTTCACGATCGGACGGATCGGCATGGCTACGCCTCGCCGGGACCCGCGATCTGTCGCTGGGCGTCGCGCGTGGCCGAGAGGTGGGCGAGCACCTCCGCGAGCGAGTCGCCGCCCGTCTTCTCGAGCAGCGCGTCGGCGAGGACGAGCGCCAGCATCGCCTCGGCCACGACGCCGGCGGCCGGCACGACGCAGGTGTCGCTGCGCTCGACCGAGGCCTTCTGCGGCTGCTTGGTCCGCAGGTCCACGGAGCGCAGCGGGATCAGCAGCGTCGGGATCGGCTTCACCACCAGCGAGGCGCGGATCTCCTCGCCGTTGCTGATGCCGCCCTCGAGCCCGCCGGCGCGGTTCGTGGGCCGCGCGAGGCCGTGCGCCTCGTCCCAGAGGATCTCGTCGTGAAACGCGGCGCCGCGCGTCACGCCGCCCAGGAACCCCTCGCCGATCGCGACCGCCTTCACGGCGGGGATCGACATCAGCGCCTGGGCGATCCGCCCGTCGAGCCGGCGGTCCCACTGCGCGAAGGCGCCGAGCCCGGGCACGACGCCGCGCGCGACGACCTCGACCACGCCGCCCAGCGTGTCGCCGTCCTTCTTGGCGCGGTCGATCTCCGCGATCATCGCCGCCGCGGCCGGGGCGTCGGCGCAGCGCACGGGGCTCTCCTCGACCGCCGCCAGCGCCTCCCAGGGCGCGGCTCCCGCGGGCGTGGCGGCCCCGCCGATGCGGGTGACGTGGCTGCGGATCTCGGTGCCGGCCTCGCGCAGCAGGGCCCGGGCGAGCGCCCCGGCGGCGACACGGGCCGTCGTCTCGCGGGCGCTCGCGCGCTCGAGCACGTTGCGCAGGTCGGAGGTCCCGTATTTGAGGGCGCCGGCGAGGTCCGCGTGCCCGGGCCGCGGGTAGCGCAGCCGGCGGCGCTCGCGCGCGGCGTCGGGCTGGGGCTCCGGCGACATCACGTCCTTCCAGTTCTCGTGGTCGCGGTTGCGGATCAGGAGCCCGACGGGGCTGCCCAGGGTGCGCCCGTGCCGCACGCCCGACAGGACTTCGGCCGTGTCGTGCTCGATCTGCATGCGGCCGCCGCGGCCGTAGCCGCCCTGGCGGCGCCGCAGGTCGGCGTCGATCCGCTCGCGCTCGACGGGCACGCCCGCGGGAAGACCCTCGACGACCACGGTGAGCGCGGGACCGTGCGACTCGCCCGCGGTGAGAAAGCGCAGCACGTGCGCCATCGTGGAGTACGCATTGCGTGCTGTCAAGGAACAGGCGCTTTGTGACGCTCGCGGTTCTGTGACAGCCCGTGCCCGCGCGCCGCGCGCAAGCTCTTAGTCTCACGCCGCTTTCCGACACCAAACCAAGGAGGAGTCGATGCCCAGCGGAGGAGGAGCGCTCGCCGGCCTGGTCGGTCGTTGCCCGGCGATCGAGTCCATGCGGCGGGACGTGCTGCAGTTCGGGAGGAGCGACGTCAGGGTGCACGTGTTCGGCGAGACGGGAACCGGCAAGGAGCGCGTGGCGCGGGCGCTGCACGAGGCGTCTCCGCGCGCGTGCCGCCCCTTCGTGGCGGTGAATGCGGCGGGCTGGGGCGACGACCTGCTGCTGGCGGAGCTCTTCGGCCACGCGCGCGGGGCCTTCACCGGCGCCGTCGCGGCGCGCGAAGGTTACGTGGCCGAGGCCGAGGGCGGCACGCTCTTCCTCGACGAGGTGGCCGAGCTCACGCCGCTCGCCCAGGCCCGGCTGCTCCGCTTCCTGCAGGAGTCCGAGTACAGGCGGCTCGGCGAGACGACACTGCGAAGGGCGAACGTGCGGGTGCTGAGCGCCACGAACGTGGACCTCGCGCTGCGCGTGCGCCAGGGGCGCTTTCGCGAGGACCTGTGGTTCCGCCTCAAGCACGAGCGGCTGGTGGTGCCGCCGCTGCGCGAGCGCGGCGCCGACGTGCTGCTGCTGGCGCGCCACTTCCTGGAGCTGCTCTCCGCCGGGCACGGCGTCGCGGCCCCGCGCCTGCTGCCCGCGGCCGAGGACGCGCTCGTCTCGCACGCGTGGCCGGGCAACGTGCGCGAGCTCGAGAGCGAGATGCTGCGACTGGTGGTGCGCCATCCCGGGGCGAGCGTCGGCCCCGACGAGCTCTCGGCCGAGATCGCCGAGGCGCCTCGCCCCTGCGGCAGCTTGCGCCTCGCGCTGCGCCGCGTCGAGTCGGAGATGGTGAAGCAGGCGCTCGAGCGCCACGCGGGACGCCGGGCGCTCGCGGCGGCCGAGCTCGGCATCACGCGCCAGGCGCTGTGGGCGAAGCAGCGACGGCTCGACGGCGGGCCCGCGGACGCCTAGGGCGCGTGAGCGAGGTGCTATCCTCGCCGGCCACCGAGGGGGACGGGTGAGCGAGGCGCAGGAGAAAGACGCAGGCGGCGGCATCCGCTCGGTCGTGGGCAGCTGGCGGCTGCTCTCGGTGGTGCTGATGTCGTTCGCGTCGGGCCTGCCGCTCGGGCTCGTGTGGCTCGCGATCCCCGCCTGGATGGCCCGCGAGGGCGTCGACATCAAGGTGATCGGCCTGTTCACCCTCGCGCAGGCGCCCTGGTCGTTCAAGCTGCTGTGGTCGCCCTGGATGGACCGCTACACGCCGCCCCGCTTCGGCCGCAAGCGCGGCTGGATCCTGATCGGCCAGGCGGCGCTCTTCGGCCTCACGCTGTGGCTCGCGGGCGTGTCGGACCGGCCCGACGCGGTGTGGGTCATAGGCGCGCTCACGCTCGCCATCGCCTTCGCGTCCGCCACGCAGGACATAGCGATCGACGCCTACGCCGTCGAGGTGCTGCGGCGCGACGAGCAGGGGATCGCGACCGGGAGCCGGACGGCCTTCTACCGCGCCGCGATGCTGGTCGCCGGCGGGGCCTCGATCACGCTCGCGGCCTCGACCTCCTGGGCCTTCGTCAACGCGATGCTGGCGCTCCTGTACCTGCCGTTCATGGTCGTGACCGCGCTCGCGCCCGAGCCCGACGTCCTGCCGGCGCCCCCGCGCAGCATGCGCGAGGCCGTGTGGGGCCCCTTCGTGGGCTTCCTGAGCCAGCACCGCTCGCTCGAGATCCTCGGCTTCGTGGTGCTCTACAAGCTGGGCGACAACCTGACGCAGTCGCTCACCGGGCCGTTCCTGGTTCAGACCGGGTTCGACGACGTGGACGTGGGCCTGGCGCGGACGACGATCGGCCAGGCGGCCGCCATCTTCGGGGTGTTCCTGGGCGGCGTCCTCACCGACCGCATCGGCCTCGGGCGCTCGCTGTGGATCTTCGGCACCCTCCAGCTCGTGTCGAACCTGGGCTATGCCGTCGTGGCGCAGGTCGGCGTCAACCGCCTCGTCATGTACGCGGCCCAGGCCTTCGAGCACGTCTCGAGCGGCCTCGGCTCGGGTGCTTTCGGGGTGCTGCTGCTCCGCCTCACGCAGAAGCGCTTCTCGGCGACGCAGTACGCCCTGCTGTCGAGCCTGTTCACGCTGCCGCGCGTGCTCGCGGGCCCGGTGACGGGCGTACTCGCCGCCGCGATGGGCTGGCGCGACTTCTTCGTGCTGACCGTGGTCTTTGGCGTCCCCGGCCTGGTGATGCTCGGCCGCTTCGTCCCGTGGAACGCGCGAGACGTGGAGTTCGAGGTCCAGGCCCCCGCCCGGGGCGTCCCGCTGTCGCGCCCGGGGCTGGCCTTTCGAGCCGCGCTCGGGGCGGCCGGAGCCCTGCTGGTGGGGCTGCTCGGGCTGGCGCTCGCCGCCGGCCTCTCGGGAATCCGGGCCGGCCGGGGCTTCACGGCGGCTCCGGCCCTCTGGAGCGTCTTGCGCCCGGCGAGCATCGGGGAATGGACGACGACGGCCGGCCTGGTGGTCCTGGGCGCGCTCGGCGGGCTGGCCACGGCCGCCACGCTCGTCGCGCGGCGGGGCCTGCGCTAGGCGTTTTGCCCAGGGTCCGCCCCGCGGGCCCGGGAGTACCATTGGGCGAGGGGAACGTCTCGGAGCGCTTTGGTGTCCAAGTTCCTAGAGCGAGCCAGGGGGGTCACCGTGGGCACGGGTGAGATGTCGCTCGGGGCGAGGCCGATCCCGGGGGTCGTCCCCGAGGGCGAGCTCGTCGCGTCCTGCCGAACGGGCGACCCCGAAGCGTTCGCTCAGCTCGTGCGGCTGCACGAGGGCATGGTGGTGTGCCTCGCGGCGCGCCTCCACGGCGACGTCGAGGAGGCGCGCGACGTTGCGCAGGTGGTGTTCCTGCAGGTCGACAAGCGGCTCGGCGCGTTCGAGGGCCGCAGCAGCCTGCGGACCTGGATCTACCGGATCGCGATCAACCAGTGCCACAATCGCAGGCGCTTCTGGCACCGCAGGCGGCGCGATCGCGAGCGCCCGCTCGACGACGCGACGCTCGCTGCCGCGGCGCCGCCCGCGCCGGGCCCCGCGGCGGGGCCCTACGAAGAGACGCTGCGGCGCGAGCGCGCCGCGAAGGTGCAGGCGGCGCTCCTGGAGCTGCGCTTCGAGCACCGCGCGGTGCTGGTGCTGCGCGAGGTGCAGGGGTTGACGTGCGAGGAGGTGGCGGCGGCGCTCGGCGTGCCCGAGGGCACGGTCAAGAGCCGGCTGTCGCGGGCTCGCGAGGCCATGCGGCGCAAGCTGGCGGGGCTCGTCGAGCCGCTGCTACGAGAGGTGAGGTCATGACGTGCGCGGGCGTTCGCAGGCAGCTGTCGGAGTGGCTCGACGGGGACCTCGAGGCGGCCCGGTCGCGGCTCGTGTCGGCGCACCTCGAGTCTTGTCCTGCCTGCGCGCGGCGCGCGCAGGAGCTGAGGGCGGTCTCGGGGCTGCTCGCCGAGCTGCCGCGGGTCGAGGCGGAGCCCGTGTTCGCTCCGGTGGCGCTGCGGCTCGAGCTGGCCTCGAGCTCGCGGCGCCCGGCGCTCGCGTTCCTGTTCCGGGGCATGGCCGCGGCGCGGCCCTTCATCCTGCCGAGCCTGGTGCCCGCGGCGTGCCTGCTGCTGCTCGGGCTCGGCGCGCTGCTCGCCCTGGATCCGGGCCCGCTGCCCGAGGTGCGCCTCGCTCCCGGCGCGTGGAGCAGCGTGCCCGCCTCCGGCACCGAGGGCAACCCGCTCTTCCCGTCGGCGGAGGTCCTGCTGCCGCAGCAGCTCGCGGCACTCGCGCTCGCCCCCGAGGTCCTCGCGGGTCACGGCGAGGGCTCGCTCTTCCTCGAGACCGTCGTCGCGCGCGACGGCTCGGTGGCGGGCGTGACGCTGCTCGACGGCGACGCGCTGCTGGAGCAGCCGCTGATCGAGGCCCTGCGCCAGCAGCGCTTCGAGCCGGTGCGCTACCGCGGCCGACGCGTGGCCGTGAGCGTGTATCGCCTGATCAGCCGGATGGAAGTCCGCTCGCCGCGGACCTGAGCCGCAGGCCCTCGCGCACCACCGCGCCGGGCTCGATCCCGGCGAGATCGCCGCCCGTCGCGCGCAGCGTGGCGACCCACGGACCCACGGGCGCCCACAGCGCTGGATCCGTCGGTCCAAAGAGCGCGAGAGTCGGCGCGCCCGCGGCCGCGGCCAGGTGCGCGACGCCCGAGTCGTTGGCGAGAACGAGCCCCGCGCGCGCGAGCGCGGCGCCCAAGACCCGCAACGACCACTCGCGCGCGAGGAGGGCGCCCTCCGGCGGCGCGAGCCCGGCCTCCGCCGGGCCAGCCACCAGGAGCCACGCGGCCCCGCCGGCGAGAGCGCGCGCGGCTTCGAGGAAGCCGTCGAGGCGCCAGTTCTTCGAGGGCGACCCGCTGCCCGGGTGCACGGCGAGGAAGCGCCGGGGCAGCGGACGGGTGCGTTCCTCGGCCTCGCGGTGCTCGGCGTCGGTGAAGGACAGCGGCGGCGTTTCCGCGAGGCTCGGCGCGGGCGGACTCGGCGAGCCGAGCAGGGGAGCCACCGCCCCGGCCAGCCAGACCGCCGCGTGCGGGCCGTGCGGGGGTGGGGCCGGGGCGTGGACGATCAGCCGTCGCGCCCGCTCGTTCAGTCGCTCGAGGAGCGCAGCGCTCCGGGTGTAGGCCACCACGGCGCCGGCGTCGCCGACGGCGCGCGCGACGGGGCCGTCCCCAAAGCCGTCCGCCAGGGCGGTCGCAACCTCGACGCCGTCCAACGGAAGCACGGCACATGCGCCGCCGGGTCCCAGCAGCACGCGGCCCGTCCCCTGGGGAGCGAGCAGGCGGACGGCGTGACCGGCGGCGCGCAACGCGGCGATCGCCGGGCGCAGCAGCAGCAGGTCGCCGAGGGCGCCCGCGCGGACCAGCAGGACGTCCAGGGCGTCCTCTTCTAGGGCAGGTCGACGCGCGCCGTGGCCACGTTGCCCAGCAGGTCGGACGCGCGCAGCACGACGAGGCGCTTTCCGCGCGCCCCGGGTGAGTCCGGGATCCGGAGCTCGTAGCTCTCGCTCGCGGCGTCGGCGATGCCGTCCTCGGGGTGGACGTCCTCCCACGGTCCCGCGTCCACCGACAGCTCCAGGCGCCGCACCGGGCTGGCGTCGTCCTGCACCGTCACGCGCACCAGGCCGCGCACCGCCGGGTCGGCGGTGGCGAGGATGCGGGGAGGCGCGTTGTCGACCTCGAAGGAGCCGGTTTCCTTCGTGCTCGTGAGCGCTATCGCCCGCGGGTTGCCCGGCGCGTCGGAGGCCGTGATCCGCAGCAGGTAGCGTCCGCTGGGCACCGCCTGGGTGTCCCACGCGAAGACCGGCTCGGAGAGGCCGAGGCGCAGCGGCCGCCACTCGGCCTCGGCGAGCGAGCGATAGTGAACGTCGAACAGCAGCGCGTCGCCGTTCGGGTCGTCGGCCTGCCACGAGAAGGTGCGCAGGCCGCGCTGGCTGAGCTTGCGGCTGAACGAGACCGCGGGCGGCGTGCCCATCGGCGGGCGGGCGGCCGCGGCGCGCTCGCTGAGCGGGTCGACGTCGAGCCCGAGGATCTCCGGTTCGCCGCTCGCGCTGATCGGCTTCTGGAAGGCCTCACCGGCCGGGTGCACGGTCACCGAGCGAATCGCGGGCGGCAGGTTCCGCTGCAGGTACGCAGTGCTCACGGCTTCGACGGTCGGCGTCGCGCCCCCTGCGCCGCTCAGCTGGAGTCGCAGCTGTAGGAAGCGGGCCTTCTCGACCGTGGCGGGCCCGTCCGGGGCGGGTGCCGTCCACTCGGTCCACGTGGCGTCGGGCGTCGCGGTGTTGCCCGCGCGTGTCTCGGCGCGCACCGAGGTGCCCGGGGGGGCCGTCCCGTCCCAGCCGAGCCGGCCCCAGCTCGCGAGCGACTCGGCGTCCTTGACGCGCGAGACGAAGCTGCCCTTGGTCGCGGGCGCCCCGTCGAGAGCCAGCACCCGAGCCGGGTTCGCGGTCACGAGCGCAAACCCGCTGCCCCCGGTGGCGACGATGCCGGTGACCTGCTCCGCCGGCAGCGTCGCGAGGAGCGCGTAACGGCGGTCGTCGCCGACGCGATAGACCTTGCCGCGCCCGCCGGTCCCGACGAGCACGCCGCTTTCGCTCCACGCCGCGGAGTAGGGCACGTCGTCCGGCGAGCTCCAGAGCGTGTCGACGTCGCCCGACGGGAGGATCCGCAGCAGCGCGCCCTTGGCCGGCGCCTCGGGCTGGGGCCCGGCCGCCACCGTCATCGCGCCCGCGGGTGGAGCGGCGGCGAGGGCGAAGCTCTCGCTGACGGTGACCTCGGCGGTGACCTGGCCCTGCGCGGCCTGCTGCGGGGCCGCGGCCGGCCGCGGCGTCGTCTCCGGCGCCCGGCCGTCGATGGCGGCGGCGTAGAGCGCGCCCTTGTCGCCGAGGGCGAGCGCCTTGATCTCGCGGAAGGCCGAGTCCAGCACCACGAACGGCCTGCCGCCGCCGGGAGAGAGCCGGTACACGAGGCCCTCGGGCGCGCTGCCGGCGTAGACGCGCCCGTCGCGCGCGACGGCGAGCGAGAGGATGTGCGTCTCGGACGAGGCGAGCAGCGTGGTGGCGGTGCCGTCCTTCTGCACCCGGTAGACTCGGCCCTCGCCGCCGGTCGCGACCAGCAGCGCACCCTGCGGGTCGAACGCGAGCGCCCAGATGTACTTCTCGGCCGGGTCGAAGAAGCGCGAGCGGGCCGAGGCGGAGTCGATCGCCCACACGGCGCCGTCCGGCGAGGTGGCCGCGTAGACGCGGCCGTCCGGTCCGACCGCGATCGCGTGCACGGCGAGCTCCTCGGCGTCGAACAGCACCGAGCCCTTCGCCCCGTCGATGCGGACCACGCGGCCCTCGTTCCCGGTGCCGACGTAGAGCGCGCCGCTCGCGTCCCTGGCCACGCACCAGGCGTTCGGCGCCTCCGGGTCGAACAGCGGCCGCGGCGCGGGCCCGAGGCGCAGGCGGCCCTCCGAGTCGACCGAGACGCCGTCGAGCTCGCCCTCGAGGAAGGCGCGCGGACCCTCGATGCGCCAGAACTGTGGCGCCGCCGCGCGCAGGGCGGGGACCAGCCCGAGCGCGAGCAGGGCGAGGGCGGCGGCGGCGGACGTGCGGCGGCTCCAGGGCGTGCGTGGCTGTCGTGTCATTCCTCGATCTCTAGCGTTCGACGGGGAGGCTGAGCTGGCGCCAGCCGCTCACCGCGCGCGGCGCGCGGATCTCGCCCTGCCAGACCGCGGCGGCCGGCAGCGGGACCACGTTCGTGCCCTGGTCGGACGAGCTCAGCACCGACAGCACCGATCCCGGCAGCGCCGGCAGGTACTCGCCGCCCACCACGGCGCCCCCGGCCGCGCGCGTCAGGCGCGCGTAGATGCGGTTGCCCGCGCGCAGGCGGTTGAGCGCGCGCAGCAGCTGGTCGATGTCGCGCGGCGCGAACGCCTGGCGCATCTCGCGCTGCTCCACCAGGTCCATGGTGTGGGCGTCGGCCACCAGCAGCGTGTAGCTGCCGCCGGTGGCGCTCGCGGGCAGCTCCACCGTCAGCGTCTCGGTCACGGTCTCTCCGCGCCGCGTGCGCAGCTGCACCCGCACCGGCACCGCGCTGCCGGGCCGCAGCGGCAGCGGCGCGTCCACCCACGCCCGCACCAGCGTCGCGGCCTCGCGGCTCTCGACCGCGTCCACCGTGAGCGTGAGCGTCTCGATCGCGACCTTCTCGAAGTCGTTCGCCGCGAGCATCGCGAGCGGGCCGGCCACCGCGGCGGCCGCCGCTTGCGCCGGCTGCTCGCTCGCGACCACGTCCTCGACGCGCACCTCGCGGCCCCCGGCGAGCGCGAGCTGAGCGTCCACCCGCAGCGTGGCGGCCCCGAAGACGCGTTCGTGGCCCTGCAGCACCGAGAGCAGCGACACGTAGGTGAGCAGCGGAGTCAGCAGCTCGTCCTCGACGACGCGGTAGCGGAACACGCGCTCGCTCGAGCGGGGCGAGCGCAGCCGCACCACGACGCCGATCATGCGCGGCAGCGGCCCGAGCCGGCCGGAGACGGCGGTGGTGCGGTCCTGGTCGAGCGTGCCCACGGCCTCGAGCGAGGAAAAGATCTTCCAGGACACCTGCAGGCTCGGGAAGATCGCGTGCACCCAGGCCTTCTTCAGCGGGAACTGCGTCGGCCCCAGGTTGTAGAAGGGGTGGCCGAAGGCGTAGAGGCGGTCGCGGTCGAGGTGCGTCACGGTGCCGCTCACCGACAAGTCGAGGTCGCCCTCGATGAGCGAGACGCCGACGGTCGAGCCCGGCGCGAGGTCGGGCACGGGCCCCGGGCTCGTGCCGGCGCTGCCGCCGCCCAGCACCGGGGCGAAGCCCATGGAGGAGAACACCCCGCGCGCCCAGGCGAAGGTGTCCGCGTCGAAGCCCGAGAAGACGAGCGGGAGCGCGAGCGGGTGAAGTGCGGTTCCCGCGAGGCTCGCGGGCAGCGGCTCGCCGTGGAAGGGGCCCGGGACCAGGCCGCGCACCGGGCGCGCCAGCGCGTTCGCGACGGCGTCGCGATCGAGCGGGGCGGCGAACGACGCCGCCACGCCGGGCAGGCGCAGACGCGCGGAGGCTGCGCGCGGCGCGCCGCCGGAAACAGCCTCGAGCATCTCGGCGATCGGCGTGATCCCGGCGATCGGCTCCTTGCCGAACGGGTAGGCGTAGGCCACGGCGCCCAGCAGGCGCCCGTCGACGAAGACGGGGCTGCCGCTCATGCCCGCGATCACGCCGGTGCGCTCGAGCGGGCCGCCCTCGAGCCGAGCCAGCACCAGGCTCTGGCGCGGCCCGACCGCGTTCTCGAGCACGCCCAGGATGTGCACGCGGAAGCTCTCGACCGTGGCGCCCGCGAACACCGTGCGGCCTTCGCCCTGCATGCCGGGGCGCACCTCCGACAGCGGCATCACCTTCGTCTCCGCCGCTTGCGCGCCGGCCCGGGCCGAACACGCGAGCAGCGCGACGAAGGCGAGGGAGCGCAGGCGTCGCAGGGCCATCGGCTCATGTTAGGGTGCGATCCGGGCGCGCGCAACGCGCGCTTGACCCGCGGAACCAGGGGCCGCTAGGATCGAGGGATGTCCGAGACGAGAACCGCGGCCGCGGTTCGCGATGCGTCGCGCACGTGGGCCGCGGGGTTGCTCGCGTGGGTGTTTCCCGGCCTCGGCCACCTGTTCCTGGGCCGCCGCGGCAAGGGGCTGGTGCTGATGGGGTCGATCCTCGGCCTCTTCGTGATGGGCGTCCTGATGGACTCGCGGCTGCAGCTGCACCTGGGGCTCGAGGACCCGCTCGCGCTCCTGTTCAGCGCGGCCCAGATGGGAATCGGCGCGCCATACGTGATCGCGAGGCTGCTGGGGTTCGAAGCCGGCATCGTCACCTCGCCGACCTACGAGTACGGCAACACCTTCACGGCGGTGGCCGGACTGCTCAACATCCTGGTGCTGCTCGACGCGCTCGACACGGCGCGCGGGGTGCGCGGCAAGTGATGCGCTCCCACCTGCTGAACCTGCTGGTCTTCTCCGGCCTGGTGTCGACGGTGTTCGCGACCTTGCTCCGCGACACCACCCGCGAGCGCTTCCGCTTCGGCCTCACCGCGTTCGCCGCGTTCGTCGTGTCGACACTGGTGATTGGGTGGTTGACCAATCCGTTTCCACGCTAACGACGTTTCGCACAAAGTTCTTTTCCGTCATCGAGGCGAAACGTCGTTTTCTGGGCTGATCCGTCGGCCTTGTTGTCCGTCAGGAAACGAGCCAACGACCGGCCCAGAAAGCGACGTTCCGCACGACAACGGCAACGAACCTTGCGCGGAACGTCGCTAGTTCAACCACCTCGGCGCACCCATCCGGTAGCCTGCGGGTTCGGTGCGGAGCACGGTGCGGCCGGTGCCGTCGGGCTGGATGCGGACGAGCTCCGAGCGCGAGCTGGCGGCGTCGGTCTCGACGAACAGGATCCCGCCTTGTCCCCAGTCGGGCGCGCCACGGTAGAGAGCGCCCGTGACGAGCGTCCGCGGCACGGCGCCGGCGGCGCCCGAGCTGACGATCAGGTCCCACGTCCCGAGCCCGCCGTTGCCCGTGCTGGTCAGGCGGCGGAAGACGATCAGGCTTCCGTCGGGCGAGAAGGCCGGGTCGGCGTCCGCGCCCACCACGTAGGGCGTGCCCTCGAGCGGCGGGCCGGGTGCGGGGCCGCTCGTGACCGGGTTCTCGCGGAACAAGTAGATGCGGCTCACCCCGGTCTCGTCGATGCGCTCGAAGACGGCGGTGCGCCCGAACGGGTCGAGCCGCGCGCGGCGCTCGCGCACGGAAAGCGACTCGGTCAGGTTCTGCTCCTCAGCACCGTTCGGCTGGGAGGTGAAGAGGTCCTCGTTGCTGACCTGGGCGCCCGACGACGAGAAGAGCAGGAAGCTGCCGTCCCTCGACCAGTCGGCCGAGTCGATGCGCCGGCTGGGGAAGATGATCGTCTCGACCGAGCGGCTGAGGTCCATGAAGTACAGGATCTGGGCCCCCGGCGCCGCCTCGGGCGTCGTGCGCACGGCGACCACGCGTGTGCGCTCCGGGGAAGGGGCGACCTGCAGGATGTCGCAGGGCGGCGCCGCGCGCCCGCAGGTCGTCAGCTGCTGCAGGTTCGATCCGTCGGCGGCAATCGCCATCAGCTCGCGCGTGCCGCCGGGCTGGCCGGACCACGCGCCGCTCACGAACAGGATCGCCGCGTCCGGCGAGGGCGGGCGCGCGGGCGACGCGGAGTTGAAGGGGTTGCCGCCGTTGTTGCCGCAGGCGAGCGCCAGCGCGGAGGTGCAAACGAGCAGGAAGCGGCGCATGAGCGAGCCTAGTCCCGCGCCTTCTCCGGAGTCAAGGCGGCGCGAAGAGCGGTGATATAGTCGCGGTTTCGTGCGCCACGGCAGCAGACAGAGCAAGAAGGCCGCCCCGATCGAGCGAGGCTCGGCGCGCGGGCTGCGCATCGCGATCCTGCGCGCGCTCTTCAACCCGAGGGTCACCGACGGGCTGCTCCGGGGCGCGCGCGAGGCGCTCGCCGAGTGGGGAGCCGACTCGCGGCGCGTGCAGGTCTTCGACGTGCCGGGGGCCTTCGAGCTGCCGCTCGCGGCGCAGGCGGCGGCGCGCTCGCGCCGCTTCGACGCGATCGTCGCGCTCGGCGCGGTAATCCGGGGCGAGACCGACCACTACGAGCACATCGCGCGCGAGACCGCCGCCGGGCTCGCCCGCGTCGCGCTCGAGAGCGGCGTGCCGGTGGGCTTCGGCGTCCTGACGGTCCGCCGCGCCGCCCACGCGCTCGCGCGCTCCGGTGCCTCGGGCGACAACAAGGGCCGCGAGGCGGCGCGGGCGGCCGTGCTGGCGCACCACACGCTGCGCGCGCTGCGGGCCCGCGGACGGCGGAGCTAGCGTGGGCCGCCGCACCAAGGCCCGCGAGTGCGCCTTCCAGATCCTGTACCAGTGGCAGATCACCGGTGAGCCGATGAGCGTCGTGCTCGAGGGCTTCTGGCGCGTCCGCTCCGGGACGCAGGCGGCGAAAGCGATGGCCGAACGGCTGGCGCTCGGCGCCCAGGCGCGGGTCGCGGAGCTGGACGGGCGGATCCAGGAAGCCGCGACCCACTGGCGGCTCGACCGCATCGCGCCGGTCGACCGCACGATCCTGCGCCTCGGGGCCTACGAGCTCGCACAGGAGCCCGAGACGCCGGCGGCCGTCGTGCTCGACGAGGCCGTGGAGCTCGCCAAGCGCTTCGGCGAGGCGGACTCGCCTTCGTTCGTGAACGGCGTGCTCGACGCGATCCGCAGGCGGATTCGCGGCGAGCCGGAGACAAGCGCATGAGCGACGAGGAGAAGGCGCCGGTTCCAGGCTGGCCCGAGGAGTCGGGGCAGCGGCTGCTGAAGGCGGAAGCGCTGCGCGCGCTGGGGCACGACCCCTACCCGACGCGCTTCGAGCGCAGCCACCGGCTGGGTGAGATCACGGCCGCCCACGGCGAGCGCACGCTCGAGGAGCTGGAGGCGCTGGCGGCCGAGGTGCGCGTGGCCGGGCGCGTGCTCACGAAGCGGGGACACGGCAAGGCCTCGTTCGCGACGATCGGCGACGGCGAGACGCGGCTGCAGCTCTACGTCCGCCAGGACGTGGTGGGCGAGGCCGGCTACCGGCTCTTCGACCTCGTCGACCTCGGCGACTTCGTGGGCGCCCTTGGCACGGTGATGCGCACGCGCAAGGGCGAGCTGTCGGTGCAGGTCAAGGAGCTGAGGCTGCTGTCCAAGGCGCTCCTGCCGCCGCCCGAGAAGTGGCACGGGCTGACGGACGTCGAGGCCCGCTACCGCCAGCGCTACCTCGACCTCGTGGCGAACCCGGAGGTGCGGCGCGTCTTCGTGGTCAGGAGCGCGATGGTGTCGGCGATGCGCCGCTTCCTCGACGAGCGCGGCTACGTCGAGGTCGAGACGCCGATGATGCAGGTGATCGCCGGGGGCGCCGTGGCGCGGCCGTTCGTCACCCACCACAACGCGCTCGACATGGACCTGTTCCTGCGCATCGCGC
>CAZMRX010000045.1:4175-22022 GCA_964568755.1 uncultured Acidobacteriota bacterium | reverse complement strand
GCGCAGGCGCCGCTGCGCAAGATCGGCGAGATGGAGCTGCAGCTCGCCGGCCTCGCCGCGGTCCTCGATCCCGTGAACCCGGTCGTGCCCAAGAACACTCCGGCCGGAGTGCAGGTCATCGTCCGCGCTGGCGGGCGCCAGCTGACCGCCGCCGAGGTGGAGGCGCTCGTCGGCGGCGCCTTCTTCATCGAGGCCGAGATCGGCGGGCCGGGGCTGCCGCGCACGATCACGACGCCGGACCTCGAGAGCGACGAGCCGCTGCCGGCCGATCCGCTGATCCTGCCGCTGCCGGGGCTGAACACCGCCGGCGACTACGAGCTGTCGAACATCCGGATCGTCTCCGGCGGACGCGCGGTGATGGGCGTGCTGCCCGAAGTCGCGACGCTGAAGGTGATCGACCAGGTGCTGGTCACAAAGCTGATCACGCGCCCGCTCACGCCCGACGAGCTCAAGGAGAAGGGCATCGAGATCACGAGCAAGGACTACACCGGCTTCCAGTTCTCACTGGCGTTGCGGCTCGAGTCCGAGGTCGTGAACCTCGACTTCCCGGTGGTCTTCGATCGCAAGGGCGTGGTGGTGCCGCAGCCGATCGACACGACCGTGAGCGACCCGACGCGCACGGTCGAGCGTCCGGCCATGCCGCAGCCGCCCGCGATGATCGTACCGGTGATGCTGCTCCCGGAAGGCGAGTTCGACGCCGGACCGGAAGTTCCCCTCACGCTGCCGAACGGCGAGCCGATCCGAATCCCGAGCGTGCTCGTGATCCCCGGAAACGTCGGCTACCTGAAGCAGTTCTTCTCCGCGGTCGTGTACGTGGCGAACGGCACGCCCCAGGGCTCGCGTCTCTTCGTGCGCGACATCGCCGGGAAGATCCAGCTCCCGCCCGGAGACGACCTCCAGGCCGGCAACGCCGACGACCCGCTCTACCTCGCCAAGCGCATCGGCGAGGACGTGCCGCCCTTCGAGCGTCCCGTCCTCGGGATCGGGCCCGACGAGGCTCCCGGGACGGAGGACGACGTTAAAGTCTTCGCCCCGGGCGAGCAGGGCCAGGCTGAGTGGGTGCTCGTCGGCAACGGCGAGGGGTTCCACAAGATCGACATCTCGCTCGGCGCGACGCTCGACGGGCTGCCGACGGGGCCGGTCCGGGTGAAGGGCGCGGCCAGCGGCGGCGTGCTGGTGCGCAACCCCTTCTTCGACGTCACCTTCACCGTGCCGTCGGTGGTCCGCGACGGCGAGACGTTCAAGGCCTCGATCACCCTCAACAACATCGGCCAGGGCAACGCGTACGACGTCAGCATTCGAATCGTCAACACACAGACCAGCGGGCTGAAGCTGCTGGGCGAACCCGAGCAGTCGGTTCTCGAGATCGCGGCGGGCGAGGCCCACTCCTTCGAGTACAAGTTCGAGAGCCTCAAGACCGGAAAGGTGGTCGCGACCTACCTGCGCTTCGACCCCGAGCCGGGCGCCCAGGTGCAGGGCCGCGTCGACTTCACGATCGGCGTCACCGACGAGGGCGTGCCGCTGTCGCCCGACACGCTGGTGCTGCCGGCTTCGGTGAACCTGCTGCCCGGCGACATCACCTACCAGGCGATGCGCGTGCTCGGCCAGGCCTGGAGCATCGCCAACGCCCCGCGCGGGTCGCTGCCCGCGCGCATCACGCGCATCACGCGCGGCACGGTGGAGCAGAAGGCGCTGGCGCTCGCCGAGGCCGGCCTGCGCGTCACGCTGCGCGACGCGGACGACCGCCAGGCGGCGCTGCGCGAGGCGCTGCGGGACCTGGTGCTCGACTTCTGGGGCGGCGATCCGGTCGATCCCGGGTTCGACCGGCTGCTGCGCGAGGGCGGCGCAGGCCGCGCGCTCACCGAGGCGCTCGGCGCGGCGCTCGCTCCGGCGGCGGACGCCGCGGGCGGAGCGGCCGCGTTCGAGGGCGTCCTCGCCGAGGTCGCGGCCTCCGGCCCCGACTTCCTGAGCCTGAGCGTCGTGGGCGACGTGGACGTGGCGCTCACCGACTCGCTCGGCCGCAGGAGCGTGCTCGAGCGCCAGGCGGGCGGGGATCGCTCGAGCGCGATCCCGGGCTCCGTGCTGCTGCCGCTCGGCCCGCCCGACGAGGCGCCGATCGTGGGCCTGCTGACGCTGCCGACCGCGACGGGCTACAGGCTCGACGTCTCGGGCCCCGCGGCGATCACACTCACCGCCCCGCAGGGCGGCTCGTTCGTGCGCGGCACCGTGAACGCGGACGCTCGCGCCGTGCTCGCGATCGACCTGGCTCGTCCCGAAGCCTGGGTCCTCGAGCAGGACGTGGACGGGGACGGCACGTTCGAGCAGCAGCGCCCGGTCGCGATGGAGACGCTCGAGCCCAACGGACCCGAGTTGCTGGCCGCCTCGATCATCGGCTCGGAGACGCTGCCGCGCGCCGGCGACTTCGGCCTGAACGCGGTGCTGGTCTTCGACCGGCCCGTCGACCCGGGCCGGGCGGGCGACACCTCCGCCTACGCGATCCCGGCCAACACCGTCGCGTTCGCCAAGCCGCAGCTCAGCGGCCGCCTCGTGTTCGCGACGCTCGAGCAGCCCGAGGGACCGAACGTCGAGACCCAGGTCTCGGTGTCCGGCCTGGCCGACCGCCGCGGCTTCTCGCGCGACGCCACGGCGCCGCTGCGCTCGCGCCTGGAGCGCGGCGGGGCCTTCGTCTCGGGCCGGGTGCGCGAGGCCGACGGCACGCCGATCGACCAGGGCTCGGTCGTCTACTCGAACCTCACCGACGGCGCCTGCGCGGTCGGCGGGCTCCCGCAGGCGCTCGCGCGCGTGCCGCTCGGCCCCGACGGCACGTACGAGATCCGCTACGTGCGCCAGGGTCCCTGCCGCTTCGAGGTCGCGGCGGCCGACGCGAACAACGTCCTGCTGCGCCGGCTGGAAGCGCGCGTGCGCCGGCCCGGCGAGCGGATGCTGCTCGACATCGTGCTGCTCGGCGAGGGAGCGGTCGAGGGCTTCGTGCGGAACCTCGCCGGCCAGAACGTCGCGGGAGCGGCCGTTGCGGTCACGAGCGAGACCGACATCAGGCGCGGCGGCGGGGCCGTCACCGATGCGAACGGGTACTACCGGGTGGAGGGCCTGCCGGTGGGCCTCGTCTCGGTGAAGGCCGGCTTCGGCCCGGGCCTCGGCAACGCCACCGGGCGCGTGGAGCGCGCGGGCACCGCGGCGCGCGTGGACGTGACGCTCGACTCGGGAACCGTGACGGTGTCCGGCACCTTCTCGCAGGTGAAGGACGGTGTCTCGCACCCGGTGGCCGGCGCGCTCATGAGCTTCCTCGTCACGGGCGGGCCCGCGGGCTTCGTCTTCACGGACGACGCGGGAGCCTTCCGTTTCACGGGGATGCCCGTCGGCAACTTCATCATCCAGGCGAGCGGCCACGGGCCCTTCGGAGCCGCGAACGCGTCCGGCCAGGGGTTCGCGTCGGCCGGCCAGGCGATAGAGGACTTCGTCCTCGTCCACACCGCGAAGCCGGAGGCGGTACTCGGCACGGTCCGCGGCCGCGTGCTGCTGCCGGGCGCGGGCGGCGGCGCCGCGGGCGTGATCGTGGCGCAGGACGTCTCCACCGCCTTCATCCAGAACGCGACCGGCACGGACGCGGAGGGGTACTTCGAGCTCGGAGGGCTGCCCACGGGCGTCACCGTGTCGATCGGAGCGATCACCACCGACCGCCGCCGCACCGGACACGCGTTCGCCCACATCGATCCCGTGAGCCGCGAGCAGGACGGCGTCGTGATCACGCTCTCGGCGATCAGCTCGGCCACCTTCACCGTGCTCGGCCCGACCGGCGCCCGCGTCGGCAACCAGGAGGTGGCGCTGCTCGGCGTGGGCGGGTTCGCCGGGGTGTGCCGCAACCCCTGCGGGTGCCGGACCGGCGTCAGCAGCCCGGAGGGCACGGTCACGTTCTACGACCTGCCGCTCGGCACGTACTCGGCGCAGGCCGTCCGCCGCGAGGGCGGCTTCACCGAGGCCGCGACCGGGACGGCCGTGATCACCCGCGAGGGCGTGGCGGGCTTCGGCACGATCCGCTTCCTCGGCGCGGGCAGCGTGACGGGCACGGTCAGCCTCGCGAGCCAGCATGCGAGCTTCACCGGCGGCTCCGTCTCGCTCGTCTCGCGCGCGTTCGTGAACGACGGCCAGTTCACCTGCGGCATGGTGCCGCAGGAGTCGCACCGCGCCCAGGTGAACCCGCAGAGCAGCACGTACGAGTTCCGGAACGTCGCGGTCGGCCCGGTGAGCGTGACGGGCCGCAGCGACCTCGGGGTCGCCACCAACAAGGGCAACCTCGCGCAGGCCGGCCAGGTGCTCCCGCTCGACCTCGTGTTCGTGGACACGATCGCCGGCGAGCTCTCGGGCCGGGTGTTCCTGCCGAGCGGGACGCCGGCCGGTGCCGGCGTCGAGGTGACCGTCAACGGGCCGCTGCCGGACGTCACCGTCTCGACCGACGCGGACAGCCGTTTCGTGTTCGCCAAGGTGCTGCCCCAGGGCAACTACTCGATCACCGCGCGCGACCCGGTCACGGGCGGGGTGGTGCGCCAGTTCGTCTACCTGCTCGCGGGACAGGACGTGCAGCACGACCTGAAGCTGCTCGGCCGCGGCACGGTGCGCGTGAAGGTCCAGGACGCGCTCGGCGCGGCCGTCGACCGGGCGTTCGTGACGCTGCGCGAGCAGCAGTTCCCGCAGCGCCGGCACGACCGCTCGATCGAGCCGACCCTGCTCGGCGTCGCGACCTTCGAAGAGGTGTTCGAGGGGCCGTTCAGCGTCGAGGTGCGGGACCTGGTGGGCCGCGGCGGCCGCGGCGCAGGCGCCGTGCCGGCGCCCGACTCGAGCGTCGAGCTGACGGTCAGCCTGAATCCCACCGGCAGCGTCAAGGGCACGTTCCTGATGCCGGACCGCCAGACCAGGATCCCCTACGCCCTCGTCACGCTGCTCGTCAACGGTCGCGGGGTCGGCCAGACCACGACGCCGGGAACCGGCGAGCAGATCGGCGAGTTCTCGTTCGACTTCGTCCCGGCCGGCCCCGTGCGCGTCGAGGCCGAGGACCCGCTGACGCTGCGCACCGGGTTCGCGGTCGGCATGCTCGAGCCCGGGGAGGAGGCGACGCCGCTCGACCTCACGGTGATCGCGAAGGGCCTCGGAACCGTGACGGGGAAGGTGCTCGCGCGCGTCGCTGGGGGCGACGACGAGCCGCGCCCCGGCGCGTCGGTGAGGATCGAGGCCGGCAGCTACAAGGGCAGCGCGCTCGCGGACTCCGCGGGCCAGTACACGTTCGGCGGCGTGCCCGAGGGCCCCCTCACCGTCACCGCGTCGATCGGGGCGCAGGCGCTCAGCGGCAGCGCCTCGAGCGCCGTCACGTACGACGGCGAGCCCGTGGCGCTCGACGTCTACCTGCGCGACGCGGGCAGCGTCACCGGGCGGGTGCGGCGCGTGGACGGCCAGACGCCCGCGCCCCCGTCGAAGGTGACGATCCTGGCCGGGGGAACGGGCGGCGGCAGCCAGGTGACCTACACGCGCGAGGGCGGCGTCTTCGACTTCGCCCAGGTCGCGACCGGGCGGGCCACGATCACGGTGGAGGAGCTGGGCGGGTTCGACCGCGGCCGCGCCACCCTCGACGTGAACCTCGGCGAGAACGAGGCCGAGGTCGTCATGAACGGCGTGGGCTCGCTGGTCGTGAAGGCGCGCACCGCCGGCGGCGACGCCGTCGCAGGCGACCTGTGGCTCAGCGGCTCCGGCGCCTTCCCGTGGCAGGAGTTCGTCCGCGTGCCGGCAAGCGGCGAGTTCCGGCTGCCGAAGCTGCTGGCGGGGCCGGTCACGGCCAAGCTGCGCGCGCAGCCCGGCGCGGTCGCGCTGTGGGGGACCGGCAGCGGCGAAGTGGCCGCGGACCAGGAGCAGGAGCTGGTCGTGACGCTCGCGGAGAGCGGCACCGTCCGGGGCCGCGTCCTGCGCGCCGGCGCGGTCGCGCCCGCCTACGGGGCCGACGTGAAGCTGCAGCTGAGCGGTGTCGGCCAGGTGTCCGCGCAGGCCGACGAGAACGGCGCCTTCGTGCTGACCGGGGTCCCGCTCGTGGAGTTCGACCTGCGCGCGAGCGACCCCGTCACCGGCGGGATCGCCGTCGTGCGCGGCCGGCGCATCCCCGGAAACGGCGACACGCTCGATCTCGGCGAGATCGTGCTCGACGACACGGCGCCGCTCGTCCAGATCCTCGAGCCGCAGGACGGCAGCGTGCACCCGGGCGTGAACGGCCCGCTGGTGATCGAGCTCGCGGACGACGGCGCCGGCCTCGACCTGTCCACGCTGGTCGTCTACTACTCGAACGGCAACGTCCAGTACGCCGGCAGCTTCCAGATCACGGGCGGCCGGGCCGTCGGCCAGCTCATTCCGGGCGCCGTCGCGATCGGCAGCACCACCGTGCGCGTCGTCGTGAAGGACCTCGCCGGGCGCATCGGCGAGGCGAGCACCACCTTCCGCGTCCTGGGTGCGACGATCCGCGGCAGCGTCCACCCGGCGCTCGGCAGCTCGGCGGCCGGGGCGCGCGTCGCGGCCGGCAGCTTCGTCACGTTCGCGGACGCGGCCGGGGCCTTCGCGCTCACCGGGCTGCGCGCGGGCGCCTACTACGTCCAGGCCACGGACCCGCAGACCGGGCTCGTGGTCCAGGAGCGCGTGGACGTGACGGACGGCGGCGAGGCGAGCGTCGAGCTCCAGCTGCCCGCGTTCGGTCGCGTGAGCGGGAGCGTGACGCGCCGCTCGGGCCCGCAGGGCGTACCGGGCGTGGTGGTCGCGGTGTCCGGTGCCTACCCGAGGCAGGACGAGACCGACGCGAACGGCTTCTACGAGCTCGCTCCGCTGCCGCTCGGGACGCACACGCTGGAAGCCACGGAGAGCACGAGCGGCGACCGCGGCCGCACCGTGGTGACGATCGCACAGAGCGGCGCCATCACGGTCCCGATCGAGCTCAACGGCGTGGGTGCGCTGAGCGTGACCGTGAAGACGGCCGGCGGCCTGGCCGTCGCGGGCGCCGACGTCACGGTCAGCTCCTCCTCCATCTTCGCACCCACGCTGCGCGGCCAGACCGGGCCCGCGGGCGAGCCCGCGGTCTTCCCCAGGGTGTTCGCGGGCGTGCTGCAGGTGCAGGCGGCGTACGACGGGCTCTCGGGCTCCACGAGCCTGGTGCTGGGCGACCGCGAGTCGCTCGCGCGCGACATACCACTGCCGCCGGCGACGCGAATCGAGGGCGTGCTGAGCGCGGCGCTCGGCGGCGGAGTGGCCGGCGTGACGCTCCGGCTGAGCGGGCCGAAGAACGCGACGACCGTGACTCAAGCCGCCCCGGCGGGCGCCTACGCCTTCCAGAACGTGCCGCTCGGGGCGTTCACGATCGAGGCCGAGACGAGCCGCGGCGATCGCGGCCGCGCCACCGGCACGCTGAGCGTGCCCGACGTGCCCGTCGGCGTGCCGATCCGGCTGAACGGCCTCGGCCGCGTGCGCGTCACGGTCTCCACCGCCGGCGGCAGCCAGGTGAACGGCGCCCAGGTGACGCTGCGCTCGAGCGCGCCCTGGAGCACGAGCTGGGGCGGCACGACCGCGGCCGGCGCGTTCGAGCACCTGGACGTGCTGGCGGGCGAGATCACGGCGACCGTCTACAACCCGGCGAGCCTCCAGAGCGTCGAGGCGACGGGCACGCTCGACCCGGACGGAGTGCTCGAGCTGGCGGTCGTGCTGGACCCGACCGCGACGCTCGACGGGCAGGTGCTCGCAGCGGGCGGCTCGCCGCCCGTGGCCGGCGCGGTCGTCACGATCGTGGGCCGCTCCGGGTCCCGGACGACGGACGCCAACGGCGGATTCCGCTTCGGCGAGGTCCCGCTCGGCACGTACACGCTCGAAGCCCGCGTCGACGGGCGGCTGCGCGCGCGCGTGCCCGGCGTGGTGCTGGACGAGAACGGCGAGACCGTCACCCGCCCGATCGAGCTGATCGTCACCGGCCGCGTCGTGGGGACCGTCACGCGCGGGCCGAGCCCGGTCCCGGGCGCCACCGTCGAGCTCACGAGCCCCGTGAGCCCGTGGGGCGGGACGTTCTCGGTGCTGACCGGCTCGAACGGCGCGTACGCGATCGACGGGGTTCCCGTCGGGCCCTTCACCATCGTGGCGCGGCAGAACCTCGACCGCGCCGAGTCCGCGGGCCAGGTCCCGGCCAACGGGGGCGAGCAGACGCTGAACCTGGCCCTGCTGACGGACGTGCTGGGCGTGCCGCTCGCGCGCTCCGACGCCAACGGCTTCGCGTGGACGATCGGCGCGGCCGGCTCGATCGACCACTACCCGATGTTCCAGAGCGGCGGCACGACGCCGCGCCTGCTCGTCGAGCGCGACCTCGTCACGCTGCCGTTCGCAGGGCCGTGCCCCGGCCAGCAGTTCTGCTCGGTGCCCACGGAGCAGGGCCGCCGCGAGCTGGTGTTCCGGCAGGCGGGGCTGCACGGGCTCGACGTCACGCGCAAGGTGTTCGTCGCTCAGGACGGCTACTTCGTCCGCATCCTCGACCTCGTCCACAACCCGGGGCCGGGCCCGGTCACGGTCAACCTGATCCAGGAGACGAAGCTCGAAAGCTCGCTCGTGCGCGGCTCGTCGTCGGGCGACACGCTCGCGACGACGGCCGACCAGTGGCTGCTGCTCGACGACGCGTCCACCGGCGACATCTGGGCCTCGGGCGCCGCCGGCCTGAACGCCTTCGCGCCGACGATCCTCGCGAGCTGGGGCGCGGCCGGCCAGGCCCCGAGCGCGCTCTCGGTCGTCCACGTGGCGGGCCGTCCCACGGTCACGCAGCGCTGGAACGGCGTCACGATCGACGGCGGCGGGACGCGGGCGATCCTGTACCTGGTGGCGGCGCAATCGGACCACCCGCGCGCCGAGGCCACGGCCGGGCGCCTGGTGCAGTTGCCGCCCGAGGTGCTCGCGGGCCTCTCGACCGACGAGGCCGCGGCGGTCTTGAACTTCGACGTGCCCGAGAGCCTGCTGAGCGCGCTCGAGCCGCTGCCGCCGAACGACGGCGTGGTGGAGGCGCTTGCGTACTCCGGCGATCGCGCGACCCGCTTCGCCCCGACCCAGGTCCAGTTCCGCAGCCAGAGCGAGTTCTTCGGCCGCCCGCTCTTCAACTTCTCGAACGTGGGCAACCCGCCGGTCCCGACGCTCACGGCCGACCTCGACCAGGGCCGGGTGGTCCCGCGCGTGCCGTTCGAGGTCACGGTCACGGCGAACGCGACGTTCGGCCCGCAGCTGCGGACCGTGGCGGGCGGCTTCGCCCCCGAGACCGAGCGCACGCGCGTCGACGTGGTCTTCGACGGCACGGGCACGCTCAGCGGGCACGTGCTGCGCAGCAACGGCACCGCCATCAACGGCGGCTCGGTCGTGCTCTCGCGGGGCGCCCAGTCCCTCACCGTCTTCCCCGGCCAGGGCAACGCCTTCACGTTCGCGCCGATCCCGGCGGGGACGTACACGGTCACCTCCAACCACCCGTTGACCTCGCACCAGGTCTCGGTCGCGGGCCTCGTCTTCCCCGGCACGTGCACCGGCACGGGCGCGAGCCAGACGTGCCCGAGGCTGGACCAGGACATCGTCTACCCGGCCCTGGGCGAGCTCCGGGGAGTGGTGAAGACGGCGGCCGGCTTCGAGATCGCGGCGCAGATGCGGCTCCTGGCCAGCGGCTTCTCGCGTGCAGTCTCCGCGAACGCGGCGGGCGTGTTCGTCTTCCCGGACGTGCCGCCCGGCGGCTACACGCTCGAAGCCAGGGACAACCGGTCCCAGGGCGTCGTCACCCAGCCCGTGGTCGTGACGGCCGGGATCGACCCCGGCGTGGAGGTCACGCTGCTCCCGGTCGGGTTGCTGCAGGTCACGGCTCAGTCCGGCGCCGCCCCGCTCTCGGGCGCCCGTGTCTACTGGCAAGCGGACGTTCGGAGCCAGGACCTGGTGTTCGGCGCCTACACGAGCGGCGCCGGGCTCGCCACCGTACCGAACGTGGTGGGCGACCCGTTCCGGCTGCGCGTCGAGCATCCCGCGAACACGCGCGTCGCCGTCGAGCGCACCGGCCGCATCACGTACGAGACCGAGCAGGTGCCGTTCGACGTCACGCTCCCGGAGCTGGGGACGATCTCGGGCGTGCTGCTCTCGCGCAACGGAGCGGGCGTCGCCGGGACGGTCTACGCGATGAACGAGGAGCGCGACGACTACTGGAGGCAGGCCGGGAGCTCCGCGAACGGCTCCTTCACGCTCGCCGACGTCCCGCGCGGCCTGCTGTGGCTGCGGGGCGAGATCTCCGGCGGGTTCCCCGCGCTGTGGTCGGTCCAGGACGAGCCCGTCGTGCTCTCGGACGCGGCGCTCGGCGCGGACGCGCGCGTACCCGTGGGCGAGCTGGCTCCCCAGGAGAGCCACCTCTACGAGATCGAGCTCGAGGCGGGCGCGACGCTGTCGGCGGGCGTCCAGGGCCACGCGCACGCCGGGAGCCCCTCGCTCGCCTCGTACCTCGTCGAGCTCTACGCGCCGGACGGCCGCCTCGCGGGCAGCGCGGGCGGCAGCGGCTCGGCGTACGGCTCGCGCACGCTGACGAACGTCGAGGCCGGCCGCTGGCTGGTCGCCGCGCGCTCGCTCGCCGACGTCGCGGGCGGCTACCGCGTCGGCTCGACGATCCGCGAGCAGGCGCCCGCCCTGCGGCCGCACGAGGGCGGCATGGTCGAGGTGACGGTCACGCGCGGCGCGCTCGCCGTCAAGAAGCTCGCCGTCGCCGTCGAGAACGCACGCCTCGACCTGCCGGCGGGCGAGCGCGCGCGCGGCGGTGCCACCGACGCGCAGGGCCTCTACCGGGTGCCGATGCGGCCGGGCCCGATCACCGCGCGCGTGGTCGATCCCGCGACGGGCGACGCGCACGCGGCCGCGGGCGAGCTCTCCGCCCTGGGCACGCTGCGGCTCGCGATCGACCTGCCGGAGCGGCCCACCACGCTGACGGGCCGCGTGACGAACGGCGACTCCAGCTCGGGCATCCCGTTCGCCCACGTCCAGCTCGCGGGCTTCGGCTCGATGAGCGCGGACGCTTCCGGCTTCTACCGCTTCGACGACGTTCCGCCCGGCGAGTACCAGCTGGTCGTGAGCTACCTCGTGGTCACGGAGACGTCGCTGGTCCTCACCGGCGGCGAGGTGACGCGCGACGTCGCCCTGCCGCTCGCCGTGGTGCGCGGGCGCGTCGTCGAGCCGCCCCCCGACGACAGCGGCGTGCCCGGCGCGGTCGTCGAGCTGTGCCTCGGCGTCGCCTGCTCTTCGACGAGCACGGACGCAGGCGGATCGTTCGCCTTCTACCGGGCGGACAGCGCGGCGACGGCCAGCCTGCGAGCCTTCGTCTACGACGGCTCGAACATCGCGACCGGGAGCGTCCCGATTCCGTGGTTGGACGGCTTCTTCGGAACAGTCGAGCGCGACCTGGTGCTGCCGCAGAGCGCCAGCCTGCAGGTGACGGTCAGCGCTCCCGGCGGCGGCGGCGCAGCCGCGGGGGCGTCCGTCGAGGTCTTCCGCGACGATCCCGACTACGGCGCGCTGCGCCTGCGGCAGGCCGTGACCGATGCGAACGGCCAGGCGACCTTCCGCCACTTCACCTCGAACGAGCGCGTGCGCGTCTACGCCGAGCAGGACGAGGGTGTCGGCCAGGGCTTCGCGGACCTCGAGCCGGGCGAGCCGAGCCTGGTCGCGATCACGCTCTCCGAGAGCGGCTGGCTCGACGTCGGGATCGAGGACGAGAGCGGCCTGCTGGGCGGCAGCGTGACGGTGCAGGCGATCGAGCAGCCCTCGCGGGAGGGCGGTGTCTGGACGCGCTACGAGAACCTGTACGGCGAGGGCGGCCCGGAGACCCGGACGCTGCGGGTGCCCGCGGGCGCCTACCGGGTGGTCAGCTCCGACGGCCAGACGGAGGGAGCGGTCGAGGGCGAGCTCGCGGCCGGCGACTCCCAGACCGTCCGCGTCCGGCCGGGCACGCACGTCCGCCTGCCGCTGCCGCTGCGCGGGGGCGAGTCGCTGTTCGAGGGGGAGCGCGCCTGCCCGCCGCCGTGCTCCGGCTTCGCCCGCACGCGCCTGCCCGGGGCCGAGGAATACCCGCCGTTCGCCGCGCCCGAGAGCGACGGGCGCAGCCTGCGTAGCCTGCGGGTGGCCGGCTCCGGCGTGCGCGTGCGCCGCCTGCAGTACGCGCCGCGCTCGGGCGCGTTCGGCCGCACGCTGACGCTCGTGACGAACCCGCCGTCCGCCGCTGCGGCCGTCACGGTGCCGCTCGACACCGTGCACGAGATGGCGCGCGATCCGGAGACGGTCGTCACGCCGGGAGGCGACGTCGTCGACTCGACGCAGCCATGGGTGGTAGTGGCGCACCAGGGCGGCGTGCAGGGCCTGGTGGTGGGCGGCGCGCTCGCGCCCGAGCGTCTCGAGCTCCTCCAGGGCCCGGAGGTCGAGTCGCGCATCGAGGCGCGCCACCAGCTCGAGCTCGAGCCAGGCGAGACCCTTGCGCTGCTCAGCTACACGCTCGTCGGCACGGGCAGCGACACGGCGCCGCTCCAGGCGCGGGCGGAGGCCCTGGCCGCGCTCACGGAGCCGGGCGCGGTCTTCGGCCTGACCAACGAGGAGCGCGCCGCGATCCGCAACTTCGACTCGGTGCCGCCCGCGGGCGACCTGCGCGTCTTCGTGACCTTCGACCTCGAGGCCGTCATCGGGGCCTCGGTCGGTGTCCTCGACAGCGCCGGCAACCTGGTGGCGCAGGCCGTGACGACCGGACCCGACGGCGAGGTCTTCTTCGCCGGCCTGCCGCCGGGGCCGTACACGATCGTCGCGGTCGCTGACTCGAGCCGGCCGGGGCGGGTGACCGCCGAGGTGACGGCCGGGACCACGGCCGGCGACGCCGTGACCGTCGAGATCGAGCTGCTCGCCGACGACGCCCTCGGCCGTATCGACGCGACGGCCGGCTGGATCGGCTCCAGCGACCCGGCCTCCGGCGTTCGCCTCACGCTCGAGGCCGAGGGCTGGTCGCCGTTCTGGCGGCCGGAAGCCGCAACCGACGAGAACGGCCTCGCCAGCTTCGAGTGGGTGCCGCCGGGGACCGTCGTCGTCCGGCCGCCGGACGGAGTCTCCGGGGAGGTGTCGGTCGATGTCACGGCTGCGACGGCCACGCCGGCGACGCTGGCGCTCGAGCCGTTCGCTACCTTGACGGGCCAGGTCACGACCCTCAACGGCTGGACGTCCGTCCAGAACGCCCCGGTGGCGGCGATCGACGTCGACAGCGGCGACGTGCTCGCGTCGGCCACGACGGACGGATCGGGCTTCTACCGGCTCGAGGGCGTGCGGCCCGGCCCCGCCGGCATTCGCGTTCGGGCCGCTTCCCCTTACGATGCCGCCGTGTTCGTCGAGTCCGACCCCTTGATCCTCGACGTGCCCGTCAGCTACGGGGTGGACCCGCTGCTCCTGGAGGTCGGGTTCATCTCGGGCCACGTCGGGAGCCAGGAGGGCGTCCGGCACCCGATCGCGATCGCGATCGACGGGTCCGGCCGAGCCATCCTGGCCCAGTGGACGGACGGCGGGGGCAGCTTCCAGATCGAGGGGGTGACCCCGGGCCCGGTGACGGTGATCGTCGTCGATCCCGCGACCGGCGACAGCGCCGCCGAGTCGCTGACGCTCGACGCCTGGTCGCCCCAGTCGCTCTGGTTCTACCTGGGGCCGGTGCCGCAATGAGGCAGCCTCTCGGCCGGCGATTCGTCGCGCTCCTGCTCTCGTGGGTGGTTCCCGCCACGAGCGCGTGGGCCGTCGCGCCGCCGGTCGCCGCGGCGGGCGGATCGTCGGACCTGCGGCTCTCGGTCGTGCCGGGCCTCTCGGCGGCGCTCGGACGCGCGGCGCTCGAGGCCCACGACGGCGACGACCGCGACGACCGCGACGACCGCGACCGGCGCGACGATCGGGGCGACGGAAAGGACAGGGACCGAGGCGACAGGGACCGCGACACGCACGACCGCCGCGGCCGGCCGATCTTCGTCCGCTGCGAGTGCATCGAGGACGAGGGCGACGGCACGTACACGGCGCACTTCGGCTACGAGAGCCAGAACCCGGGTGCGGTGACGATCGGCGCCGGGCTCGACAACCAGCTCGTGCCGCTGCCGAGCCGGCGCGACCAGCCGACGCGCTTCCTGCCGGGCCGCTCGCGCGGGTGGCCCGAGTCGCCGTTCCGGCTCCGCTTCGACGGCAAGCCCGTCACCTGGATGCTCAAGGGCCCGGACGGCGGCATCCAGCGCGCGACGGCCTCGCTGCAGCACCCGCGCTGCGGCGGCAACCCGCCGCCCTGCACGAGCCCGTTCTGGGGGCCGAAGCGGTTCGAGGTGAAGGGCCGGGAGAAGGACAAGCAGGACAAGGATCGCGGCCGGGACCGCGACGACAAGGACCGCGACGACAAAGACCGCGGCGACAAGCGGGATCACAGCGGGCACGGACACAAGCAGGGCGAGAAGTGCGACCGCGACGACGACCGCCACAACCAGCCGACAGTCTACGAAGAGACGATCACGCTTCCGGCCGGACTCGCACCGCCGTATCGCCTCACGGTGATCAACGGCGGCCCCGGCCTGAAGCAGCGCGTGCTGCTCGGCTCGGTCTTCGTGGACGGCCGCCTCGAGGTCGGCCCGTTCCACATCAACCCCTTCGTGCGCCAGGTCACCCGCCAGGTGGCGCTCAAGCCCGCGAGCCGCCTGAAAGTCCTTCTCGTCGGCCTGCCGGGCTCTTTCGTCACGCTCTCGATCTGCGGCTCGAGCGCGGCCGACGCCACGCCGCCCGCGATCGCGATCACCGACCCCGCGGCGGGAGCGCTCCTGCGCGACCCGACGCCGCCCTTCCGGGTCGCGTACTCGGACCCGGCCGGCGCGGGCGTTCCGTCGGGCGTCGATCCCGCGACGCTCGTCGTGACGCTCGACGGACAGGACCGCACGGCCTGGTTCACCAGGGGCGCCTCCGAGGCGACCGCCGAGGTGCCGGCCGACACCGTCCTCGCCGAGGGCAGCCACCGGCTCGAGGCCCGGATCCGCGACGCTGCCGGCAACGAGGGCATCGCGACGCCGGTCGAGTTCAGGGTCGACAGCCTGCCGCCGGTCGTCGCGATCGCCGCGCCGCAGGACGGCACCTTCGTCTCGGCCGCGACCGTCGACGTCTCGGGCACCGTGGCCGACGCCTCGGCCATCGTGCGCGTGAGCGTGGCGGGCGTCGACGCGGTGCTGACCGGCGCGACCTTCACGGCCGCGGGCGTGCCCGTGGGCGACGGTCCAGAGGTCGCGATCGAGGCCGAGGCCGAGGACGCGGCGGGCAACGTCGGCCGCGCGACGGTGCGCTTGCGCGTCGACCGGCGCACACCCACCGTCACGATCACGCGCCCGGCGGAGGGCGACACCGTGCAGGGGCCGGTGGTCGAGGTCGAGGGAACCGTCGACGACGACTCCGACGTCCACGTCGAGGTCAACGGCACTCCCGAGGACGCGCCGGCTTCCCTGCGCGCCCCGCGCAGCTTCCGCGCGCACGTGCCGATCACGGACGGCGCCAGCACGCGGCTCACGGCCACGGTCCGCGACGCGGCGGGGAACGCCGGCTCGACCTTCGTCAACGTTCGCACCGACACCGTGGCCCCCACGGTGGTGATCGACGCCCCCGGGCCCGGCCTCGTCACGAAGGAGACGAGCGTGCACGTCCAGGGCCGCGCCACCGACGCCTCCGGGATCGCGTCCGTGACGGTGGACGGGCTTCCGGCCGTGGTGGCCTCCGACGGCAGCTTCGAGGCCGACGTGCCGCTCGGCGGCGAAGGCGAGCAGGCGATCGTGGTGCTCGCGACCGACACCGCATCGAACACCAGCCCTCCGACGAGCGTCACGGTCACGATCGATCGCACGGCGCCGCAGGTGTTCACGATCGCGAGCCCCGACCCCGACGCGCTGCTGGGATCGCAGCCGGTCCTGGTCCAGGGCACGGTCGAGGACCCGAACCTCGACCGGGTGACGGTGGACGGTGTCACCGCCACGGTCACGGGTCTGGCGTGGCAGGCGCTGGTCGGCGGCCTCGGCGACGGGCCGCACACCTTCAATGCCGTGGCGCGCGACCGCGCCGGCAACGAGACCCCGCTGACGCGCGACGTGCGGCTCGACACGGGCTTCCCGGTGGTCACGATCACCGCGCCGCTGGACGCCGCGCTGCTGCGCGACGGGAGCGTCGCGGTCACGGGCACGGTGCGCGACGCGACGCTGCAGTCGGTGCGCGTCAACGGGTTGCCGGCCGTGGTGACCGGCAACCCCGCCGCGCCCGAGGGCGCGACCTTCACGCTGGCCTCGCTCCCGCTCGCCGAGGGCGCCAACGCGATCGAGGCCGTCGGCGAGGACGCCCTGGCGCGCCACGGCTCCGCCCAGGTGGGTGTCGTCCGCGACAGCCAGCCGCCGCTCGTCGAGCTCGCGGCTCCGTCGCTGCTGGTGCGCGGGCGGGCCGAGAAGGCGATCGCCAGCGCGAGCGACGGCACGGGCTCGGGTGTCGCCCAGGTGGTGTTCCTGATCGACGGCCAGCCGGCCGCTACGCTCGGCCAGCCGCCGTTCGAGATCCCGCTCGAGGCGCCGGCCGCGCTCGCGAGCGGCCAGTCGTTCACGGTGGCGGCCCAGGCGACCGACCTCGCGGGCAACGTGGGCGCGCTCGTCTCGCGCGCAGTCACGGTGGTGTCCGAGGGCGTCGTCGTCGGCCAGGTGCTGGCCGACGAGACGTCGCTGCCGCTGGCGGGCGCGAGCGTGCGGCTGCTGGGCGCGGCCGGCGCGCCGTCCGTCACGGACGCGCGCGGTCGCTACAATCTGCCGGTGCAGTCGGCCTCGGCGCTGGTGCTCGCCGAAGCCGTGGACCGCACGTCGGTCGAGCGCGAGCTTCCGGTGTCGGTGGGCACGGGCGCGGTGCCCGTCGACGCGCGGCTGACGGCGTTGGCGGCGCCGGTGTCGGTCGGCCCGGGCGTGGGAACGGTGAACGCCGCCGTGCCCGGCGCGTCGCTGGCCGTCACGATCCCTGCGGGCGCCCTGGCCGCCGCAACCGGCGTGCGCCTGACGCCGCTGTCGCCCCAGGGCCTGCCGGGCCTGCTGCCGCTCGGCTGGTCGCCGCTCGCCGCGTTCGACCTGCGGACGAGCGACGGCGCCGCCCTGACGGGACCCCTCGCGGCCCGCATCGCAGCCGCAGGCGCCGCGGCCGCGAGCCTCGCCGGCTGGCCCGCGGCGCCGGCGGTCCTCGCCGAGTATCGGCCGATGCTGCATGCCTGGGTGCTCATCGAGGCCGGCCTGCTGCCGACGGCCGGCGAGTTGTCCTTCTCGCTGCCCGGCGCCGGCGCCTTCGCCCTCGTGGTGCCGGATGCGGGCGACGTCGCGCCCGTCGTCCCCGCCGCGGGCGAGGCCCTGGGCGGCGTCCCGCTGGCCGACCTCCCGGCCACGGCCGCGAGCCGCGCGCTCGTCCAGCCGGCCGTGCTGCCGCCGAGCGGCGGGACGGCCTCCGGCACGCTGGTCGTCGACTCGCCGCTGCCGCTGCCCTCCGGCACCGTCGTCCAGGCGCGGGTGACCGAGACGTTCTCGCTCGCGAGCGGCGAGACCGCGTCGGAAGAAGAGCGGCCGATGGACATCGTGCTGTTCCGCGCGCCGTGCACGGGCCTCGCCGACTCTGGCGGCGTCTCGAGCGCGTGCCCCGACACGGGCGCGGCCGCAATCGCCGCGCAGGTCCCGCTCACCCCGTCGCGCACGTTCGGCACGACCGATCTGCTCGAGGGCAAGGTGC
>CAZMRX010000045.1:0-4165 GCA_964568755.1 uncultured Acidobacteriota bacterium | reverse complement strand
CGGGTCGCGAGAGCGCGCGCGGCACGACGGGCGGCGCGGCGCCGGTCGTCGTGACGCCGGGCGAGGCGCGGCTCTCGGTCCCCGGCCTGGCGCTCGCGAGCGACACGGCGGTCGCGCTGCGGCAGGAGGAGGCGCTGTCGCCCTTCCTGCCCGCGCCGAGCGGCCTCGAGCCCGTGGCCGAGGTCACGCTCGACTTCTCGGGCGCCGTGCTGCAGCACGCCGCCGAGGTGCAGGTGGCGGCGAGCGGCGCCGACGGCACGTTCGTGGTGGCGCGCGTCGAGCGCGTGGACGGCGTCCCGCGGCTCGCGGTCGTGGCGATGGCGGCGATGGTCGGCGACAAGCTGGTCACGCAGCCCTCGTCGATCCTGCCGGGCGTGCGGCGCGAGGGCCGCCACGTCTTCTATCGCCTCGCGGGCCCGGTCGGCTTCGTGAGCGGGACCACGAGCACCAGCGCAGGCGGAGCCCAGGCGGTCGTGACGGCCGACGGCCTGCCCTTCATCGCCGCCTCCGAGCCCACCGGCGCGTACGTGCTGACGACCCTGCCGAGCCCGGCCGTCAGCGTGCGGGCACGGATCTCCGGCACGCCACTGCAGGCCGAGGGCGGCCCGGTGCCGGTCGTCGCGGGCGAGGCTACCGGCCTGGACCTGCTGCTCTCAGGCGCCTCGACCACGGCCCGCGTCGTCCCGCCGAACGGCTCGGCCGGCATCGCGGTCAACGTGCGCCTCGAGGTGGTGCCGTCGGTCCCGCTCGATCCCGAGAGCGTCGCCGGCGCCCAGGTGCGACTCGTGCGCGCCTCGGACTCGCAGGAGGTGCCCGTGCGCCTGGTCGTGGGCGTGGGCGGGCGCAGCCTGAGCGTCATCCCCGAGCGCAAGATCGGCGAGGAGTTCCTGCCGCTCGAGTTCGCGACGGCCTACACGCTGACGGTCGCCGGGCTCGAGGACACCTACGACAAGCCGGTCGTGGTCCCGCCCTCGACGTTCACGACGGCCGTGTTCGTGCCCCCGACGCTCGACGTGGCGAAGCTCGTCTTCGAGGTCCCCGACGAGAACGGGATCGTGACGGCCAAGGCGCCGGCCGGGAGCTTCCCGCCGGGCACGACAGTCCTGATCGTGAACTCCGGCAACGGCGTCGTGCTCTCGCTGACGGCCGACAACGACGGCGCCGTGGACGGCGAGCTGCCGGCGAGCGTCGACGACCGGCTGCTCGTCACGATCACCGACCCGCTGGGCAACGCGAAGACGTTCGAGCGCAGCCAGTACGTGATCGACGAGGCGACGGGCGAGACGGCGGTCGGCGCGGGCGGCGGCATCGTGACGAGCCCCGATGCGCCGGGCTACGAGCTGCGCGTGCCGAAGGACGCGACCGGCCAGGCCGTGCACCTCCGGATCAAGGCCCTCGCGCTCTCGGACTTCCCGGAACTGCCGGCCCTGCCCGACGCGGAGTTCGGCGCGGCGCTCGAGGTCCACTCCCCGCAGCGTCCCACCTTCAAGAAGGAGGTGGACCTCGCGTTCCCGCTGAGCTCGCTGCCGCCGCTGCCGCCGGATGCGGAGCCGGAGGACGCGTACTACTCGGTCGTCCGCGAGATCAAGGGTGCTGGCGGCGAGAGCTACTTCCAGACGATCGACGAGGCGAAGGTCGAGTGCCCCGAGGGCCAGGCCACCTGCGACGCGGCCGACAAGAAGGTGGTGACGGCGTCCTTCCCGTTCGGCGGCTTCACGAGCTCGTTCGGGGCCATGACCGCCAGTTTCGGGATCCTCGCGCTCGAGACCACCCGCTTCCTGCTGATGCGCAGCTTCGACGCCGCGCTTCCGCGGGTCTCGCCGTGGGGCGTGATCACGGGACGCGTGGTGCAGCCGGTTCCGGTGGCGGGCAAGCCGGGGCAGTACCGGTACGACGGTGTGGTGGGCTGCACCGTGAGGCGCGAGGACGTGCAGTCGCGCGAGGCGGTGGCCGAGACGCAGGCGGCGAGCGAGGGGCGCGAAGCCGGCCGCTTCACGCTGGAGGACCCGCGCTTCCAGGGCGGCTCGGTCGTGCTGAAGGCCAGCTGCGGCGGACGCGACTACACGACCAGCGCCTACGCGGTGCCGCTCGCGGCGATCACGACGATCCAGGACGAGGGCGTCCGGCAGCTGCTGGGGACGCAGCGGCACGAGACGGTGGGCTACGCGAACTTCACGCTGCCGGTGGCGGCGGAGCCGGTCACGGCGCCGCGCGTCGAGATCCGCATCTTCCAGGAGGACGCGGAGGGCAAGCGGACCGACCTCAAGGGCGTGACGGTCGCGGGGACGCCGTTCCAGGTGGGCGTGCGCGCGCCGGGCTACGTCGTCCGCGGCGTCAAGGTGCGCGACGCAGAGCAGACGCTGCTGGTCCCCGACCCGCTCAAGAACACGAAGCCGAAGGACCCGCTGGCGTTCGACGCGATCCTGCAGGACAGCTACACGCCGGCCGGCGCGGGCTCGTACGTGATCGAGGCGACGGCGATGGATCCCGCCCAGCTCACGACCGTGACGGGCGAGATCGTCGCGCAGGTACTGCGCGAGCCCGGCGGCGCGACGGAGAGCGTCCCCGGCCGCCCGGGCGTGATCGTCGCGCGGACGTCCCCCCGCGAGGGCGCGCGCGGGGTTTCGGTGAGCGTCTTCCCTGTCCTGGACTTCACGGAGCCGGTGAAGAACATCGGCCCCGCGTCGGTGAGGCTCGTGCCGGTGGGCTGCGCCCCGCCGCCCGAAGACTCGAGCTCGAGCGAGCCCGTCTGCTCGGACTCCGCCGCGTCCGAGGACAACCCGGGGGATCCGATCCCGCTGCGGATCCTGGGACTGAAGCCCGGAGCGGCGAGGGAGTCGGTCGACATCACGGGCACGGAGAGCCCCTCGCCGTTCGTCGTCTCGCTCACGCTCTTCCCGCTCGTCAGCCTGAGCTTCGGCACGAAGTACCGGCTCGAGCTCACCGACGCAATCGTGGACGAAGACGGCGAACCGCTCCTGCCCTACAACAGCCTGTTCTCGACCTTCCTGCCGGAGCAGGTGGGCCAGTCGAACGAAGCCGACAAGCCGACGGTGACCGGCCTGGTGGTCCTGGGCGAGCGCGGCTACGTGCTCGAGACGCTGCACGGCGGCGGCGTCGCGGGCCCGCAGCAGGCCTCGGTGCTCCGCGTCTACAACGTCACGGACCCGGTCGCGCCGGAGGACATCACGGACCCGGCCAACCGGGAGGTCATCAGCTTCCCGCCGCGCGACATCGCGGGCGAAGAGATGAGGGCGGACGACGGATCCCCGACGGGCGAGAAGCTCATCGCGATCGCGACCGCGCCGCGGAGCTTCTACCAGGTGCAGGGCGGCGACCCCTTCTGGACGGAGCTCAAGAGCACCCCGGCGAACGTGTTCCTCTACGACGTCTCCGATCCCGAATCCGAGCCCCGCTTCGCCGGCGCCGCAAACATCACCAACAACCTAGTGGACGGCATCCCGAACCGCCTCTTCATGCAGAAGGGCCGCATCTACGCGGCGACCTTCCCGAAGGGCATCCAGGTCATCTCCGTCGAGAACCTGAAGGCCGGCTTCCCGACGGAAGGCGAGCCGACCGGCCTGGAAGCCACGGACATCCAGAAGAAGCTCTTTGCCGGCGGCCTGAATCCCGGCGCGATCGTGCTCACGATCCCGGTGAAGGACCCGACGAACGGCCTGAACATGCCCCTCAACGACCTCGAGGTCATGGACCTCTCGGTCTGGGGCGTCCCGCGCAAGGTCGTCGCGGCCACAGGCTCCCGCCCCCAGGCCGGCCTCGTCCTCGCGGACGCCATCTCCCCGTACATGGAGTCCGGCGACACCCAACCCAAGCCCCTCTGGCTCGGCCCCCTCGCCAAGGACGGCTCCTCGCTGGAGTGGGGCGGCGCGATCGCGCTCATCAAGATCGCCGACATCCCCCACGCCCTCGTCGGCGGCACCGGCGTCGGCCCCGGCGGCTCGCAAACCCTCCTGGCCATCGTCGACCTGAGCCCGGTCGCGCCGGCCCTTGTCGCCGGTGAGCCCCGCCCGTCCCCGAAGGTGGTGGCCATCGTCCCGCTCCCCAAGCTCAACGGCGTCGGCGACATCCTCCTGATCGGAAACACCGCCGTCGTTTCCGGCGGCCAGGGCACCCGCATCGACGACCAGCCGGGCGGCGCCGCACT
>CAZMRX010000044.1:13703-22236 GCA_964568755.1 uncultured Acidobacteriota bacterium | reverse complement strand
CAAGCCGCCGCTCGGGCACGCCGAGCTGGCGACGGACCTCGCCCCGCCGGCGGGCGACCCGCGCCGCTACTCGACCTACCTCGCGTCGCGCCCGCCGTCGTGGGAGCGCGAGGCGGTGGCGCTGCTGCTGCGCTTGTGCCGGGAGCTGCGCGCGAGCGTCCACGTCGTCCACCTCTCGGCCGCGGCCGCGGTCGAGCTCGTGGCGGAGGCGCACCGCGAAGGCCTGCCGCTGACGGCCGAGACCTGCCCCCACTACCTCGCGCTCGCCGCCGAGGACGTGGAGGACGGGCGGACCGAGTTCAAGTGCGCGCCGCCGGTGCGGGAGCGGGCCAACCGCGACGCGCTCTGGGACGCGCTCGTGGACGGGACGATCGGCCTCGTCGTCTCCGACCACTCGCCCTGCCCGCCCGCCCTGAAGCAGCCCGCGCACGGCGACTTCATGGCCGCGTGGGGAGGCATCGCCTCGCTCCAGCTCGCGTTGCCCGTGGTCTGGACCGAAGCCCGCCGTCGCGGGCTGGGACTCGCGCGGCTGGCCGGCTGGATGGCGGAAGCGCCGGCGCGCCTGGCGGGCCTCGCGGCCACGAAGGGCCGGATCGCGCCGGGCTACGACGCGGACCTCGTCGCCTTCGATCCCGACGCGACGTTCGAGGTCGAGGGGTCGGGTATCCACCACCGCCACAAGCTCACGCCGTACACTGGACGGACGCTCCACGGGGTCGTGCGCAAGACCTGGCTCGGCGGGCGTCCCGTCTTCTCCGGGGGTTCCTTCGAGGGCGCGCCAGGCGGCGCGCTGCTCTCGGTGTCTTGATGGACCACGCTGAGCTTCCCGACCTCGCCTCGGCGCGCGTGGGCGGCCGCGCGCTGTTCGCGAACGACGAGTTCTTCGCGCCGCGCCACTGCCTGGTGAAGCCCGAGCCGGCCGTGTTCATCCCCGGCAAGTACACGGTGCGCGGCAAGTGGATGGACGGCTGGGAGACGCGGCGGCGCCGCACGCCCGGACACGACTGGTGCGTGTTGCAGCTGGGGCTGCGCGGCCAGATCCACGCCGTCGACGTCGACACCAGCTTCTTCGTCGGCAACCAGCCGGAGAAAGCCTCGCTCGAGGCCTGCGACCTGCCCGGCCGCCCCACGCGCGCGGCGCTCGAGCGGGCGCGCTGGGTCGAGCTGCTGGCGCCCGCGCCGCTCGCGCCCGGCGCCCCGAACCTGTTCCCGCTCACCGGCGCCGGCCCTTTCACCCACGTGCGCCTCAACATCTTCCCGGACGGCGGCGTGGCGCGGCTGCGCGTGCGCGGCGAAGTGGCGGTGGACCTCGCGAGCCTGCGCGGCCGGGTCGTGGACCTCGCGGCAATCGCGAACGGCGGCATCGTCCTCGGCGCGAGCGACATGCACTTCGGCTCGAAGGAGCACCTGATCCTGCCGGGCCGGGCGACGAGCATGGCCGAGGGCTGGGAGACGCGTCGGCGGCGCGGGGCCGGCCACGACTGGGCCGTCGTGAAGCTCGGCGCGCCCGGGCGCGTCGAGAAAGTCGAGATCGACACCGCGCACTTCAAGGGCAACTACCCCGAGAGCGCTTCGCTCGAGGGCTGCCGCGCGCCGCGCGCCTCGCTCGGCGAGCTCGTGGAGGCCTCGTGGGAGGAGCTGCTGCCCCGGACGAAGCTGCGCGCGCATGCCCGCCACCTCTACTCGAAGGAGCTGCGCTCGCGCGGTCCGTTCACGCACGTGCGCCTGCGCATCTACCCCGACGGCGGCGTGAGCCGGCTGCGCATCCACGGCCGCGTCGAGGGTCCTTGACGGACTCCTGCCAGCGCCTCGACGGCTTGCTCGAGCCGGCGGCGCTCGCGGCGTTCCTGCGCTGCTGCGGCTCGCGGCGCTGGGCCGAGGCGATGGTGAGCGGGCGCCCCTACCGCGACCGGTCCGCGCTGCAGGCCGCGGCCGAGCGGGCTTTCGTGCCGCTCGGGCGGGAAGACTGGCTGGAGGCTTTCTCTCACCACCCCCGGATCGGCGACCGTGGGGCGCTCGCGGCTCGCTTCACGCCCACTCCCGCGCACGACGCCGCGGACTTCCGAGCGCGGGCGGCCGCCTGGTCGGCGTCCGAGCAGTCCGCCGTGGCCGGCGCCGGCGACGACGTGCTGGACGCGCTTCTTTCGGCCAACCGGGACTACGAGGCGCGCTTCGGCCACATCTTCATCGTGTGCGCCACCGGCAAGAGCGCGTCCGAGATGCTGGCGCTGCTGCGCGAGCGCCTGCCCAACGGGCCGGAGGCCGAGCTCGAGATCGCGGCCGCGGAGCAGCGTAAGATCACGGCGATCCGCCTCGAGAAGCTGCTGCGGGAGGGGCCCTGAAGTGAGCGCACTCACCACCCACGTGCTCGACACGTCGCTGGGCCGCCCGGCCGCGGGCGTCGCGGTGACGCTCGAGCGGCGCGAGGCGGGGGTCTTCATCGAGATCGGCCGCAGCCGCACCGACGCGGACGGCCGCTGCCGCGAGCTGCTGCCGCCGGGAGTGCGGCTGCAGACGGCCGTCTACCGGCTGACGTTCGACACCGGCGCCTACTTTGGAGAGCGGGGCGCGCCGTCGTTCTATCCCCAGGTCAGCGTGCTGTTCGAGGTGCGCGAGCCATCGCAGCACCACCACGTTCCGTTGCTGCTCAGCCCCTTCGGCTACAGCACGTACAGGGGGAGCTAGACCAAGGAGGGGGTCCGGGGGGCGCCTTTGGAGCCCCCCGGCTCCGTCCAGCTTCGGCTGCAGTCTCGTTCGCTGTTCTCTTGTCCCTCGTGAGCGTTCCAAGGAGGTTCGACCGTGCTCTGGGCTGACTGGGCCAATCTCCTGTTGCGCTGGCTGCACATCCTCGCCGGCTTCCTGTGGATCGGCCAGACCTGGCTGTTCATGTGGATGGACCGCCACCTGGAGGATGCGCTCGAGAACCCGGGCGGCCAGCTGTACATGGTCCACAGCGGCGGCTTCTACGTGGTCGAGAAGCGGCCGGGGCTCGCGTCGATGCCCAAGACGCTGCATTGGTTCAAGTGGGAAGCGGCGCTCACCTGGGCGACGGGCCTGGCGCTGCTGGTGGTCGTCTACTACATGGGCGGCCTGCTGCAGGAGCCGGACGCCGAGCTGTCGCAGGCCGCCGCGATCGCAATCGGCCTCGCGCTCCTGCCCGTGGCCTGGATCGTCTACGACACGCTGTGGCGCTTCGTGCCCACGCCCATCGCGGCTCCCGTGTGCTTCGCGCTGATCGTGTCCCTGGCGTGGGCGCTCGGCCACGTATTCTCCGCCCGCGCCGCGTACATGCACGTGGGCGCCGCGCTCGGCACGATCATGGCCGCGAACGTGTGGGAACGGATCATCCCGGCCCAGCGCGCGATGGTGGAGGCGATCCGCGCCGGCCGCCCGCCCGACCTGACGCTCGGCGCACGGGCCAAGGAGCGCTCGAAGCACAACACCTTCATCGTGGTCCCGCTCGTGATGATCATGCTGAGCAGCCACTTCCCGACGCTGACCTTCGCCCACGACCACGCCTGGGCGATGCTCGGCCTGCTGACCCTCGTCGGCTGGGCCGCGGCGTGGCTCGTGCGGCGGCACTGAGCGCTCGAGAACCACCGACCGCTCGCGAGCCTGCCCACCCCCGCGGAGCCGTACGACGAGATCTGCGACAGCGGGAGCGCCAGCCGGTGAAGCGAGGGCCGGACACGAACGTGCTCGTCTCCGCTCACATGGCTTCGCTGCCCGAGCACGGAGTCGTCCGGGGCTACTTCGAGGGCCAGCTCGTCCGGCGCGACGTCACGCTCGTCCTGACGCCGGCGGTGCTGCACGAGTTCGTCAACGTCGTGACCGACCCGCGGCGCTTCGATCCGCCGGTCGCGATGGGAGAGGCGCTCGCGCTGGCGCGGCTCTATCTCGGCAAGGCCAACGTCGAGTGTCGGGCGACCGACGCGGAGGCCATGGCGCGGCGTTCGACCTGGTGGATCGTCACCAGCTCGGGCGCGAGCGTCTGGCCGATACCCTGCTCGCCGCCACGCTGCTCCGATACGGCGTCAGGCAGCTCGTGACGTGCAACCCGGCCGACTTCGAGGCATTCTCGGGGCTCGACTTGATCGACCCCCGGCGCGGGAGCGAGGCGGCCTCGAACCGGTGATCGGCCCTCACTCCGACCCGGGCACCTTCGAGCTGCTCGCCCGCTGCTCCCGGAGCAGGCGGTCGTAGATCGCCTGGTGCTCGCGGGCCTTCTCGGCGTTCCCGCTCCTGCGGTAGGCGAACGCCAGCTGGAACTGCGCCCGGGCGGAGCCGGGCGCGCTCGCGACCACGAGCGCCAGGTGCTGGATCGCCGCGTCGTAGCGGCCGGTCCGGTTCGCGAGCATGCCGGCGACCAGGTGCGCCTCCACGTGGTCCGGGTCGAGCGCCAGCGCCCGGGCGAGGAAGGACTCGCTGAGGCCGAGGTCGTTGTCGAGGTAGGCGGCGTGCGCGAGCTGCGCCATGCAGTCGACGCAGCGCGGATCGAGCGCGAGCGCACGCTGCAGGTGCGCCTTGGCGTCCGGGTAGCGCTTCTGCTCGAACAGCAGCGCGCCCATCCAGTAGTGCGCCTGCGGCGACTCGGGCGACTCGGCCAGCACGCGGGCGAGCTCCTTCTCGGCGTCGCGCACCTGCCCCGTCAGCAGGAGCGAAGCGCCGAGCCGCAGCCGCGCGCCCGCGTCGGCCGGCACGCGCTCGAGGAACGCGCGGTAGGCCTGCACCGCCAGCCGATGCTCCTGCAGCTCGGCGAGGCAGTCGGCGGCGAGCAGCATCAGCGGCGAGTCGAGCGGCGGGAAGCCGTAGCCGTCGGCCTGCTGCAGGTCGCGCAGGGCCTCTTCCCTCGCGCCGCTGCGGGCGGTCAGCAGACCCTGGACGAAGAGCGCTTCGGCCGCGCGGCTGCGGCGCTCGCTCTCCTGCGCGGCGGAGGCCGCCCCCTCGGGCGCGCGCAGCGACTGCTGCAGCCTCGGCGCGAGGCGGTTCCACTGGTCCTTCGCCTCGCCGAAGCGCCGGCGCCCGACGAGGACGTAGATGGTGTCGAAGCCGAAGCGCTCGTCCGCGTCGATCTGCGGCTGGAGTCGGCCGAGCAGGCTCGCCGCGGCCGCCAGCTCGCCCTTCGCCAGGTGGTCGTCGAGCCGCTTCAGCTCCGTCCGGTGCGGCCCGGACAGCGGCGCCTGGCCCCCGCGGGCGGCACCGGCTCGCGCGGCCTGCCGGGCCTGGCCGGCGTTCGCGGCCGCCGCCGCGGCGGCGAGGACGAGCAGGGCTCGAGCGAGCGTCACCGCCCCGCCGCCTGCGCGGCCGCCAGAGGCTCCACGACGCGCAGCACGCGGTTGGGCTGAGGCTTGTCGACGCGCTGCAGCGTGCCGCTCGGCCACGCGATCTCCACGTACGCGATCTCCGCCTCCGCTCCCAGCCCGAAGTGCACCCGGCGTTCGCTCGCCGAGTAGATGCCGTTGGCGGTCGTGACGTGCTCGTGGAAGCTGCGGCCCGAGGGCAGGACCAGGCGGATGCGCGCGCCGATGCCGTCGCGGTTGCTGCGGGTGCCCTCGAGCTCGAGCAGGATCCAGTTGTGCGGGGCTCCGCCGCGCTTCACGAAGAGCGCGGCCTTGCCGTTCAGGCGCGAGACCACGAGCTCGAGCGTGCCGTCGTTGTCGAGGTCGGCGGCCGCCACGCCGCGCCAGGCCCCGGGCTCGAGGATGTCCGGGCCCACGCGCTCCGACAGGTCCTCGAAGCGACCGTCGCCCGCGTTGCGGAACAGGAAGCAGCCCTCCTCGTACTTCGCGGTCGGGTTGTAGAGCGTCACGTTGTCGACGACGTGCGAGCCGGCCGTGAAGACGTCCTTGCGGCCGTCGCCGTCGACGTCGAGGAGCTTGGTGCTCCAGCCGCTGCGCGCCACCGAGGCTGTGCCGATGCCGGAGGCGAACGTGCGATCGGCGAACGTCCCCTTGCCCTCGTTCACGAACAGCGTGAAGACGTCGCGCACCAGGTCGGTCAGGAAGACGTCCGGGTGGCCGTCGTCGTCCACGTCCTTGAAGTCGCAGCCCATGCCCGAGACCATGGCGCCGGACTCGTTCGCCGCCACCCCGGCGTCCCACGCTACCTCGGAGAAGCGGCCGTCCTTGCCGTTCTTGTACAGGAAGTGCGGCATGCGGTCGTTGGCCACGAAGACGTCCATGCGCCCGTCGCCGTCGTAGTCGGCGACCGCGACCCCCATTCCCTTGCCGAGGGCGGTGAGCAGCCCCGCCTGCTCGGAGACCTCCGTGAAGGTCCCGTCGCGGTTGTTGCGCAGCAGCGCGTTCGGCAGCGGCTTGAACACGTCGGGGTCGCAGTAGGTGCGGTAGCCCTTCTCGCGCCGCCCGCACCAGGTGTCGGTGTTCTCCGCGAACGTCCACTGGAAGTAGTGCGTGACGAACAGGTCGAGCCAGCCGTCGTTGTCGTAGTCGAGGAAGGCCGCGCTCGCCTTGAACGGGTGACGCGGGAGCGCTATGCCGGCGCGGGCGGTCGCGTCCGAGAAGCGGCCGTTGCCGTCGTTGTGGTAGAGCACGTTGTCGCCGTAGTTCGTGACCAGCACGTCGGGGAAGCCGTCGTTGTCGTAGTCCCCGACAGCGACGCCCTGGGGGTAGCCCTTGACGCCGGCCCCGCTCAGCCCCGACTCGGCCGTCACGTCCACGAAGCGGCCCCCGCCCGCGTTGCGATAGAGCCGGTTGAAGCTCGCGGGGTCGCTGCGCACGTGGCCGGGCGAGGGCGCGCCGTTGAGGAACAAGAGGTCCACCCAGCCGTCGCGGTCGTAGTCGAGCGCCGCCACCGCCCCGCCCATCGTCTCGAACGGGAACTTCGTCTCGGTCGCGAAGTTCGTCTGCACGAAGCTCACGCCGCGAGCTTCCGCCTCGTTCACCAGCCGGAACGGGAGATCGGGCGGGGCGCTCGCGGCGCGGCCGGCGAGCACCAGGGTCACGAGGCAGGCGGCCGCCGCGGCGGTAGCGACGGGCGGGCGCGACCTGCCGTGGGGGCTGCCGCGCTGCCGGGTGGAGTGCATGAGCCGCTCGATGGAGGATCTTATCCCGGCTTTGCCGGGCTCGCCGCCGCAGCGCCGGTGACGAACGGGGGCCGACGCCCGCGAGAGGCGCCGGCCCCGCTTACGTGAGGTACAGGCTCTGACCTAGAACGTCAGCCGTGTCACGAGCTGGATCGTCCGCGGCGGAGCCACTCCGTTGATGGTCCCGAAGCCGTTGTTCCGCACGAGGTTCCCGTTCGCGTCGTAGGGCAGGTTGGTGATCGTGCGATCGGTCAGGCTCGCGAAGTTGACGGTGTTGTTGACGCCCGTGAACTGCGTGTGGTTGAGCGCGTTGAAGGCGTCGAGGCGCACCTCCAGCCGGACGCCCTTGCCGACCTCGAATGCCTTGGCGATCGACAGGTCGAGGTTGTTGATCGGCGGTGTGTGCAGGAAGTAGCGGGCCGACTCGTCGCCCAGGCTTCCGACCTGGGGTGGAGCGAAGCAGCCCGTGTTGATCTGCCGGTAGGGGTCGTCGCTCCAGCCACCGCCCGGGTCACAGGTGAGCACCACGCGCGGCGTGACGTTGCTGCCGCCGGTCAGGTTGTCGTTCCCGATGCCGGGGATCGACCAGTTGATCGCGTACGGCTGGCCGCTCGACCAGCGGTAGACGCCCGAGATCTGCCAGTTGTTCGCGATCAGCCCGAGCGCGCCGTCTGCGACCCTGGGCGTCTGGTACACGAAGTTGACGACGAAGTTGTGCGGCCGGTCGAACTCCGAGTACGAGTAGTTGATCCGGCGGTTCTCCTCGTCGCTCGCGTACGGAATCCGCGTGGCCCAGTCGGAATTGCCCGTGGTGAGCGTCTTGCTCCACACGTAGAAGACCGAGAACATCAGGCCGTTGTCGAAGCGTCGGTTGATCGACGTTTGCAGGGCGTGATAGTTCGCCTCTCCCGTGTTCTTCCACATGCGGATGCCGCCGTAGCCCGGGTAGGGCCGCAGCAGGTCGGTGGTGAGGGCCGAGCCGCCCGGCGTCGAGCTGGGAGGCCGGGTCGGGTCCTGGTTCTCGGGCGCGAAGCGCGCTCCCTGGGGAACGGCGTTGATCTCGTCGAACTCCAGGAGGTCCTTCGACACCGAGCCCACGTAGGCGACGTCGAGCGTGACCGCACGCCAGAGCTTGTGCTGCACGCCTACGTTCCAGGCCGTCACCTTGGGCGGGATGAAGTCGTACGCCGTCGGCTGCATCCCGAGCGTGGGATAGGGGTCGCCCGTGCCGCCCGTGAGACTCTGCAGCAGCCCCCACTGGACGCTGGGCTGCAGCAGGCTCGGCGCGTTGTTGACGGTGTCGAACACGGTGTTGCCCTGCGGCCGGTCGTAGAAGATCCCGAAGCCGCCGCGCACGATCGTGTGGCCCTCCCCGGTCAGGTCGTAGACGACGCCGAGGCGCGGCGAGATCTTGAAGACGTTGCCGCTGTACATCGTGTCGCCAATCCCCTTGCCGGCCTGGAAGGCGCCGTTGAAGCGGTCACCCGAGTC
>CAZMRX010000044.1:0-13603 GCA_964568755.1 uncultured Acidobacteriota bacterium | reverse complement strand
GCGCTCCACTCGTCGGGCAGGAAGGTGGAAACCTGGAGCGTCTGGTCCCACTGCGGCGTCAGGTAGTAGAAGCGCACGCCGTAGTCGAGGGTCAGGCGCGGAGTGACCTTCCAGTTGTCCTGGGCGTAGGCCTCGTAGTTGCTGTAGACGTACTCGGGCAGCGCGAACATGTTGGCCTGCGTGTAGGTGCGGAAGACTCCGGTCGCCGCGTTCGCGTAGCTGAAGCCCGTGTCGTAGGGGTTGCTGGCGTCATCGATGAAGCTGACGCGGCCGTTGAAGCTCGAGAAGTTGCTCTGGGCCTTGTAGCTGTGCTGGTAGTAGACGCCGAACTTGGAGGCGTGGCCCCCCCAGATCTTGGTCAGGTTGGCGATGACGTCGTAGGTGATGTTCTCGTTGGTGAACGGGCCGCGGTCGGTCTGGTACTGGCCGGCGTTGCCCGTGCGCCCGCCCCGGAACTCGAACCAGGGCACGTAGTCCGCCTGGACGGCGTCGGGGTAGAGGTACGGGAAGCCCGTGAGCCCCGAGTTCGACCGGAACAGCTGCTCGGCCTGCATCTCGTAGTTGAGCGAGTTCTTCGCGCTGCCCACGCTCACCTCGAGCGAGGTTGTCGGGTTGAGGATGCCGGTCGTGGAGAACATCCAGTTTTTGCCGGGGTGCAGCCACAGCACGGGCATCGGGAGCTGATCGCTGCCGTTGCCTGCCCAGGTCGTCCCGTAGGCCTGGATGACGTTCTCGTTCGTGTTCATGTAACGGCCGGTGAAGCGCCAGTTGTCGTTGGCCTGGAAGTCCACCCGGATCAGGTCCTGCCGCACCGGAGCGTCGTTCGGGTCCTGGCTCGTGTAGTTCACGCCGCCGCCTGCCGTGAAGTTGGGCGCCGGGAAGATGCCGAGCGAGGCGAGGCCGGGCTGGTAGAGCCGGCTCTGCGGGATGCGGCCGAGGACGCCGCCGTCCTGGAAGCAGCCGCGGGTGTCGGAGGCGCTGCAGGGCAGGCCGGTCGTCCAGTCACGGATGTAGGGGAACGGGTTGCCGCTGCTGTCGACGCTCTGTGAGAAGTCTCCGAGTCGCTCGAGTGCGGTGGGCACCCGCGTGTCCCGCGCGGAGACCGGGTCCTTCCGCTTGTTCCACTCCTGGCTCCAGAAGAAGAACAGCTTCTTCTTGTCCACGTTGAAGTGGCCGGGGATGTAGATGGGCCCGCCAAGCGTATAGCCGTAGTCGTTGCGTGAGGCCTCCGGCGGCTCGATCAGGCTCCCGCTCCCGACCGGCGGCGGCGCGGCGGCGCGCTTGTTGGTCCAGGAGTTGGCGTTCCAGTCGGAGCGGCGGCCGTACCAGTAGCCGGACCCGTGGAAGGCCTGCGTGCCGCTCTTGGTGACCACCTGAACCTGCCCGCCCACGGCGCGGCCGTACTCGGCCTGGTAGGCGTTGGTCAGGATCTTGAACTCGGCGACGGCGTCGATGTTGGTCTGCGCCATGTTGCCGCCGTTGTCGCCGGTGTCGATGTTGGCGACGCCGTCGATCGTCATGTTGTTCGAGTTCGGGCGCTGCCCGTTCACGATGAGGTCGCTCACCTGCCCGTTCGCGCGTTGATCGTTGTACCGGGTGGCAACACCGGGTACCAGCGTCGCGAAGTTGAACATCGAGCGCCCGTTGTTCGCGATGTTCTTGAGCGCCTCGCTCTCGAGCGTGTACGAGCGCTCACCGCTCGTCGCCTGCAGCTCGCTCACGCGGCCGGTGACGCTCACCTCCTCCGAGATCGCGCCGACCTCGAGCTCGAAGATGCCGGTGAAGAAGCGGTCGTTGGCGTTGACCTGGACGGTCGTCCGCTCGAGCGTCTTGAAGCCTTGCATGCTGACGCGGAGGATGTAGTTGTCGGGCCGGACGATCGCGAAGACGAAGCGGCCTTCGTTGTCCGTGGTGGCTGTGAAGGTGTTTGCCTGGGTCTTGCTGGTGAGCGTCACGGTTGCGCCAGGCAGCACGCCTCCCTGGACGTCCTTCACCTGGCCGAAGACGGATGCGCTGGTCGTCTGCGCGCCGAGAGGCGCGACGGCGAAGAATGCGAGGCCGAGCGCCACCGCGACGGCCAGGGTGGCGCGGGCCAGACGAGTCGAATGCATGAGCCCCCTCTCTTCCCGGCAAGTCCAAAGTCCGTTGGACTGCCGCTTTGCCTCAACTTGGGACAAATGAGTGTGAGCGACCGCGCTGTCGAAAACGCCAGAAAGCACCAGACCCTCCGGAAGGGTCAGCAGGAACGAAGCCAACAAATTGCGCTGTTGCCGGCCGAAGCGTCGCTGGCCGCCGGTCTAGCGCGGACGCAATCGACTAGTGAGCAGCATCCGTGCCACACGCGCGTGCGAGAGCACTCTCACAAGCAACTGTTTGTCAATCACTTATTGGATTCGTCGAATTCGCCTGAATCCGAGTGAAGCGGTCATTCTCCCCGCGACTCCAACGACCCGGATCCAAGATGCGGTTGGCTGTATCGCAGGCGATCAGCTGGCCTGTGTCAGCGTTCTCGCCGGGATCGAGCGACCCACCGCGTGGGCCACGCCGCGCGCGCGCTCGACGAGCGCGTCGAACTCCGCGAGGACCACCGCCTGCGGGCCGTCCGACAGTGCCGCGGCGGGGTCGGGGTGCGTCTCGATCAGCAGGCCGTCGCCGCCGCAGGCGACGCCCGCAAGCGTCAGGGGAAGCACCCAGTCCCGGTGGCCCGCGGCGTGCGAGGGGTCGACCACGACGGGCAGGCCGAGCCGCCGGTGCGCGATCGCGACGGCGGCCACGTCGAGCGTGAAGCGGGTGGCGGTCTCGAACGTGCGGATCCCGCGCTCGCACAACACCACGTCCGAGTTGCCCTCGCGCAGCACGTATTCGGCGGCGTGCAGCCACTCGTCGATCGTGCAGCCGAAGCCGCGCTTCAGCAGGACCGGGAGCCGCGCGCGGCCGAGCGCCCGCAGCAGCGGGACGTTCTGCATGTTGCGGCTGCCGATCTGCGCGAGATCCACGTAGCGCCGCGCGTCGTCGATGTGCTCCTCGGCCACCACCTCGCTCACGGTCAGCAGCCCGTGTTCCGAGGCGGCCTCGCGCAGCAGCCGCCAGCCCTCCAGGCCGAGGCCCTGGAACGTGCTCGGCGCCGTGCGCACCTTGTAGGCGCCGCCGCGCAGGAAGCGGGCGCCGCTCGCGGCGACGGCCTCCGCCGCCGCGAAGATTCGCTCGCGCGACTCGACGGCGCACGGTCCGGCCATCAATACGAGCTCGGGTCCGCCGATGAGGCAGCCCTTCACCGCGACGGCTCGGACCTTGTCAGGCATGTGGCGTCGCTCGGCTCGCGTCCGCCGAGCTCCCGGCCGGCATGCTATAGGCTGCGGCGAGCGGGGGTCAACGGCCAAACGCCCCATGCGACCAAACTTGATCCAAACGTTCCATTGACCGGCGGCGCGGGCTGCGGGCTCAATCGTCGCGAAGGGCTCGAGGTCCCCAAGGTTGCTGATCACCCGCGACGCGCGAAGCGCCGTCCGCGTGGCCCGGGCGGGCACGGACCTCGTGCTGCTCACCTGGACCGCGGGGCGTGGCGTTCGGGCTGACGAGGACCGGCTCGCCGAGGCGTACCTCGCACTCGACGAGGCGCTCCGCGATCGCGGCGCTGTGCCGATCCAGGAGCGCGTCTTCGCGGAGACGAGTGCGGCCTCCGCCCTGGTCCGCGCGCGCGCGCGGGCGTCGCCTGGCTGCGGCGAGCGCTGGGCGGTGCCGCCCACGATCGTGGAGGGCGCTCCCGTGGCCGGAGCGGGTCTCGCCGGCATCCACGTGATCGGCGCCCGCGGCCGCGCGCGGCTGCTCCGCGAGGGGGCGCAGGTTCACGGCCGCCTCGTCGACGGCCCCTCCGCCCGCATCCTGGGCCTCGCTGACGTGGGGCGGCGGCTTGGAGAGCGCCGCTCCCAGCCGCCGGCCGAGGAGGCGTTGGGGGTGCTCGAGGCGGCCGAGGAGCGGCTCGCGCGGGAGGGCTTCTCGTTCGGCGACGTCGCCCGCACCTGGTTCTACCTGCGCGGGATCCTCGACTGGTACGGCGAGTTCAACGGCGCGCGCAACGCCTTTTTCAAAGCCAAGGGCCTCGCGAGCGCGAACGGCGCGGGTCCGATCCCCGCCAGCACCGGCATCGGCGGCCGCAACGCGCGCGGTGGCCGCTGCACGCTCGACCTGGTCGCGATCCAGGCCGGAGGCCCGGATCCGATCGACAAGCAACGGCTCCACAACCCCCGCCAGAGCGAGGCCACCAGCTACGGCTCGGCGTTCGCACGGGCGCTGCAGCTGACGACCTCCGACGCTCGCTACGTGTTCGTGTCCGGCACCGCCGCGATCGACGGCCGCGGGGCGAGCGTTCACACGGGCGACTTCGAGGGCCAGGTGCTCCACACTCTGGACGCGGTCGCGGCGCTGCTCGAAGCCGCCGGGGCGCGGCTCTGCGACATCGGCCAGGCGACGGCGTTCCTGAAGCGCGCGTCCGACGCGACCCGCTTCGAGCGGCTCGTCCGCCGCTGCGGGATCGAGGCCGTCCCGCTCGTGACGACGATCGCCGACGTCTGCCGCCCGGAGCTGCTGTTCGAGCTCGACGCCACCGCGGTCGTGCCGGTGGCCGCCCCGGAACGAAGATGAGCCGGAGGAGCGGTCTGGTGCTCCTCGCCGCGGCGCTCGCGGCTGCCGCGGCGAGCGCTGCGTCGCCTGCCGGCCCGGGCGAGCTCTTGATCGCGCAGTTCCCGCTGGCCGCTCGCGCCGTCGCCGACCCGTTCGGGGCACGAGACGCCGGCTTCGGCGAGGGCGGCCGCCTCGTGCTCGTGTCGGCGAACGGTCGCGCTCGCGTGCTGACCGCCGGCTTCCAGAGCGCGGCCGACCCCGAGCTGTCTTTCGACGGCAGGTCGCTCCTGTTCGCGGCGAAGCGGACAGCGGCCGACCCCTGGTGCGTCTTCGAGATGGAGCTTCGTGGCGTGCACGCGCCCCGGCAGATCAGCTGCGGGGCCGCCGGCGCGCGGCAGCCGGTCTACCTGCCCACCGTCTACACGCTGACGCCGACGAGCGTCGAGCCGTGGGTGCAGATCGCCTTCGTCGGCGAGATCCGGGGGGAACGGGACGAGGCGGGCCTGCTGCCGCACACGAGCCTGTGGTCGTGCAAGACGGACGGCAGCGCCCTGCGCCGCCTGAGCTTCAACCTCTCGAACGACGCCGACCCCGCCGTGCTGCCCGACGGCCGCATCGTCTACGCCGCCTCGCTGCGCGCGAGAGGCACGAGCGAGTCGCGAACCGCGCTGGTCGGCTTGAACGCGGACGGCACCGACTACCAGCTGTACGCGGGCCCCGAGGGCCTCCGTGTGAAGCGCATGCCCGCGGCGACCGCGAGCGGCCTCGTCGTGTTCGTCGAGGCGGATGTCGCCGACGGCGACGGGGGCGGGCGCCTGGCCGCGGTCAGCCAGCGCCGACCGCTGCACAGCCACCGCGTGGTGAGCGGCCCTGCGCTCGGCGTCTACCACTCGCCGTCCGCGCTCCCGGACGGCCGCGTGCTCGTGTCGTGGCGCGCGAGCGGGGGCGGCGGATACGGCGTCTACCGGGTCGACCCCGCGACCGGGGCGCGCGAGCCCGCCTTCGACGACCCGGCCTGGCACGACCTGCAGGCGAAGCTCGTGGCCGCGCGCCCGCCGCCCGACGCGCGCTCCAGCGTCGTGCGCGACGACGACCCCCTCGGCACGCTCTTCTCGATCGACGTGCACATCCAGGAGCCGGGCTTCGAGCTCGCCCGGGGGCGCGCGAAGCGCCTCCGCGTCGTCGAGGGCATGGCGGCCACCGCGGAGCGGCCCGTGGCCCGGCGGCTGCTCGGCGAGCTCGAGCTCGCCGAGGACGGCTCCTACCAGGTGCGGGTCCCGGCCAACATGCCCGTCGAGCTCCAGCTGCTCGATGCGGGCGGCGCGCCGCTGCGCAGCTCGGGCTGGCTCTGGGTGCGGAACCACGCCGCGCAGGGCTGCGTAGGCTGTCACGAAGACCCGGAGCGCGCGCCGCCGAACCGGCTGATGCAGGCGCTGCGGGCGCCCGCCCCGGTTCTCGACCCGCCGCTCGAGTCGCGCCGTGCTCTGCCCGGCCACGACGCGCCGCTGGCCGCCGCCGTGGGCGCTTTCGTCCGTCAGCTTCCGCCGAGTGGACGAAAGTGACTGGCCGCGCCGCCGCTCCCGGCTTCCTGTCGGCCGCCGCCGCGCTGCTGGCGCTCGGAGGAGCCGCCTTGGCAGGGGACCCCGCGGCGCCGCGCCCGGCGGCATCCCTGCCGGTCTTCACGGAGGTCACGGCGCGGGCTGGCATCACGTGGACGCGCAGCTTCGGCGACCACGAGCTCAGCAACATCGTCGAGGGCACCGGCTCCGGCGCGTGCGTCTTCGACTACGACGGCGATGACCGGCTCGACGTCTACTTTCCGCAGGGCCGCTGGGAGAAGACGGTCAGCGACAACCGCGGGCGCGACCGGATCGGCCGCCTGAAGAACGCCCTCTACCGCGGCCGGGACGGCTTCCGGTTCGAGGACGTCACCGACCACGCGGGGGTGACGGGCCGCGGCTTTGCGTTCGGCTGCGCAGCGGCGGACTACGACGACGATGGCGACGTCGACCTCGTCGTTCTCACCTACAAGGGGCCGGAGCTCTATCGCAATCAGGGCGACTCCACCTTCACCGACGCCACGGAGCAGGCCGGGCTCGCCGACACGCGCTGGGCCCTCCACGCCGCCTGGCTGGACTACGACCGGGACGGCGACCTCGACCTCTTCGTCAGCAACTACCTCGAGTACGACGAAGGGCGCTTCCGCTCGTTCTACGCGGCGGCCGGCTACCCCGGGCCGCTCAGCTACAACGGGGTCTCCAGCACGCTCTATCGCAACGACGGCGACGGCCGCTTCAGCGACGTGACGAAGGCGGCCGGTGTCCTGAATCCCGGCGGGCGCTCGATGGGCGCGGTCGCGGCCGATCTCGACGGCGACGGCTGGCAGGACCTCTACGTCGCCAACGACTCGATGGAGAACTACTACTACGAGAACCGGCGCGACGGGACCTTCGTCGACAGGGCCCTGGAGCTGGGCGTGGCCCTCGGCCAGAACGGGCAGGGCGTCTCGTCGATGGGTCCTGCGGTGGCCGACTTCGACGGCGACCTGAGCCTCGACATCCTGATCCCCGACATGGACTACGGGACCCTGCTGTCGAAGCAGGGCGGGTTCTACGTGGACCTCGTCGGCCGCTCGGGCCTCGCCGTCATCTGCGGCCAGTACACGGGCTGGGGGGCCGTCGCCTTCGACTACGACAACGACGGCCACACAGACGTCTTCATCGCCAACGGCAACGCGCACCACGAGTACCCGGAGGACGCGGTCCTCGCGCGAAACGACGGCAAGGGCGCCTTTGTCGATGTGGCGCGCAGCTCGGGCGACTTCTTCCAGACGAAGTGGGTGAGCCGCGGCGCCACCTGGGCCGACTTCGACGACGACGGCAACGTGGACCTGCTCGTGGTCGACACCTCCGGCCCGCCGCACCTGCTGCGCAACGCGGGCGGCACCGGCAACCACTGGCTGAAGGTGGACGCGCGCGTGAGGGGCGGCAAGCGGACGGCGATCGGCGCGCGGGTGACGATCGTGGCCGGGGGGCGCACCCGCTTCCAGGACGTGATCGGCGTGAGCGGCTACCTCTCACAGGGCGACACGCGGGTGCACTTCGGCCTCGGCGGCTCGACGAAGGCCGACCGCGTCGTGGTGCGCTGGCCGGACGGCACGACCGACGAGTGGACGGACCTCGCGGCCGACCGCGTGCACCGCCTCGAGCAGGGGAAGAGGTAGCCGTGCGCGGCGCACGACCGCTGCTCGGTCTCGCGGCGGGGCTCGCGGCGCTCGCGGCCGTGCCGGTCGCGCTCCGCGCGCAGGCGGTCAAGCACCCCGTGTACGTCGGCTCGCGCGCCTGTGCGCGGTGCCACGAGGGCCGGGCGGCCGGCAACCAGTACAGCCACTGGCTCGCCACCGCGCACTCGAAGGCCTGGGCCTCTCTGGCCACTCCCGAGGCCCGGGCCATGGCGCGCCTCTCCGGCATCCCCGACGAGCCGGAGCGGGCTCCGGTCTGCCTCGGCTGCCACGCCACCGCGGCCGACTCCGAGCCGTGGGAGCGCGACGCCGGCTTCGAGCTCGAGGACGGGGTGCAGTGCGAGAAGTGCCACGGGCCGGGCAGCGAGTACATGGACGAGCAGGTGATGCGCGACCCCGTGGCCGCGCGGCGTGCGGGGCTGCGTCGCTTCACGAAGCGGGACTGCGCCGTGTGCCACTACGTCAAGGGCTCCCACGTGGCCGTCCACCAGAAGCCGGCGCTCGACGTCGAGCGGGCCTGGGAGGTGCTGGCCCATCCCGTCCCACCGGGAAGCCGTGCCGGCCCGGCCTCGTCGCCCGCCCGAGAGGCGTCCGCAGCTTCCGGGCCGGCGTTTGTGGGCGCGTCGGCCTGCGGATTCTGCCACCGGGGGCCCGGCATGGGCTATCAGCTCAGCCTCTGGCGGATGAGCCCGCACGCCCGCGCCTACGCCGCGCTCGCGACACCCCGCGCGGCCGAGCTCGCGACGCTGGCGGGCATCGAGGATCCCCAGCGGGCGCCCGAGTGCCTCAGGTGCCACGCGACCGACGGCCGGCGCGAGGGAGTGGGCTGCGAGTCCTGCCACGGTCCGGGCAGCGCGTCGGTGCCCGACGCCGCCGCGAGCGGCGAGGCACGCCGTCACCGGGCGCCGCTCCCGCCCGTGACGCGCAAGACCTGCCTCGGCTGCCACTCGGGCGCGCACGGGAAGCCGTTCGACTTCGCGGCGGCAAAGGCGAAGATCGCGCACCCCACGCGGCCCGAGTCGGCGACCGCCGCGGTCGGCAAGCGGACGGCGCTCGCCGCCTCCGCGACCGCCGACCTCGAGACCGCGTACGGGATGGCCGCCTCGAAAGGGGCGCGGGCGATTCTCGAGGAGCTCGAGGTCCGCTACAAGAACCCGGTCAACCTCGCCTTCCGCCCCGACGGCCGCGAGGTGTGGGCGGCGTGCCAGGCATCCGGGAGCGTCGTCGTGGTGGATGCCGTGAAGCGGGTGAAGCTCGCGGAGATCCCCGTGGGCGGACAGGCCACCGGTCTCGCTTTCAGCCCCGACGGGGCCACTGCGTACGTGACGAGCCGGCTCGACGACAGCGTTGCGGTGGTCGACGTGGCCGCGCGCCGGGTCGTTCGCCGCCACCCGGTGGCCGACGAGCCTCACGGCATCGCGGTCGACCCGACGGGGAAGGCGCTCTTCGTGATGGGCACCGCGTTCGATGCGGTCTCCGTGGTGGACGTAGCGACGGGCAAGGAGACGAAGAGGCTCGCCGCGAGCCGCAACCCGTGGGCGGCGGCCCTCTCGCCCGACGGCAGCAGGCTGCTCGTCACGAACGCGCTCTCCCGCTTCGTGCCGTTCCGGACGCCCCCGGTGTCCGAGGTCACGGTGATCGACGTGGCCTCCCAGAGGGTCGAGGATCGTCGGGTCGTGCCCGAGGCGAACCTGCTGCTGGGCGTCGCCTGGCACCCGAGCGGCGAGTTCGCGCTGGCCACCCTCAACCGCACCAAGAACCTGGTGCCGATGACCCGCATTCTCCAGGGCTGGACGATCACGAACGGGCTCGCCGTGCTGTGGCGGGACGGCCGCGTCGACCAGGTCCTGCTCGACGAGCCCCAGCGCTACTTCGCCGACGTCACCGACATCGCCGTCGCTCCGGACGGGAAGCGGGCCTTCGTGACCAGCGCCGGGACCGACCAGGTGGCGATCATCGACCTGGACCGACTCGTCGGCCTCGTCCGGCGCAGCTCCGACGCGGACCGGCGGGACCTGCTTCCGAACTGGCTGGGCGCGTCGTCCGAGTTCGTGGTCGCGCGCGTCCCGGTGAAGAGCAACCCGCGCGGGGTCGCAGTGGCCCCGGACGGCGCCTCGGCGTGGGTGGCGAACACGCTCGACGACTCGCTGAGTGTGATCGACGTGGCCCGGGGTGTCGTCGTGGCGCGGGTCGACCTCGACGGACCGAGAGAGAGGACGCACCTCCGCTGGGGTGAGCAGCTCTTCCACAGCGCGGGCGTGACCTTCCAGCGGCAGTTCGCCTGTGCCACCTGCCACCCCGACGGGCACGTGGACGGCCTGACCTACGACATCGAGGCCGACGGCATCGGGGTGAGCCCGGTCGACAACCGCACGCTGCGCGGCATCTACGACACCGACCCCTTCAAGTGGGAGGGCACGAACGCCACGCTGGCGCGCCAGTGCGGGGCGCGGCTCGCCGTCTTCTTCACGCGCGCTTCGCCCTTCACCCCCGACGAGCTGCGGGCCGTCAACGACTACACCGTCACCATCCCGCGGCCCCCCAACCGCCACCGACCGCTCGGGGCGCCGCTCAGCGAGGCGCAGCGCCGCGGCAAGGTGCTGTTCGAGCGCACGCGCACGAACGACGGCCGTGAGATCCCGCCGGAGGGCCGGTGCGCCTTCTGCCACTTCCCGCCCTACTTCACCGACCGCCAGCGTCGCGACGTGGGGACGAAGCACCCCAGCGACCGCCAGGGGAGCTTCGACGTGCCGCACCTCAGCAACATCTACGACTCGGCCCCGTACCTCCACAACGGGATCGCGAACACGCTCGAGGAGATCTGGACCGTCCACAACCCGTACGACACGCACGGGTACACGAACGACATGACCAAGGACCAGCTCAACGACCTCATCGCGTTCCTGAAGACGCTCTAGGGGGTACTCGACCGACCGACGGAGAACGGACGAGGGATTACGGACAACGGACCACGGAGGCCAACGAGATGCCCAGAGAGCGGCGTTCCGCGATCGCAACGGCAACGAAGGCTGGCGGAACGCCGCTGGCGTTGCTGCTCGCGGCCCTGGCCGCGGGGGCGGCCGCGGCCGCGGACGAGGCCGCGCCCGGGACCCCGAAGCTGCCCTACGTCTACACGAGCTGGAAGCAGTTCACCGTGGCGGACGGGCTGCCGAACGACCACGTCTTCGCGGTGAAGGTGGACGGCCCCAGGGTCTGGGTGGGCACCGAGGACGGGCTCGCCCTGATCGACAAGCCGACCGCGAAGGTGGTGAAGACCTGGCGTGAGAAGGACGGCCTGCCCTTCAAGGTCGTGACCGCGATCGACGTCGACCCGAAGACCGGCGACGTCTGGCTCGGCCTCTTCGGCGGCGGGCTCGCGCGGCTCTCGGGCGGCCGCTTCGACCACTGGCACCAGCTCAACAGCGGCCTCGTCAACGACGTCGTCTACGGCGTCGCGGTGGAGAACGACAACGTCTGGGCGGCCACGACAGCGGGCGCCTCGCGTCTCGACACGGTGACGGGCGAGTGGACGGTCTTCACCGAGAAGAACGCCCCGATGGAGGAGATCTGGAACTACGGCGCGAGCTACGACGGGAAGGACAAGGTCTACCTCGCGGTCTGGGGCTCCGGCGTCCTCGAGTACAACGTGAAGAGCCGTCGCTGGAAGGAGTACCTCGACCCCGACGGCGAGATGGAGATCGATCTCTACCGCGACGACGGCATCAACCACGTGATCGTCACCGGGGCGAGCCCGGTTGGGGACGTCGTCTGGGTGTCGTCGTACTTCGGGGGATCCCGCTACGACGGCCGCCACTGGCGGGGCTACGCGGAGCAGGAGGGCGGGCTGCCGTCCGACTTCAACAACAACATCAAGGCGCGCAGCGCCCAGGAGGCGCTCTACTGCTCGGACAAGGGGCTCGGCATCGTGGTGGACGGGCCGGCCGATCCCGCCACCTGGGTCGCCTACACGCGCGACCCCGAGACCGGTCGCGGGCGCGCCAAGGTGACGGTGGGCGGAAAGGTCGTGGAGCACGTGGACATGGAGGTGGGCGTGCCCCACAGCTTCATGATCGCGGCCGACGTGGACGGCGACGACATCTGGGTCGGCACCTCCAAGGGGCTCGGCTGGGGCAAAGGTGAGGGTTACTACCCGGGCACGAAGGAGCGGCCGCTCTACAGCTATGGGCGGCCCGTCGATCCCGCCGCGCCTGGCGGAGGGTCCGTCCCTGAGCCGGGGCGGGTGAGGCCATGAAGGGAACCCTGACGAGAAACCTGACGAAGGCAAGGGCGCTGGTCGCGGCGCTGCTCGTCGCCGCCCCGGCCGCCGCCGCCGACGAGCGAGCGACGGCTCCCGGGCCGTCGCGGGCCGACTTCATTCCATTCGACGACCCGAAGGTCGTCGAGTTGATGAGGACGATCGACGCGGCGGGTGCGTACTCGACGCCGAGGATGAACCTGAAGAAAGACGAGAACTACGCGGGCACCGCGGTGGACCGCGAGCCCTTCTCGGGCACGAAGCCGTTCAAGGAGAACTTCCTGCTGCAGATCGAGTACGCCGGGGCCGGCCGCGACAAGCCCGAGCCCGAGCACCTCGACACGGTGAAGGTCGGCTTCATCGGCCCGATCCTCCCCACCGTCTCGATCGCCACCGGCGGCAGGAGCCACGAGGAGGCGCTCGGGGTGCCGATGCTGAACGGCTCGAAGCTGGCGCTCGAGGAGTGGAACGCCCGAGGCGGCTACCGGAAGCGCAAGCTCCCGTTCGAGCTCGTGATCAGCAACGACAACGGCCTCTGGGGCTCCTCGGGCAACGAGATCGTCAAGCAGGCCTACCGCGACGGCGTGTGGGGCATGCTCGGCACGATCGACGGCGCCAACAGCCACATCGCGATCCGCGTCGCGCTCAAGGCCGAGGTCGTGATGATCAACTCGGGCGACACCGACCCCACATTCATCGAGACGAACATCCCCTGGGTCGCCCGGGTGATCGGCGACGACCGCCAGCAGGCCTACCTGCTCACCGACTACTGGTACCGCACGCTCGGCCTCAAGCGGGTGGCGATCATCCGGGCCAGCAACCGCTACGGCCGCTTCGGGGTGCGCGAGATCCGCGACAGCGCCCGTCGGCTGAAGCGGCCGGTCCCGATCGAGATGGCCTACAAGGTCGGGCAGACGGACTTCCGGCTCGAGGTCGAGCGGGTGAAGAACGCGGGACCCGACGCGGTCGTCCACTGGGGCGACGCGGCCGAGGGCGCGCTCGTGCTCAACACGATGCGCGAGCTGGGAATGGAGCAGCCGTTCTTCGGCTGCGACCGCACCGTGAGCGAGGAGTTCGTGAAGCTCGCGGGGAAGAACGCCGAGGGTGTCGTGGCGGCGTTCCCGTGGAACCCCGAGCGCAGGGACCCGAAGCTCGAGAGGTTCAAGCGGGCCTACCGCGAGCGGTTCGGTGTCGAGGCGGAGACCTACGCGGCCCACGCGTACGACGGGATGAACCTGCTGCTGTGGTCGATCAACGTGGCCGGGCTCAACCGGGCGAAGATCCGGGACCTGATCGCCTTCCTGCCGCACCCGTGGCCCGGCGTGACGGGCGACATCGTCTTCTCCGCCTGCCTCGACGACGTGGCCGACACCTACCTCGCGACCTACGACGGGCGCGCCTGGAAGTACGTCTCGCGCACCGACCTCGGCATCCCGAAGGGCTACGTCGCGCCCCGCGATCGGCTGAACCGCGGGTCGGAGGCGGCC
>CAZMRX010000043.1:0-22250 GCA_964568755.1 uncultured Acidobacteriota bacterium | reverse complement strand
CCGTCCTCGATCTGCGGCGTCGCCAGGAACCGGAACGACAGGCCCAGGTCGTCGAGGAGACTCACCCAGCCGTCGCGGTTCGCCGGGAAGCTCGTGCCGCCCTTCTTCGCTTCCTCGCGGTCGTGCTGCCCCAGGATGCCCGCCGCGTGGACGGACGGCATCGAGTAGTGGACGGCGACGCCGTCGTCGAGCCGATCCGCCTCCATCAGCAGGCGGCCGATCCCCTCGAAGCGCAAGGCCTTGAACGCCTCCCCGAGATCGCGGCCCGAGCGCGAGAAGGTCATGTCGGGGTTGACGATCGAGGGGCTCCAGAAGAGCTGCGGGTGGAGCACGCCCTGGAGCGCCGCCGTCCACACCTCGTGCTTCACCGCGGCGCCGCTGCGCCCGTAGCCGGTCCAGAAGCCGATGCGCGCGTCGGGCTTCGCGAACGAGCGGTGGATGTCCCACTGGTTCCCGCCCGAGTAGGAGAGGAAGTCGTCGATCACGGCGTCGAGGCGGTGCCAGTCGCAGCCGTTCCAGGGGTTCGTCACCTGCGTTCCCGAGAGCGCGATGCGGCCCTCCGGGTCGCCCTCGCGGACGCCCGCGCGGACCGTGCGGTAGGCCCGGGCGAAGGACACCTCCATGTAGGTCCGGTGGTCCGCCCAGGGGGCGAAGCGGCCCTCGCGCCGCGCCGCCTCGGTCGTCAGCGGCACCACGCCGTCCCAGTCGCGGTAGGCGCTGCCCCACGAGCGGTTGAGCGCCTCGAGCGAGCCGTACTGCTCGCGCAGCCACGCCCGGAACCCGGCGAGCGTGTGCTTTCCCCAGCAGAAGTCGACGGCGTCGGCGTACGAGCCGAGCGAGCCCTCGTCGCCCACGAAGTAGTAGTCCATGTTGTAGACGGCCTTCGAGCGCGCCGACGTGCGCGCGAGGTCGAAAAGACGCCTCTGCACGTCGGGGTCGTCGAAGCTCGGGCTTCGCACCAGGAAGCGCGTCTGCGCGGTGCGGCGGTACAGCTCCTTCTTCACGAGGTACGCGAGCGAGTCGACGTCCCCCGTCTTCTGGAACTCGGCGACCGCCTGCTCCATCGCCTCGGGAGTCGTGGGGCCGCGGTCGTACCAGTAGACGCCGAACCACCCGCGCGGCATGTGCAGCTCGTCGTTCACCTCGCCGCCCCAGGTGAAGCTCGTGTCCATGGCCTTCTCGCGGAGCCGTCGCAGCCGCCGCTCGGCGAAGTAGTGGACCGGGGTCTCGAACGAGAGCAGGCCGCGGTACTCCTTCCGCCGTCGCTCGCGGGCCGCCACCACGATCGGCTCGTGGCGCATCTCGTCCACCACCCTCCCCTTCCCGTCCACCAGCTCGGCCGTCACGGTGACGCGCTTGCCCAGGACGTGGTCGAGGCGGTGGAAGAACGTCCGCTCCCCGCGCGCCGGTGCCTCTTCGACCGCCCGCACGCGGCCGAGGTCGTCGCCGAAGCGCACCCGCACGCTGAGTCCGGCGAGCTCGCCTGCGGCGCGCGTGACGAGGCTCATCGTGTCGCCCTCGCGGTAGACGGTCGCGTTCGGGCGCAGGCCGGAGAGGCTCGCCGGCTTCGGTGCCTCGAGGCCGGCCCAGCCCCACTGCAGCGTCGCGCCGGTGGCGGGGTCGCGCACGATCACGTCCACGACCGAGCGCCCGCCGGGCCATCCTGCGGGCGCGAGGTCACCGCTGGCGACCATGACCTCGCGCTCGCCGCTGGGCAGGCTCAGCGTTCGCGTCGCGCTGCCGAGAACCGATCCGTTCTCGCTCCGCGCACGGGCCTCGACTTCGACGGTCCGCGCGACGCTCGAGCCGAGAGCCAGCCTCAGCCCGGACTCGGGACCAGCTGTGAGGCTCAGGAAACGGACAGAGCTCTCACCGCGCGCCGCCCACAGGACGGCGCGCGCGACGAGGGAGTACTGGTATTCCCAATAGTCCCAGTAGGTGCGTGTCTTCACGGGGTCGATCGCTTCGGGGATGAAGCCGTCGCCCACCGCGGCGATCGCCACCACGCGCCCCTTGCCGTAGCTGCGGGTGGCCAGGACCGGGAGCCCCGCCGCCTCGATGGCCACGTCGCCCTTGGCCTCGTAGCGGTAGAAACGACCCCCGCGTGCGCCCGAAGGTACGAGGTCGAGATCGAGGCCCTCCGTGATCGAGTGTGGCCGCGCGTGCCACCGGCCTTCGGTGATGGCCTCGCGGTTCAGCTCGGGGTAGCCGCGGTCGCTCACCCGGTCGTCGGGCACGCCGACGAGCGGCGAGATCTCCCAGATCCGCTCGTCGCCGGCGGCTTCGTCGCCCAGAAAGGGATGTCCCTTCACGTCGCCGACGAAGGGATGCAGCAACACGAGCCCCGCGCCTTCGTCCACGCGCCGGAGGATCGCATCGCGGGTCTTGCGCGTGTAGCGCGACCAGCCGTTCAAGCCGGGGATGACCAGCACCTCGAAGGGCTTGGCGCTGGTGAGCTCCTGCTCGACGTAGCCGTAGACGATCCGGAAGTCGTCCTTGTCGCCGCGCAACACGTGGTCGCCGTCGTAGTAGTCGCCGATGCCCCAGCAGTTCACGTCCCAGTTGCGGTCGATCGTCACCGTCGTCGGCTCGAGCGACAGCCGCTGCATCAGCTCGACCATGTCCCGGCCCTCGGTCACGGACGGGACGAAGAACCCGCGAATCGGGCCGCCGGGCAGGGTCTTCGCCCACGGCACGTGCGGGGTCGCCACCTCGGTCGAGAAGGGGATGTCGTGACGCGCGGCGAGCTTCGTCTCGCTCCGCAGCGACGACGCCGTGGCCGCGAGGCCGATGCATGCCACGGCCGCGAGTGCGACCCCCCGCTCGAGCGCCCGGGCGACGCTCATCGCGTGCCCTTCCCCGAGTCTCCCTTCAGAAGAGCGGCCGAGTCCCGATCCAGGTAGACCGAGGTCGCCGGGTGCGTCTGCAGGATCGACGACGGCCGCAGCGGGCTCACGGAGCCCTGGAGGCACTCGCTCACGGCCCTTGCCTTCCTCGCGTCGGGCACGATGCACAGGATCTCGCGCGCCTTGAGGATCTGGCGGATCGACATCGAGATCGCCCGGCGCGGCACGTCGTCGAGCGTCGCGAACCAGCCCTCGCCGAGCTGCTGCCGGCGGCAGGCCTCGTCGAGCTCGACCACCAGGTACGGCTCCTCGGTCGCGAAGTCGGCGGGCGGGTCGTTGAAGGCCAGGTGACCGTTCTCGCCGATGCCGACGAAGGCCACGTCGATCGGAGCCCGCGCGAGCAGCGCGCCCACGCGGCGACATTCCGCGGCGGGGTCCGCAGCGTCGCCCGCCAGCAGCTCGAAGCGGCGAGGGTGCACGCGCTCGACGATCCGCTCGCGCAGGTAGCGGCGGAAGCTGGCGGGGTGGCTGTCGCTCACGCCGACGTACTCGTCGAGGTGGAACATGTCGACGCGCCCCCAGTCGACGCTCCCAGCCGTGGTCAGCGCGTCCAGGAACTCGAACTGCGACGCGCCGGTCGCGGCGATGACGCGCGCCTCACCGGCCCGGGCGATCGCCTCGCCGATGGCCGCCGCGGCCCGCGTCGCCGCCGCTCGCCCCAGCTCCTGCTTGGTGTCGAACACCTGGATATTCATGGTCATGTCCCCGCTGTCGTCCGGTAGTCGTTGCCCCTTTGCCTTCGTCTCCGCGGCGGACCGGGATCCCTTGACGGGTCCGCGTGTCGGGCCGGGCGACCCGTCAAGGGAGCCCTCCGGTTCCGCCGCTACCCGTGGCCTTGAGGCTTGCCTCTCGTGCGCCGACCAGCAGCTTCAGCCATTCCTTGGCCATCAGCCGGTGGTAGGGCTCCGTCATGTGGATGCCGTCGAGGCACATGAACTGCGCGCGGTCCGGGGCGGCGGCGAGCAGCGGGCTCACCTCGATCACCGTCATGCCGGTCTCGCGCGCGGCCGCGAGCTCCCGGTCGCGCAGCCCGTCCGCGGTGCCCTTCGGGTCGTGCACGTCGTCGAAGGTGAGCACTCTCGCTCCTGCCTCGGCGAAGCCGCGGCCGAGGCGGCGGAAGTTCTCGAGGTCCTCGTCGGTCCGGTTGATCACCACGAGCAGGACTTGCTGCGGCTTCCACGCCAGGACGTCGGCGTAGAAGCGATTCACGGCCCGCGTCGAGGTGAGGCCGCCGCCCTGGAACTGGCGGAACTCCACTCTCGGGTTCTCGCGCGCAAAGATCGCCGTTACCACCGGCACGAACGCGCCGGGCGTCGACCAGTGCAGCTGCATGGTGAAGGAGTGGCCCACCACGGCGATCCGCTGCGCGGGCAACGCACGGATCCGGGGCGCGAGCGCCTTCACGTCCGGCTCCTCCAGCAGCTCGCGGGCGAGCACCTTGTCGTCCCGGATCCCGAGGTTCTTCTCGCCCCAGTTCCAGTTCTTGCGCGCGGCGATCTGCCACTCGGCGGCGGTCGTGCCCACGGGCGACGCGCAGCTCTTTCCCTCGAGCTCCCGGCCCATCGCGAGGAAGGCCGCGTCGGTCCCCGGCAGGCCGAGCTGGCCGAGGTAGACGGGCAGCCCGAGGCCGGCGTAGAAGGCGAACAGCTCCTGCAGGCGGTCGCCGTCGCGCTCCACCTCGAGGTTCGTCTGGATCAGGCTCGCGATCGCGCGCACCTTCACGGCCTCTGCTTTCGTCCGGTCGGCCAGCCAGCGCGCGAACACGTTGACGGGGAGCGTGTCGGCGAGCGTCAGGCCGGACGCGAGGAGCGGCTCGAGGTTGGCTTTCGGGTCGAAGGCCGACGGCTTCCCCTCCGACCAAGCGCGCACGGCCTTCAGGTCGGCCTTCATCAGGGCGGACTGGTGCGTCTCGAGTGCAGCCAGCTGCGCGTCCGTCAGGGTGGAACCGGCGTAGCACGTCGCGTCGCCCTTGCCTTGCTTTTTCGCCAGAGCGATCTGGAAGGCGTGCGTGCCGAGGATGTTCGCGTCCACGAGCTGCTCGAGGCGGGTCTGCGACGGGCTCGCCGTCGCGGCGAGCAGGACGATCGAGGTCAGCAGTGGCGTCATGGGACGACGTCCTCCGTGGCGTTCGGGTCGCCCTGCGCCGGGCCGTGCCAGACGCTGCCCCCGAACGTCGTGACGTAGATCTTCGAGGCGTCCGCGGGGTCCGCGATCACGCGCTGGCCCCACTTGAAGTTGTAACCGCGGATCCGCGTCCAGGTGAGGCCGCGGTCGCTCGAGCGAAACGCGGCCTGGTCGAAGCCGCAGGCGTAGAGCCGCGCCGGGTCGCGCGCGTCCACGGTCACGTCGTAGACGTGCTGTGACTCGCTGAAGACGGAGCGCCACGTGGCGCCGGCGTCGGTGCTCAGGAAGATCCCGCCACCCGTGTCGCCGTCGGGGCGCATCACACCCCAGGCCGAGAGATAGAGCCGCCTGGGGTCCTCCGGGTCCACGGTGAGCGCGTTGGGCCCGTTCGTGCCCGAAGGCAGGGGTATCGGCTGCCATGTCTCGGCGCCGTCGCTGGAGCGGTAGAGCGCGCCGTCGTCCGCGTCGCCGATGCGGCCGCGCTCGCTGCGGCGCGCGACCACGAGGTAGAGGGTGCCGTCCTGCCCGAGCGTGAGCCGCCAGGCAAAGGGCTGGTTCCGCGGGTCGGGTCGCAGCCCGTGGTTGCGGAGCGCCCAGCTGCGCCCGTTGTCGGTGGACTTGTAGACGCCGCGACCGAACGCCGTCGCGTAGAGCGTGCGGCTGCCCTTGGGACTCTTCGGGTCGAGCAGCACGTGTGTGATCGCCGACTCCTCCATGCCCTGGTTCGACACGCTCCAGTGGCGCCCGCCGTCGGTCGAGACGCCGACTCCCCCGCGGAAGCGCGCGGGGTCGGTGCGCCGCCACATCTTCGGCCGCGGCAGGTCGTGGGTCCCGCTGAAGCCGCCCCACACGAGGCCCTTCACCTCGGGGTCGAAGGCGAGCCAGTAGGTCGTGTTGCGCCAGCGCGTGGGGACGCCCGTCGAGGAGCCCGTCCAGGTCCCGCCTCCGTCCTCGCTGCGGAAGAGGCCGATGTCGGTGTACGGGATGAACACGCGCTTCAGGTCGTGCGGGTCGAACTGGACACCGTAGGTGGTGGTCACGTCGAGGCCGCGGGTCGTCCAACGGTCCTCGCCGCGGCTCTCGGAGTTGACCTGATTCCAGGCCTTGCCCCCGTCGACGGTCCGATAGGTCCGGAAGAGGTCGGTCGCGTACGCGACCTCGGGATCGTTCGGCGCGACGGCCAGGTCGTAGGGCGAGTCGAACCAGACGGAGTGCCCGTCCTCCGCGGAGCGCGCTTCGATCCACGAGCCCGTCAGGTTGGCCGACGGCTGGTCCGATTCCGCGTGGACGACGCTCCAGCTCTGCCCGCCGTCCGTCGTCTTCGCGATCCCGTTGAAGGGCTTCTCGCCGCGGCCCGCGAGCACGACGCCCCGCAGGCCCACGTAGGCGACGAGCGGGAAGCGGGCGGAGACGGCGATCGGCCCGAGCGACGGGCGCGAGCCCTTCGCGGGCCCCCACTCGCTGCCACGATCGTCCGGGCGCACGGCCGCGAGCAGCGAGCCGTTCGCGGTGCGCCACGTGCGGCCGCCGTCTTCCGACACCTGCACGCCGCCCGTGGTTCTGCCGGGGCCGGCTGCGAGCGGCAGCGTGGCGTAGGCGAACACCACGCCCGAGCGCGGGTCGCGGCCGAGGCTGCCCGAGCCGAAGCGCGCCCCGCCGGGAGCCGGGACGTGCTGCAGCGACGGCCCGGGGCCTTCGTACACGCCGGTCTCGGCGAGGGCGTGCACGCGGGGCGCCTGCCCGCCGCCGCTCGACCGTAGCGCGAAGACACGTTCCGAGCCGAAGCTGGCGACTCTCGCCCACGTGCGCCCGCCGTCCGTCGAGCCGAGGAGCAGCGTCGGTGAGGCGGGCGTTCCGGGGACCGGCGAGTCGGCCGCACTCGCCGCGACCCACACGCGGGCGGGGTCGTCCTCGTCCACCGCGATCGCGTGGATCGTGACGCTGCGGCCGCTGCCGGGATACGCGGGGTCGTCGGTGAAGAGGACCCGATCGCCGTGGTCGCCGATGGGCTTCGCCACGGTGTTCTTCGCCGGGTCCGGCAGGACCATGCGCCAGGTCCGTCCGGCGTCGTCGCTCTTGTAGACCGCCGCGGCTCCGGCGTACAGCGTCTGCGGCCGGGACGGATCGAACGCGAAGGCCGTCGGCACCGAGCCGAAGTTGATCATCCGCCACGAGGCGCCGCCGTCGGCGGTCACGTAGGCCCCGGTCATGTCGCAGCCCAGCAGGACCACCTGGCTGTCGTGCGGGCTGATCGCGGGACGACGCATCGTCCCGCCCCCGCCCGGGCCAATCACCTTCCACGCGTCGAGGCGAGCCGGGCGCGTCGGACCGAGCTCGGCCGCCCACAAGGGCGTCGTCAGGACCGAGACCGCGGCGACCGCCGCGGCGAACGTCATTCGCTTCATGCTCTTCTCCCAGAACGGATCATTCGCTCGGTCCATCAGGCGGCCTCGCGAATGATCCGGGCGAGGCCCGGTACTCCGTTGCGCGGTGCCGGATGCGCTCGGCGATCTCGACCGACTGGCGCGACTCGCGCAGGCTGGGCGAGGGCACGCGCCCGGCGCCGAGCGCGTCGAGGAACGCCGCCGTCTCGCGGTAGAAGCCGCCCAGCTCGAAAAGCGCCGTGCCGTCTCCCACCTGGTCGCCCCCCAGCTCCGCGGCGAGCCGCCCGCCGGAGTAGTGCCAGAGCCGCCCGGGCGAGTCGACGCCGCTCCACATCGGCACGTGGAGGAAGAGCGAATGGCCGTGGGCGTGCGCGCTCGCCCGCTCCACGAGCACTCCCGCCACGGGATTGAACGCCAGATGGGCCGTGGCTCCCGAAGCCATGACGGCGTCCACCAGGATGTTGGCGACACCCTTCCCGAGTTCCGGCAGCTCGCGGTAGCGGAAGCGAGCCTCAGCGTAGTCGCAGCCCGCCAGGTAGCGCACGGCGTCGAGCCCGTGGATCGCGGTCGTCGAGAAGTCGGGATCGCGCCTCTCGACCCGCGTCATCTCGTAGTGCACGTGCTGCAGCGGGCCGGCGTCCTCGATACGCCGCCGCAGCTCGCGCACGAGCGGGGCGAAGCGGCGATTGAAGGCGACCTGGTGCGGGACGACCCGCCCGCCCTTCTCGGCAGCTGCGATCAGGCGGTCGACCTCGGCAGTCGTCTCGCCCGGCGGCTTCTCGAGGAGCAGCGGCATCCCGCGCTCGAGCACGAGCGAAGACGTCCCCACCGTCCGTTCCACCGGAACCACGACCACGACGGCGTCCGGGCGCTCCGCGTCGAGCATCGCCGTCGCGTCCGTGAAGGCGCGGGAATAGCCGAAGTCGCGTCGGAACGACTCGGCCCGCTCCGGGTCGAGATCGCAGCAACCGGCGAGCACCAGGTCGGAGCGCTCTCGCGCGCAACGCGCCTGCGACGGCCCGTGCGCCACCCGCGCGTGCTCGCCGCAGCCGATCTGGCAGACGTTCATCGCGAGGGACTCACCACCCCTGGACACTCCGCTCCCCGGTGTCCACGACCTCGAAGTCGGACCCCTTCACCCGGTGCAGCGCCTCGAGCCCTTCCAGCCTGCGGTCCGGGGCGATCGACATCCACCAGTCGCTGCCGTTGTCGGCCACGAACATCCCGTGCTTCTGGAGACCCTTCAGGATCGCCTGCACGTGCGGCGGGAAGCCGGCCACGTCGAAGGACCGCTTCAGGCGGAAGCGCTCGCCCATCCGCGGGTGGGCGGGGTCGCGGCTCTGGCTCGCCCAGTGCGTGGCGGGGAGCACGTAGGCCCGGCGCGTGCGCCGCACCGTGAAGCGCATCGCGTGCTCCACCAGGCCGCGCGCGCACTCGTCGTAGCGCACCACCGCGGGAAACACCGGCAGGCCGGCGGCGTCGGAAGAGGTCCAGCGCTCGGGCCGCAGCGCACCCGTCCGCAGGTTCCAGGTCGAGGCTTGCAGCGCCTGCCAACCGTCGTCCGTGCGCTTCGTCCCGTAGAACTCGTGGAGCCGGCCGTTCACCGGATCGACCACCAGGACGTGGCGGTCGCCCTCGGCCTCGCGCTGGAACTGCTCGAGCGTCTGGCCGGGTTTCGGCAGCGCCTTCAGGTTCTCGTTGCGGCTGAGCGGCCAGTTCTCGATCGGGGCGTTGTCCGGCAGCGGGTACGGCCCAGGATCGGACTCGTTCGCGTAGTCGAGCAGCTTCACCTCGATCTTCTTTTGGTCGGGCGGCACGATCACGAAGCCCATGTCGAGGTTGTACTCGAGCGGCTTGTCGGGGCCGATCGCCGCGATCATCTTGTCCGAGTCGGGATGGACGGGCAGGCCCGAGATGTCGCGGTTCCACCAGTTGTCGGGCGGAAAGACCTGGAGCGCGGCCAGGATCCTGTCCGCCTCCGGCGTGTCGAACAGGACGGGCTTCGTGATCTTCGGCAGCTCCGGGCGCGCGCTGTCCGCCGCCGCGAGTGCGAGCGCGATGGCACTCGTCGCAACGAGCAGCGCCAGGACCGTCGTGCGACGTCCCGGTGTCGTTCTGGGCATGTCGTCCTCCATGTGATCTAGCGCAGGCGCTGCAGCCGCAGGCGGCCGTCCCGGATGCCGTCCCAGGGCAGGGAAAGCGTCCCTTCGTCGCCGGCCTCTCCGGTGGCGCGCCAGACGGGCGCTCCCGGCGCGAAGCTCGAGGTGACCTGCAGCTCGTAGCGGGCGCCAGGATCGAGACCCACGAGCAGCAGCGACTCCGTCCTGACGTCGGGCAGCGTGCCTTCGGCGTTTTCCACTTCGGGGATGGCGAAGATCACGGCCGACGCGCCTTCGATCGCCGCACCGTCCAGGCCGTGCCCATCGATGGCGGCGACACGGGCCTTCGGCTTCGCGTCACGGTCGCCGATCTCGAGCACGTTCAGGAAGTCGTCGTCCCTCGACGGCGTGGCCGGGGAGACCTCCATCCGCCAGGCGCCCGGAACCACGGCGCGGCGGTTCGAGGGCGAGAGCCGCTCGATCCCGTCCCAGAACGTCTTCCACATCTTGAGCAGGTACGGGTCCGCGGGCAGCGCGCCGCCCTCGGGCGGGTCGAGCGGCCAGTTCTGCCCCGAGCCCCAGGGCCCGCCGCGCTCGTCGCCCGGCGTCCAGAACTCGAAGCCGGGACCGCCGCACACCACGACCTCGCGCTCGCGGGGCAGCAGCGAGTGGACGCGCAGCCTCCCCTGCCCGTCCTCGAACGTCACGAGCGACGCGTCGCGATAGCTCGTCCCGCCGTGACCGACGCTCGTCCCCGCGGCGCTCGCCTCGACCCGCGGCTCGCTCACGCCGTGCAGCAGCCACACCTTGCGGTATGACGGGTCCTTCGAGCGCACGCGGTCGAGCACCACGAGCAGGTTCGGCTCGCGCAGGTGCACGAGCTCGCGCGTGAACTGCTCGAGCTTCGAGGGCTGATAGGCGCGGGTGGCGTCGGCGCGCGCGTAGCGGTAGGACGCCTCCGCGGCCACCGGGGCGAGCCGGCAACGGTCCCAGAGGTCCCGCGTGCGGCGAAAGTCCTCGAGGCTCCTCACGCTGTTCCAGAAGCGCGAAGAGTCCATGCGCTGGCCGCCGTCGTTGGCCGCCGGCCACGCGTTCTCGCTCCAGAAGAAGCGCTCGCCCGGCTGGTACACGAGCAGCGTGTTGTGCGCGACGCTGCGCCGGTAGTGGTTGAGGTAGTGCGGGCTCTCGGTGTCGGTGTAGTCGGCGCCGGCGTCGATCGCCAGATAGCCCTTGCGGTAGACGACGAAGTGCGCCGCGTCGAGGTGGTCGTGCTTCGCGAGGTACGGGCCGCAGGCGAGCTGGATCCAGGTGGAGTCCGCCCCCCAGCCGTCGCGCAGCACGAGGTGGCCAATGCCGCGGAACAGCCGGTGGCGAGGCAGCTCGCTCTCGCTGGTCGTGGCGGGATCGCGCGGCACGACCGCGGCGTCGCTCCACAGGAACTGCAGGACCGGGTTGGCCCAGTCGGCCGGGAGCCACGCGCGCTGCTGCAGCAGCCAGGCGGCGTAGGGGTCCTTGAAGCGGTGGACCGCGTAGCCGAGCACGACATTGTCGCGCGAGTCGAGGTGCGGGAACTCGTTGTCGTCGTCCCTCGCCGCGCTCCCGTCGGGCAGCACCTTGTACAGGTAGGTGAGGCCCATGTTGCGGAAGGCGGAGAAGTGGCGTGCGGGATCGTTGCCGGTCGAGGTGCGGCGCACCTCCGCCATCATCGCGAGCGGCGCCCACGTGATCCGCATGTAGTCGGTGGATTCGTGATACCCGCCGTCCGGGTTCACGAGCTCGGTCTGCTCCAGCAGGTTGTCGAAGGCGCGCCACGCGTGGGCACGCAGCGGCGCGGCGCGAGACTCCACCGAGGCGTGGCCTTCGACCGCGGCGAGCGAGAAGACGGCGAGGGCCAGCTCCCGCGCGGTGTGGTTGTGGTACGAGGCCTGGTCCGGGTCTCGCAGCGATGGTAGAGCCAGCATCTGCGCGGCACCGGCCACGAGGTCCGCCGCCACCTGGTCCTTGAACGCGGCGTCGAAGCCGGCGTAGCCGTAGAGCCAGTCGAACGCCATCGCGCGGTTCAGATAGCGGACGTAGCGGCTCGAGCCCTTCCAGCCGGTGGGCCTGTCGGCCCGCAGCTCGTCGAGCGCGCGGCGCGCGAAGGATTCGTCGCCGGAGAGAAGCCACGACAAGGCGAGGCCCGGCAGATCCTGGCTGGGCCGCTCGCCCGCCGCCCAGCGCGCTTTGAGCGCCGGGAGTCCGGCGAAGGGGTCGCGCTCCGCCACGAAGAGACGCGGACGTGCGACGCCTGCGGCGGGTTCGGCACCGCTCGACTGCGCCACGATTGTCGCCAGCAGCAGCGCGAGAGCCGCGGCCTTCACTTCCGCACCTCGGCCAGGCGCTTCTCGATGGCCGCGGCGAGCGTGAGCCGGGCGGCCTCGAAGGTCTCGCCGGTCTCGGCGAACCCGACCGTCTCCCCTGCCTCGGAGAAGACGCGCGGGACCACCTGCAGCAGCGCGGCCTTCAGCTCCGTCTCCAGGCCGAGCTTTCGCGCGAGCGTCAGGTACTGGTGGTCCTGGAGGCCGCGGCGGAGGTTCGCGAGCTGGACAGAACCGATCGGCCCGGCGATCCCGCGGTCCTGCTCCGGGTGGAGCTTCTCCTCACCGGGATAGAGAAGAACACCGTCGCCGTTGATCCAACCCTGGTCCTCGACCGGCTTGCGGGGCTGGCCGCGGTTGTCGAACGTGATCGGGTTGGCCCACACGTCCTGCTTTCGCTCGCCCTGCTTCTGGCTGTTGTGCTGCCAGTGGACGCCGTGCCAGAAGAAGTAGAGGTCCACGTCGTGCTTGAAGGCCGCCCAGGCGACGACCCGGGCCTCGGTGGCCGGCGCGTCGATCACGGGCGTCGGCCCCTGCGGGCGGCCGCCGTTGTAGAACGACACCCGGCGGCCCTTCGCTCGCTCGGCGGCGGCGGCCTTGATGTCGAACGCCTGCGGCGGGATGCTCCAGACGTCCACGAGCCCCTGGAACTCCGGGATGATCCGCTTGGTCAGGAAGAGCGGGAGCTTGCCCCCTGGCCCCGGGTTCGAGCGCACGTTCTCCGCGAGCCGCTTCACCTCGGGGTACTGCGGCGGATAGGGCTCGTCGGGAAGGTAGAGGAAGGTGAGCGCCTTCGGGAAGCTGCGACCCAGGAAGGCCATCCACGCGTCGGAGCGCTTCCAGGCGCTCTGCTTCTCCTGGAACGCCGGGCCTGGTCCATAGAAGGACGCCGGGACGATCGTGTTGCCCACGCCCGCGCCGGGTCCCTCGTAGCCGGCCTTCGCCGTGAAGTCGCTGCCGTCGAACCGGCCACGGGTCGCCTCGACCTTCGCCTCGTCGTACGCGTGGACGAGCTCGACCCGGTGGCGGTGGGCGAAGCGGTGGTATTCCGGGTCGAGGTTCCGGCCCTGGTAGAGCTCGGGCTGGTCGGGCTCGTAGTAGACCATCACCGGCAGGCTGTTGGCTTCGGGCAGCTCGAAGTCGAAGACGCGCAGCTCGACGGGGAGCGCCGTCGCCTTCCCGTCGGCCGTGACCGAGAGCGTCCCCTCGTAGACGCCGGGCGGGAGGTCGCGGCCCACGTAGATCTCGATCCACAGCGCCTGGCTGAGGCCGGGGCCCACCGCGAGCGGGAAGCCGCCCCGCCGTGCGCGCGCGTTCTCCGGCACGAGCTGCACCGGCTTCCAGCCCGTGGTGTCGCGCGGCACGGCCGGACTCCCCGGCTTCCAGGCCCAGTCCGCGTGGCTCTCCGCGGTGACGTTCATGTAGTGGAGGGAGAAGAGCTGGATGGGCCGTCCGGCAGAGTGCGTCGGGTCGGCGGCCGGAGCGGCGTATGCAATCGTCTCCGTCCCGCCGCGGCGGCGCAGCTGCGGGAGCGCGGCCGAGAGGGCCGCGACGCCCGCCTCGTCCGCCTCGACGATCGCCTGGAAGGCCACGATCTCGTTGCGCGCGGCGGCGAGGCGCACCACGCTTCCATCCCAGATGGCATTCTTCGCCCGCAGCGGGTGCGCCCGATCGTCTCGCTCCACTCTCTCGCCGTCGGACACGGCCCACACCGCGGCCACCCCGGCGGCAGCCGGCGTGGCGCCGAGCAGGACGGCGAGTCCCCACCACGCGATCGTCTTCCTCATCTCATCTCCTCAAGGAGCAAATTTCCGAGCGGGCGCCGGGTTTCGTCCCCTCACGAACGCGAGCGCCGCGGCGAGCGCCAGCGTGATCGCGACGTAGCCGACGGCAGTCGCGCGCTCTGCCGCCGGGGCGGTGAACGTCAGCGGCAGGCAGAGCAGGCCCACGAGCCCCGTCGCCCGGCTCAGGAAGCGGAAGACCTGTGTCGTCGGGTCGGGCGTGTCGCCGAGCTCCGCGGCCATGTCCACCGGCGTGTCGAGGCGCCGGAAGAGGTCGTCGTGCCGCGCGGCGTGAGCGGGGTCCGTCTCCGGCAGCAGCCGGCTCAGGAAGAAGACGGCGACCGAGGCCGGCACCACGAACACCACGTTCGCCACGACGTCCCACCCCAGGACGAAGGTCCCGAACGAGCCCACCGCGAGGGCTACGGCGAACGACGCGAGGCCGGACCAGCTCGGGGTTCGCCGCACGACCAGGCCGAGCAGCGCCGGCGGGCCGTAGGCGAGCGACATCACCGTGTTGAAGGTCACCATCATCTTGAAGACGCTCTGCCCCCCGGCGGCCATCGCGAGCGCGATGCCGGTGATGATCACGCCGACCGCGAAGGTGGCGGCCCACGCGATGCTTAGCTTCTCGGACTCGCCCGCGCGGCGGGGGAAGAGCGTCGGGAAGATGTCCCTCGAGATGATCGAGGCGTGCATGTTCAGGACACCGGAGATGCTCGACATGGTGGCGCTGAACATCGCGGCCAGCATGATCCCCACGAGACCGCTCGGCAGCAGCGTGAGCGCCGCCAGCGCGTAGGACGACTCCTGCGGGTTGGCGAGCCCGGGCCAGATCGAGTGCAGGTCCGGATGGAGGACGCGCATGGCGAAGGGAGGAACGAACCAGATGAAGGCGCCCACCAGGAAGAGCCCGAAGCAGAGCAGCGCGATCTTCCGCGAGGCCCGCTCGTCCTCGACGCTGAAGTAGCGCTGGGCCATGGCCGCGGTGTTGTAGCCGAAGCTCGTCATCACCGCCCAGCACACGACGTAGCTCCAGCCGTACCCGGGCGGCAGGCTGAGCGACGTCATCTCGGCGGGCATGCGGGCCACCAGCCCAGAGAGCCCCCCCACCTGGCCCAGCGAGGCGAAGGCCATCACGATCGTGAACGGCATCAGGATCGCCGCCTGCAGGAAGTCGGTGATCACGACGGCCCAGAGCCCGCCGATCACGCAGTAGACGAGGATCACGACTCCGGAGCCCGCGATCGCCCAGGACAGAGGCCAGCCGCAGGTCGGGGCCACGAAGAGGCCCAGGCCGTAGAGCATGCTGGCCCCGGTGAAGAACTGGAACAGGATCGTCGTCCACGAGAAGGCCTGGCGCGTCCGCTCGTCGTAGCGGTCCACCAGGTACTCCATGACGGTGCCGATCCGGGCCCGCCGCCAGCGCTGGGCAAAGAGGAAGTAGCCCAGCAGGAACGTGCAGGCGTTGCCGACGTAGAGCAGGATCGCGACGAGGCCGTGCTGGTAGGCGAGGCCCGCGGCGCCGGTGAAGCTCCAGGCCGAGAACCCGCTCATGAAAGAGGAGAGCCCCGCGGCCAGCCAGTGGATGCGGCTGCCGCCCTTGAAGTAGTCCGAGGCCCCGCGATTGAAGCGCATGGCGTAGACGCCGATCGCCAGCATCAGCGCCATGTAGGCCGCGATCACGGCGAAGTCGACGGGCGCCAAGGCTTTGGGGGAAGGGGTCATCGGGATCCTTCGAGGGGCCAGGGCTGTCGAGGCGCACCCCTCTTCGGGCCAGTCGGGTCGAAAGATAGAAGGAAATGACAGACAAACGCAAGAGAAAAATATCAAACGAAAGACAAATGGGAGTATGCTTGCGCCGGAAACCGGGCTCGCCCCTCTGGGAGGATTCCCATGCACCCGCGCCATCGTCGTCTTCTCCCTCTCCTTTGCCTCCTGATCGCGACAGGGGCTCCCACGCGCGCCGAAGGGCCTCCCGTCGACACGAAGCGTTTCCCCAAGCTGGCTCACCTGCTGCTGGTCCCCGGAGAGCGTGAGGTCCTGAAGTCGCTGAAGGACGACCAGGACCGGCGCGAGTTCCAGAAGATCTTCTGGGCCCGGCGCGATCCCTCGCCGGGCACGCCCACCAACGAGTTCGAGGACGTGGTCCGAGCCGTGTGGAAGCGATCCGACGATCTCTTCTCCTACCCGAACCAGAAGGGCTCGGAAACCGGCTGCGGGCAGGTGCTCGCCCTGCTCGGTCGCCCGGAGGAGATCCTGGGCAAGGGGGACGTTCCCCGCCAGCCGACCGCCGGGCCTCAGAGCCAGCCGGACGGCCAGCCCGCGCCTGCGCCCGCCTCGGGACGGATGTTCGACAACATGGCGTACCTGCGCGAGGGGTCGACTCGCGAGCCGGAGACCTGGGTCTACCGCGACCGCCCCGCACTCCCGTACCACTTCACGTCTGCGGAGCTGCGGATCGCCTTCGACTCCGAGTGCCGCTTCGCCGAGGGCGGCATCGTCGCCGCGGACCTGCAGCGCGCCGCGAGCGCCCTCGTCACGCGGCCGGACCTGGGCTACAGCCAGGCGAGCGACGGGCGTCTCGTGCCGCTCGCGGCCGCCGCGGCCGCTGCCCCCTCCCTCTCGGGAGCGGGCGCCGGAGCGCGGGCGCTCCTCGCCGCACCCCGCCAGGACTTCCCACTCGTCGCGGAGACGAAGCTGCTGATGCGGGGGCCGAAAGGCGAGTCGTACCTGGCGGGCCTGTTGCGAGCCTCACCTCCCGCGAGCGGCGCACCGATCCGCTTCTCGGTCGCGGCCCAGGCCGCGGACGCCGGGGGACAGGTCGCGGCCAGCGCGGCGCGCGAGGTCGCGGCGACACCGGAAGCCGACGGCTCGCTCGTCTCGTCGTGGGGCCTCACGCTCAAGCCGGGCCGCTACACGGTGACGGTCGCGACGCTCCTCGCCGGCGGACCGGGTTCTGCCAGCACGCTGGAGGTCGAAGTTCCCGACTTCGGGGGGACGGTTCTCGTCGCGAGCCCGCTCGTGCTCTACCCCGACGAGCCGCCCGCACCGGGAGCGGCCGACGCGCGCGACCCCTACGCCGCGCTGCAGCTGGGGCCGATGCGCCTTCACCCGCGCCTCGGCAACGTGTTCGAGGCCAAGGACGCGCTGATGGTGGTCGCGACGCTTCACGGCGCGAAGCTGGACGCCGCCACCGGCCAGGCCGGCCTCAAGACCCGCTACAGCGTGCTGAAGGACGGCAAGCCCGTCGCGCGCGGCGCGCAGGACGTCTTCACGAAGTCCGACGCGGTGGCCTCCGTCGGTCCGATCCCGCTCGCCGGCTACGCGCCCGGCGCCTACGTGGTGCGGCTCGACGTGACGGACACCGTCGCGAACCAGACCCTGCGTCAGGAGGCGGCGTTCGAGATCCGGGCCGCGGTGGCGCCGTGACGACGCGCGCCGCCGTCTCGCTCGTGCTGCTCGCCGCGTCCGCCGCGGCTGCGCCGCCTGTGACCGTCCGGCAGGAGAAGCTCGTCATCCCGACGTGGCAGATCGGCCCCGCCTCTGTCCACCCGTCGTACCCGGGCCCGCAGGGCGTCATCTACCCGTACACGCTCAACGACGTCCTGACCGACAAGAAGGCCGATCGCGCCTACGACGCCGTCTTCCTCGAGAACGAGTACGTCCAGATCCTGATCCTCCCGGAGATCGGGGGGCGGGTCCACGGAGCGCTCGACAAGACGAACGGCTACCGCTGGCTCTACTGGCAGCCGACGATCAAGCCCGGTCTCATCAGCATGACCGGCGCCTGGATCTCGGGCGGCATCGAGTGGAACTTCCCGCACGGACACCGGCCGTCCGGCTTCATGCCGGTCGATCACCGCGTGGTGCGCCACGCGGACGGCAGCGCCACGGTGTGGGTCGGCGAGACCGAGCCCGTCTTCGGCACGCGCTGGCTGGTCGGGATGACGCTCGAGCCCGGCAAGAGCCGCCTGCGCTGCGACTACGTGTTCGTGAACCCCACGAGCCACCGGCGCTCGTTCCAGTTCTGGGCGACGGGCGCGACGCACGCGAACGAGTGGTCGCAGGCCCAGTACCCGGGCGACATCGTGGCGGGCCACGGCAAGACGGAGTTCTGGCACTGGCCGGTCCACGACGGCAGCGACCTCACGTGGTGGAAGAACGTCGCGAACGCCAGCAGCTACTTCGCCTGGCGCAGCCGCGACGACTGGTTCGGGACCTACGACCATCGTGCGGGCGGCGGGCTCGTCCACGTGGCCGACCACCGTGTGATGCCCGGCAAGAAGCTCTGGACCTGGGGCGCGGGGCCCTCCGGCCGCATCTGGGAGGACATCCTGACCGAAGGCGGCGGAGCCTACTACGAGCCGCAGGCCGGGGCCTTCAGCGACAACCAGCCCGACTACCACTGGCTGGCGCCCCACGAGGTGCGCCGCGCGCACGACTACTGGTACCCCGTCCGCGACATCCGCGGCTTCCAGAAGGCCAACGCCGACTTCGCGGTGCAGACGGATCTCCGCGACGGCCAGGCCTTCGCCGGCGTCCACGCGACGTCGGTCTTCGAGGGACTCCAGGTCGTGCTGCGCGACGCGCGCGACGGGCGCGTGCTGCGCGAGACGAAGGCGCGCGTCTCGCCCGACCGGCCGCTGCTGGTGGAGGTCCCCGCCCCGGCCGGGGCGACGCTCTACGACCTGCAGCTCACAGTTTCCGATTCCTCGGGCCGTCCGCAGATCGAGCTGCAGCGCCGGGCGCCGCGCGAGGTGCCGCTGCCGTCGCCGCAGAAGGAATGGGGTGAGGTCGGGGGCATGACGCCCGACGAGCTCTTCCATTGCGGGGAGTGGCTCGACCGCTTCCGGCGCACGCCTGAGGCGATGCGCTGCTACGAGGAGGCTCTGCGCCGCGATCCGGCCGACGCGCGCGTCAACCTGGAGCTGGGCTTCCTCGCACTGAAGCAGGCCCGATTCGCGGATGCACTGCCCCTCTTCGACAAGGCGGCGACGCGCTACGGCGACAACGCGCGGATCGACTTCGGACGCGCGCTCGCCGCCCTCGGGCTGGGTCGGCTCGATGACGCGTACGAGAGCTTCCGCCGCGCGTCCGTCTCGGGCGAAGCGGCCGCCGCGGCGCGTCTCGGCCTGGCCCGTCTGGAGCTGCGGCGCGGGGGGAACGAGGCGGCGCTCGACTGGGCGCGCCAGGCCGAGCAACTGAACGGCGGCTTCGCGGACATCCCGGCGCTCGCCGCCGCAGCCCACCGCCGGCTGGCGGAGCCCGAGAAGGCGCTCGCGGCCGCGGAGCGGGCGCTGGCGCTCGACCCGATGCACTTCATGGCCGCGCGCGAGACGACGCTCGCGCTACGGGCGCTGGGCCGACCGGCCGACGAGTGGGAGAAGACGCGAGCTACGATCCTGCGCGGGTCCGTCCAGAACGCGATCGAGCTGGCAGCGGCCTACGCCGAGGCCGGGCTCTTCGACGATGCGGACGCCGTGCTCGGAGAGCCGCTGGCGAGCGGGAGCGCGACGAGCCCCGGCCCGATGATCCACTACCTGCGCGGCTCGTTCCGCAAGGCGCTCGCTGACGACGCCGCGGCCGCCGCTCACTTCCGCGATGGCGCCGCCACGTCCGTCGCCGGCGCCAACCCCCACCGCCTGGTCGAGAAGCTGGCCCTCGAGCAGGCGATCGCGGCGGCCCCTGGCGATGCGGCCGCGCACCACCTGCTCGGGAACTTGCTTTACGGCCTCGGCCAGCAGCAGGAGGGCCTGCGCCAGTGGCAGGAGGCGGTCCGGCTGAACGAGCGCCTGGCCCTCGCGTGGCGCAACATTGGCTACTCCCAGTCGCAGCAGCGCGACGACCGCAGCGCCCTCGTCGCCTACGACCGCGCGTTCGCGCTCGACCCGACCGACGCGCGCGTCCTGCTCGAGCGGGACCAGGTCGCGGAGCGGCTCCGTCTCGCCGTCGCCGAGCGCCGCGCGCTTCTCGACCGACACCGCCCCACCGTCGAAGGCCGCGACGACCTCGTCTCGCGCTACGTCGACCTGCTGCTCGACACCGCTCGTGGCGGCGACCTCGACGAGGCCGAGCGGATCCTGACGATGCGTCACTTCCACACCTGGGAAGGTGCTTACGGGCTGCACCACGCGTGGGTCGAGGTCCAGCAGCGGCTGGGCGACCGTGCGCTCGCGCGGGGCGACCGCGCGCTGGCGCGCCGCCACTACCAGCGGGCGCTCGAGTACCCGAAGAACCTCGAGGTGGCGCCGCGCACGCCGGACCTGCGTGCCCACGTCCTGTGGAGCCTGTCGCGCGCGCAGCAGGGCGCGGAGCGCCAGGCGCTGCTGCAGCGGATCCTCGACGAGCGCTACCCGCGTCCGGCGCTCGGCAGCTACTACCAGGCCCTCGCGCGGAAGGCCCTGGGCCAGACGGCCGAGGCGGGTGCCCTGCTCGACGGCCTCGAGCAGACGGCGCGCGCGGACACGGCGGACTCCGCGAGCCCGCGGAACCGCGCGGTCGGCCACTACCTGCTCTCACTCGTCCGGCGGGAGAAGGGCGACCTCGCGGGAGCCGACGCCGAGCTCGAGAAGGCGCGCGAGCTGGATCCCCACCCCGACCGCCGTGCACTCACGCGCGCCCAGATCGAGTACGCCGGCGGACACCAGTGAACACGTCCGTCATCGTCTCGCCGTTCTCGCTCCTCGACCTGGCGATCGCCGCCCTGTCGCTGGTCGCGACGCTCTGGATCGGGCTGCGCGTGAAGCGCTACATCGGCTCGATCGAGGACTACCTGGTGGCGAGCCGCGGCATGGGTCTGTATGTGGGCGCCGCGTCGCTGCTGTCGACCGAGGTCGGGATCATCACCTACATGTACCAGGCGCAGTTCGGCTTCGTCGCCGGCTTCTCCGCGTTCGTGACGGGCCTGATCACGCTCGCGGTGTGCCTGTTCGTGGGCCGGACCGGCTTCGTGATCACACGCCTGCGCGAGATGGAGATCCTGACCGTCCCCGAGTACTTCGAGAGGCGGTATGGGCGGGGCGTGCGGGTCCTCGCCGGCGTACTGATGGCCTTCGGGGGCTCGCTCAACCTCGGCATCTTCCCGATCATCGAGGCGCGCTTCCTGGCGATCGTGACGGGCATCCCCAGCCAGTACCTGGGGTGGACGATGGCGGCGCTGCTGCTGATAGCACTCGCCTACACGGCACTCGGCGGGATGGTCTCGCTGATCGTGACGAACTACGTGCAGTACGTCTTCCTGGCCGCCGGCACGGTGATCGTCACCCTGGTCTTCCTGCGCGAGGTGGGCTGGGGCGGCATGGTGAGCGCCGTCCGTGGCCACATGGGCGGCCGCGGCATGAACCCGATCGAGGACCTCGGGATCGGCTTCATCCTGTGGCAGATCCTGCTCTGGATCGCGCTCATGACCGTGTGGCAGTCGGTGGCGATGCGGACCTTCTCGACGAAGGACGCGGCCGTCGGCAAGAAGATGTTCACGCTCACCGGCTTCCTGTTCCTGGGCAGAGCACTCGTCCCGATGGCCTGGGGCATCGCCGCGCTGGCCTTCTTCTGGGGCCGCAGCGCACCCGTCGCACCGCCGTCCGCTCCCACGCGCAGCGCGCAGATCGAAGCGCTGGACAAGGCCCTCGGCGAGACGTTCCGCCAGGACCTCGACCAGGGCCGCCTCGAGCGGGCGCTGCCGCAGCTCGATCTCCTGGAGACGCTGGCCCGCGAGGAGAAGGTGCAGGATCCCAAGGCCGCGCGCTTCGAGGAACAGGCCCGGGAACTGCGCAGCGAAGTCGGGCTCGTCGCGATGCCCTGGATGCTCGCGGCGACGCTGCCCTCCGGGCTGCTCGGACTCGTGGTGGCGGGCATGCTCGCGGCCTCGATCTCCACCTACGCCGGCTACTTTCTCGGCTGGAGCTCGATCATCGCGCAGGACATCGTGGCGCCGCTGGCCGGGAAGGACCTGACCAGCGCGGCACGGCTGCGGCTCACGCGCGCCACGGTCGTGGGGCTGACCGTCTTCATCATGATCTGGAGCCTCGTCTACGACCTGCCCGGGCCGGCGTACTTCTACCTGCAGGTCACCGCGAACCTGTTCATGGCGCCGACCCTGATCGTGGTCGTGGGCGGGCTCTACTGGCGCCGGGCCTCCCAGACGGGCGCCGTGCTCTCGTTCCTGCTCGGTGCGGTGACGTCGCTCACCTACCTGGTGCCCCAGCTGAAGCTGGACGTGGCCACCGCGGGGAACCTGAGCTGGGCGCTGGCGGTAGCCGGCTTCGTGGTCGGATCGCTGCTCTTTCCGCAGAGGGCACACTCGTGAGCTGGGCGCTCTTCTGGCTCGTCGCGTTCGTGCTGGCCTTTGGCAGCTTCACCCTGATCTCGCTCGTCATCGCGGTGCGGGGCGTCGCGGAGATCCGCGAGCTGTTCACGGCGCTCGACGAGGAGCGACAGCGCCACAAGCACTGAGAGGAACGGAGGGGAGATGGCGTACGTCCTGAGGTTCGTGCAACGCTTCCGGGCTCGAGACGAGGCCGCCTTCATGGCGCTCGAGGCGCGGTTCGAAGCCCTCGAGCGACGCAAGGGCTGGCCGCGCGGTCGCCGCAGCCGGCCC
>CAZMRX010000042.1:0-22265 GCA_964568755.1 uncultured Acidobacteriota bacterium | reverse complement strand
ACACGAAGGCGCCGGCGCCCTCGCGCACGTCGAGCCGCAGCCGCAGCCGGCCGCCGAGCGCCTGGTCCCCGAGCAGGCCGCGGGCCTGCGCCTGGCGGATCGCCTCGCGAACCCGGCGCACCGCGTGCGGGTACTCGGCGCGGATGTAGAAGATGCCCTGCTCGGCGCCGATGGCGTAGGCGGCGATCGCCAGCCCCTCGACCACGCGGTGGGGGTCCGACTCGAGAACCAGTCGGTCCATGAACGCGCCGGGGTCGCCTTCGTCGCCGTTGGCAATCACATAGCGAGGAGCGGGCTGCTGGCGCGCGAGGAGCCACTTGCGGCCGGTGGGAAAGCCCGCGCCACCGCGCCCGCGCAGGCCGGAGGCCGAGATCGCTTCGATCACCTGCTCCGGCGTGAGCCGCTCGACGCATGCCTCGAGCGCCGCGTAGCCGCCTGTGGCGAGGGCATCGTCGAGGCTCAGCGGGTCGAGTCGGCCGCAGTTCTCGAGCACGATGCGGGGCGTCTCGACCGCGTCGACCTCGACCGGGGCCGCGGCGGCGCGGGAAGCCCCGTGGCCCGAGCGCCGGTCGCCGAGCGAGGCCAGGGTCCAGCGAACACGCGTCAGCAGTCCCTTCGGGCTCAAGTGACGACGGACGATCGCCTCAACGGCTTCGGGAGTGACGTGGGTGTAGACGGCCGATCGGCCGAGGCCGTCGACCACCTCGAGCAGGGGCTCGCGGTGACACAGGCCGCCGCATCCCACCGCCTTGGCGACGCCGCGACCCGCCTCCCGGACCGCCCGCTCCACCGCCTCGTGCACGGGACGGGCCCCGTTGGCGATCCCGCACGAGGCGAGGCCGACACGGAACTCGACGGGCCGGGGCGCGTGGCTCATGTCCGCACGGCGTCGATGGCCTGGCGCGCGCTCGCGGGGGTGAGACGACCCGCGGTGTCCTCCTCGATCATCATCACCGGGGCCAGGCTGCAGCAGCCGAGGCAGGCCACGGCGTCGAGAGTGAAGAGGCGGCGGGGGTCGGTGTCGCCCTCGGGCGGGATCGCAAGGTGACGCCTCAGCTCCTGGCTGATCTGCTCCGCCCCGGCCACGTGGCACGCGGTGCCGTGGCAGACCCGGACCACGTGGCGGCCGACCGGCGAGCGGCGGAACTGGGCGTAGAAGCTGGAGCTGCCGGCGATCTGCGCCGGGGTGATCTCGGTCCGCTCGCAGACGCGCTGCAGCGCCTCATCGGGCAGGTAGCGATAGTGGCTCTGGATCGCCTGCAGGATCGGGATCGCCGCCTCGCGGCTGCGGCCGAACCGCTCGACGAGCCCGTCCACGAACGAGGCAAAGGCCTCGGGATCCGCGCCCGTGTCGGAAGGCGAGGCCGCCTTGCGCGCCCGACCTTCCGCTCCTTTCGGCGCCTGGAACCGCACGGCCACCAACGCGTCGAGAGACGGCACCGGCACGGGCCGCTGCGACAGGTACCACCTGCCCGACGCGACGACGAGGCCGCCGGACAGAAGCAGGACCCAGGCGAGGGCCCGATCGCGTCTCTCCCGCGCCAGCGAGAGTGCGGTCTGCCGTTTGCGCTCATCGTGGAGCGTCGCCGCCATCCCGGGCGCGGTCTTCACCTGCTGCTCGAGCTCCAGGACCCGGCTCCTCTCGGCGGAGGCACGCCCGGTGGCGACGACGTGGTCGGCGACGAGCACGCCGACGGACACGAAAGCCACCAGGGCCGCAGCCGCCCCGAGCCACAGCACCTGCTTCAGCTGCTCGCCGCTCGTCATGGCGCTCCCGGTGCGGCCGCGAGGGCGCCTTTGGTCCCGGCGTGGTGAACCGGGCAGGAGCGGTAGCAGCGGCCGCAGGCAAAGCAGGCCGTGCGCACCGCCCGCCGCTCCTCGATGGCGCCGTAGGGACAGGCACCCTGGCACAGGCCGCAGTCGAGCTCGCGGTCGGGCGTGATCGAGAAGCTCCGCCAGGCGTATCGCGAGAAGGCGGAGAGCAGCGCCCCGTACGGGCACAGCCAGCGGCAGTAGGGCCGGCCGACGAAGACGCCCGCGAGCAGGAACACGCCGCCCGTCATCAGCAGCCAGGCGGCGCCGGTGAAACGGAAAAGGCCCACGAACGGGTCGAAGCGGCAGATCAGGAAGTCGCGCTCCATGGCCGGGAGCACGGCGTAGTAGAGGGCCACCCCGAGATAGACCCACTTGAGCGCGCCCAGGGCCTTGTCCAGCCGCGCCGGCACGGAGACTGCCCGGAGCGTCACGAGCTCCTGGATCGCTCCGAGAGGACATACCCCCGCGCAGAAGACGCGCCCGAAGAAGAGCGCCGCCGCGAGCGGCAGCACGAAGATCGCGATCACGTAGTAGGGCACGGCGTAGCGCGGGTCGACGAGCGCCACCGCGACGTTCTGGGTGGCGCCGATCGGGCAGATGCAGCCCTCGCGGTAGAAGCCGAAGTAGGCGAGGCAAAAGACGCTGACGGCCACCAGGCCGCCGCGCTGGCGACGCCACAGGGCGAGCCAGGCGGCGACGCCCAGGGCCACGGCCAGCAGCACGACGTCGGCCACCTGCCACGCCACGGCGCGCGGGCGGGGGTGCTGCACCTGCGGCGTCACGTATCCCTCTCCGATCGTCTTCTCGCTGGGAGCGGTGTCGACCGGGCGCTCGTACTGGAGCTGCTGGGCGAGCGCCGGGGCGGCGTCGAGCGCGAGGAGAAGCAGCGACGCCCGGCCGAAGGAGATGAGGCGGCTCATGCAGGCGTCGCTAGGGGTTGGCCGGGGGGAGGCGTTCGAAGGCGTCCTCGGGGCAGGCCTGGGCGATCGCGCAGCGGTTGCAGTCGAGGCAGGCGTCGTGGCGCACCTCGAGCACGATCGAGCCGAGGCCGGCGGGCTCCTTGCACTCGAGCACGCAGCGTCCGCAGCCGTTGCACAGCGTCTCGTCGATCGTGTACTCGTAGAAGTTGTTGGCGGGGTCGCCGGGATCGACCCAGCCGATCGGCTCGCGCTTGATCGCGTCGCGCGGGCACACCTTCTCGCTCGGCAGGCCGTCGGGGCCGACGGCGCTCGTGATCTTGAAGTAGGCCGGGCACACGTAGCAGCGCCCGCACTTCGAGAACTGGTTCACGGCGCGGACCGCGGACAGGCCGAGCACGCACTCGGTGGAGCAGCGCTCGCAGACCGAGATGCCCACCGCCCCGAGCTTCGAGTCGATGCAGCGGGTGGCGTCGATCGACCACGCGTAGGTCGCGTTGGCCTTCAGCCACAGGAGCGAGGTGAGGCCGCCCAGGCCCGCGAGTGCTGTGCCCCGCGCGGCGTGACCCAGCACCTCGCGCCGGGAGTGCTCCGGGCTCACGCCGCCGCCTCGGGCGCTGCGGGAGAGAAGACGCAGATCTGCAGCGTCGCCGTGTCGACCGCGTAGATGCGGCCCGCCCCGTCGACCGCGAGGTCCATGTTCCGGGCGCCGACGTCGAATGCCGTGTCGGCCACCACCGTGAGGAGCTCGCCAGAAGGGTCGTAGAGCTTGACGCGCGGCGCCGCCTTCTCGCTGACGATCACCCGGCCTCGGGCATCCACGGTCACGTTGGTCGGGTTGCAGCAGCCCCCGAAGCCCGAGGGGTCGCGCCCGTCGAAGCGGCCGAAATGCCCGAGCAGCGCTCCCTCCGCGGTGTAGCGCTCGACACGGTGCATCCCCGGGTTGGCGACATGGACGACACCCTCGCCGTCCACCGCGAAGTCGACGACCCCGTTCGGGATGTCGAAGCCGCCCTTGCGATGCCTTTCGCCGATGTCGTTCAGCAAGCGCCGCTTCGCATCGTAGCGGCGGATGCAGCGGGCGGTGGCGTCCGCGAGGAAGAGCTCGCCGGCCTTTCCGAAGCCGATGGCCGTGACTCGGCCCAGGCGCTCGGGATCACGCCAGGTGTCGACGAGGCCTCGCGTGGGATGAAAGACCTCGACCTGCTGCCGCTCGCCCACCCAGACACGGCTCTCCCCGTCGACGGCGACGCACTCGCCCGGGAAGCCCGTCGCCCATTGCCCGAGGAGCGTTCCTTCCGCGTCGAAGACCTTCAGCACGGAGTCGCCCACCGCGCAGACACGATCGCCGTCGATCGCCACGCCCCGGAGCGCCTCGTGGAATTGGTGGCGTGCCAGGCCGCGACCGCCGATGCGACGAGTCAGCCGGTATTCCATCGCCCTCGCCCCCACGGTGGCTCAGCGACCTCGGAGGTCGAGGCAGACCATGCGGGCGAGGTCGCGGACGACGAGCTTCCCGTCGGACAGCGCGAGCGGCGCCCATACGTCCGGGCCGCTCAAGACCTGGGCGCTCGCCAGCTCCTTGTACTGCGCCGTGCTCGCCTCGAGGAGTCGCAGCATGCCCGTCTTGCCCTCGAGGATCAGGAACATGGAGTCGGCGAGGATGAAGGACCCGAGCTCGAAGGAGGCGCGGCCCTCGCTCGTCCACACCCGCTTGCCGTCCAGGTCCAGGCAGGTGAAGAGCCCCCGCTTCTGCTTCCCGACGGCGAACATGTGCTTCTGGAACACGATCGGGGTCTGAACCTCGGAGTTCCACTCGTTCGCCGCGTGGACGAAGAGCGTCTCCGTCGTGAAGCCGCTCGGCGACTTCCTCACCCGGAACATCGCGCCGCCGGCGTCGTAGGGTCCCGTCACGTACACCCGCTCCGCGTCGACCACCAGCGGCGAGGGCGGGACCGCCAGGTTGAACTTGAACGGGAAGTGCCAGAGCCGCTTCCCGTCGGCCGCCGCCACCGCTACGGCACCCTCGAGAACGCTGAAGAGGTACTGGTCCACGCCGCCCAGCCGGGCGGGCATCAAAGAGGAGTGCGACAGCAGCCAGCCCGCGGGGTTCGGCGTGCGCCACAGCTCCTTGCCCGCGGCCTTGTCCAGCGCCACGACCAGGGCCGACTTCCCGACCGGCGCGATCAGCAGCCGGTCCTTCTCGATCAGCGGGTTCTGGCCGTTGTACCAGGGCGGAATCTGCGTGCCGTACTCCTGCACCAGGTCTTTGCGCCAGATCTCGCGGCCGGTCGCGGCGTCGAGGGCGTGGAGGACGGCCTTGGGGTCGAGCGAGAAGACGTACTTGCCGTCCGTCGCGGGGACGGTGCGGGTGATGCCGTGGTTCGGCCGGATCCGCCGGCTCTCCTTGAAGCGCCAGAGCTCCTTGCCCCGGTCGAGCGTCAGGCAACGGATGAGGGAATCGCCCGTGGTCTCGTCGTAGTCGTTGAAGTAGACCCGGCCGCCGTGGATGGCGGCGGCGGCGTAGCCCTGGCCCACCGCCGTCGACCAGAGGACCTTCGGGCCACCTGCGGGCCACGCGCGCAGGAGCCCGGTCTCGGCGGAGACACCGTCGCGGTTGGGGCCACGGAATTGCGGCCAGTCAGCGGCCGGAGACGGGGACACGACGGCGAGGCACAAGACCACGAGCACGGGTTGCATGAGCCGCATCGGCGTTGCGTCCTTCGCGACAGTTGTCGCGGCGTGACCGCCCCCTCTCGCACTCTGCCATTCCCGAAGGGCGCTCGAAATGGATCAAAGGATTCAAGTTCCTCTTCCGCTCCGAGACAACCAACACCAATGGACGTTCGCCGCCGAGGGCGCGGCGGCTGGCCTCGCAGGCTGCGATCAGCGGACCGCGCACGGGCGATCAGCCGCTCGTTGTGGCCGGCTTCGGCCTCGTCGAGGCAGTAGGCGCGGGCCGTGTCGAGGAAGTCGATGCGGCGTCGAAGGCCGCGTGTAGCAGCGCGACCGCGGCCGCCTCGTCAGGTCCCGAATCGAGGCGTGCGGATGCCAAGATTCAAGACCTGACCCCCTCAGTAGTAGATGGTGACGCGCCAGCTGCCGGAGTTGTCTTCGAGGTAGTCGTCGTTGACGCCCAGGCTCAGGCGGCCGGACTCGCGCATGCGGATCGGGCCCCTGTCGTTGCCGATGAAGAAGGGGTCGGTGTTGCCGATGCGGCCGACGAGCGCCCCGCCGGGGCGGCCGGGGATCGGGCGGTTGGCGTTGTAGTGGTTGCCGCCCTCGCCCGCGGGCCCGTGCTGGCGGTCCTTGCCCCAGCGCACGCGGCCGGTGGCCTCGAAGTAGACGCTCATGCCGGCGCGGACGTCGATGCCCGTGTCGTTCCACTGCGTCACCGCCTGGACCGTCGCGTACCGCTCGCGCAGGCCCGACGGGCGGCCGCCAAGGCTCTGGCCGCCGCCGGAGCCGTAGGAGCCGAGCTCGATGCGCGCGACGTCGCTGCGGTCGTAGCGGCGCGTCCCGCCGTTCGTCTCCTCGAACTCGACGGTGCTGCCGCGGACGCTGATCAGGTCGCCGTCCACGCGCCGCCCCGTGCGCAGCACGAGCGTGTCGGCGAGCGCCGTCGTGGCGAGCGCCGTCGCGGCGAGGAGCAATCCCAAGGCTCGGTTGGACACGAGATCCCCTCCCTCTGTCGCCTCATCGTGCGGGCGAGGCCTTGGCCAGTCAAGGCCCCGCGCGCGCCGATTCGTGCCGCCGCCTCGCACGGCCCCAGCCACTACAATGCCGGTCGGGGCGGGCGCTCCGCCCGCTCCCTCGGGAAGAGGTGGTTGATGCGACGGCTTCCGCGGTCCTTGACGGCTGTGCTGGGCCTGGCTGCTGCGGTCGGGGTGGCCGCGGCGCTTTCGACCTGCTCGCGCGCGAAGAAGCCGCGCGAGCGCGGCGAGCTCACCGACGTCGAGAAGACCGCGATCGCGGCCTTCACCAGCGGGACGATCTCGCGCGAGAGCCCGGTGCGCGTGGCGTTCCACGAGGCGCTCGCGACGCCGGAGCAGGTGGGCGCGCCGCTCGAGCCCTCGCCTTTCCGCTTCGAGCCGCGCATCGAGGGCACCGCCGTCTGGGCCGCCGCCGATCGCATCGAGTTCCGCCCGGCCGAGCGGCTCCCCGACGGCGAGGCGTACGCCGCGCGCCTCGACCTCACGGCGCTCTACCCGAAGGGCAAGGCGCCCCTGCCGCGATTCGACTTCGTGTTCGGCACGATGCGCCAGTCGTTCGACGTGGCCGTGGAAGGCCTGCAGGCGCAGGACGCCACCGAGATCAAGCGCCAGACCCTGGTGGGTCGGCTGGTCACGGCCGACGTGGAGGACGCCCCGGCGGTCGAGGCTGTGCTCAAGGCCTCGCACGCCGGCCGCGAGCTCGAGCTGTCGTGGGCGCACGACCCGGGCCGCCGCATCCACGCCTTCACGGTCGCCGGAATCGAGCGCACGGAGGAGGCCTCGACGCTGCGGCTCTACTGGGACGGCGCGCCGATCGGCGTGTCGCGGAAGGACGAGCGCGAGGTGTCCGTGCCCGGCCTCAGCAGCTTCGGGGTCGAGCAGGCGCGGGTGGTGGTGGCGCCGGAGCCGCACGTGGAGCTGCGCTTCAGCGATCCCCTGAAGCCGGGGCAGAACCTCAAGGGGCTGGTGCGGATCGGCGATCGCGACGACCTGCGCTTCGTCGTGGACGGGAGCCGGCTCGAGATCTACGGCACGCGGGGCTGGCGGGGCGAGCAGACGGTGCGGGTCGAGGCCGGCGTGCGCAACGTGCTCGGCTATCGCCTGAAGGAAGCCCGCGAGCTCGTCGTGACGTTCGAGCAGCTGAAGCCCGCCGTGCGCTTCGCGGGCAAGGGCGTGATCGTTCCGACCTCGGCCGGCTTCACCGTCCCGATCGAGACCGTCAACCTGCGCGCGGTCACCGTCGAGGCGCTGCAGGTGGCGGCCTCGAACATGCCGCAGTTCCTGCAGGTGAACACCCTCGAGGGCGAGCAGGAGCTGCAGCGCGTGGGCCGCGTGGTGTGGCGCAAGACGCTGCCGCTCGAGCTCACGGCCGACAAGGAGAACCGCTGGCTGAAGGTCGGCCTCGACGTTTCGCCGCTGCTGGCCAAGAGCCCGGGCGGCATGTACCGGCTGACGCTCTCCTTCAAGCGGCCGCACGTCGCGTGGCCCTGCGAGGGGGAGCCCGCGGCGGCGGAGCCGGAGCGCCCCGCCGCGAGCGAGGACGACGAGCAGGAGCAGAGCTACTGGGACAACTGGGCCGAGAACGAGGCCGGCAACTGGGACGAGCGCTACGAGAACCGGGACAACCCCTGTCACCCCGCCTACTACCAGCGCTTCTACGACCACAACATCGCCGCCGCGCGCAACGTGCTCGTCTCGGATCTCGGGCTGATGGCCAAGGTCGGCGAGGACGACCGCGTGCTGGTGGTGGTGAACGACCTGCGGACGACGGAGCCCGTCTCGGGCGCGGAGGTGACGCTCGTCGACTACCAGCAGCAGCCGCTCGCCAGCTCGCGCACCGATCGCGACGGCCTCGCGCGCCTGGCCGTCACGCGTCCCGCGTTTCTCGCCACGGTGCGCAGCGGCGGCCAGACCGGCTACCTGCGGATGGACGGCGGCGCGGCGCTGCCGGTCGCCCACTTCGACGTGGCCGGCGCCCGCGCGCCCAAGGGCCTCAAGGGCTTCCTCTACGGCGAGCGCGGCATCTGGCGGCCCGGCGACACGCTGCACCTGACCTTCGTGCTGCTCGACACGACCCGGCGGCTCGCCGCCGATCACCCGGTGCGCTTCGACCTCGTCGACCCGCGCGGCCAGCTGGTGCGGAGCCTGACGCGGACGCAGTCGACGGACGGCTTCTACACGTTCGACGTGGCCACGGCGCCCGACGCGCCCACCGGCAACTACAGCGGCCGCGTCAGCGTGGGCGGCGCGACCTTCGAGAAGACGCTCAAGGTCGAGACGGTGATGCCCAACCGGCTCAAGATCGCGATGGACTTCGGCAAGGCCGAGCTACAGGCCGGGAGCCGGCTCTCGGGCGAGCTCAGCTCGGCCTGGCTCCACGGCGCGCCCGCGCGCAGCCTCAAGGCGGACGTCGAGCTCGCGCTCACGCCCGCGCGCACCAGCTTCGCGCGCTTCGAGGAGTACGCCTTCGACGACCCGACGCGCAAGTACCAGACGGAGCGCCAGAAGATCTTCGACGGCCAGCTGGACGCGACGGGCCACGCGCGCATCGACGCCGCCGTCGAGGCCGAGGCGCTCGCCCCCGGCAAGCTGCGCGCCGATCTCACGACGCGCGTGTTCGAGCCGGGAGGGGCCTTCAGCATCGACCGCTTCAGCATCCCGTACTCGCCCTACGCGCGCTACGTCGGCCTGCGCACGCCGAAGGGCGACAAGGCGCGCGGCATGCTGCTCACCGACACGAAGCACCGTGTCGACATCGCGCTGCTGGACGCGGACGGATCGCCGGCCGACGGCGAGGTGGAGCTGAAGCTCTACAAGGTCGAGTGGCGCTGGTGGTGGGAGAAAGGCGAGGAGAATCTCGCGGCCTGGGCCGACGCCAGCGTCCAGACGCCCCTGCAGTCGGGCGTGGTCCAGGTCAGGAACGGGACGGGCGCCTGGGAGCTCGAGGTGAAGTACCCCGACTGGGGCCGCTACCTGGTGACGGCGGAGGACAAGGCCTCCGGCCACCGCGCGGGCAAGACGCTCTACATCGACTGGCCGGGCTGGGCGGGCCGCGGCCAGAAGGACGGCGGCGCCGGGGCGAGCGTCCTCGCCTTCGCCCCCGACAAGCCGGAGTACGCCCCCGGCGAGACGGTGACGCTCTCGATTCCCACGCCCCAGAAGGGGCGCGGCCTGGTGAGCCTGGAGTCGGGCTCGCGCGTGCTGCGCACGGAGTGGATCGAGGCCAGGGGCCAGGAGACGCGCTTCAGCTTCACGGCCTCGCCCGAGATGTCGCCCAACGTCTACGCCCACGTCACGCTGCTGCAGCCTCACGCGCAGACCGCCAACGACCTGCCGATCCGGCTCTACGGGATCGCCCCGATCCGGGTGGTGAGCCCGCAGACGCGGCTGCGGCCCGTGCTGGAGGTCCCCGAGGTGCTGCCGCCCGAGACCACCTCCACGATCGTGGTGCGCGAGGCGACGGGCCGGCCGATGACCTACACGCTCGCGGTGGTCGACGAGGGGCTGCTCGGACTCACCCGCTTCGAGACGCCGAACCCCTGGAACCACTTCTACGCGCGCGAGGCGCTTGCGGTGCGCACCTGGGACCTCTACGACGACGTGCTCGGCGCCCACGGCGCCGCGATGGAGCGGATGCTCGCGATCGGCGGCGACGAAGCGGGCGTCTCGGCGCAGGGCAAGCGCGCCAACCGCTTCCCGCCGATGGTCCGCTTCCTGGGGCCGTTCCGCCTGGGAGCAAGGGCGACCGGCACCCACGAGATCGAGATCCCGCAGTACGTGGGCGCGGTGCGCGTGATGGTCGTGGCCGGGCGCGACGCGGCCTACGGCGCCGCCGAGAAGTCGGCCTTCGTGCGCCGGCCGCTGATGCTGCTCGCGACGCTGCCGCGCGTGCTCGGCCCCGAGGAGAGCGTGGCGCTGCCCGTCTCGGTCTTCGCGCTCGAGCCCAGCGTGAAGGACGTGGCGCTCTCCGTCTCGACGCAGGGACCGCTCGAGGTCGCGGCCGAGCCGAACAAGGCGCTCGCGTTCTCGGCCGTGGGCGACGAGGTCGTCACGTTCCGGCTGCGGACGAAGCCGGGGCTGGGCGTCGCGACGGCCACCGTCACCGCCAGCTCGGGCGCCCTGAAGGCCAGCCAGAAGATCGAGCTCGACGTGCGCAGCTCCACCGCCCGCGTCACCGACGTGATCGGCGGGACGGTCAAGCCGGGTGAGTCGTGGACGCCCCAGGTCGCGCTGCCGGGCCTCGCCGGGACGAACCTGGCGACGCTCGAGGTCTCGCGCGTCCCGCCGATCGACCTCGGCCGGCGGCTCGAGTACCTGCTCGCCTACCCGCACGGCTGCATCGAGCAGACGGTGTCGGCGGCGTTCCCGCAGCTGTTCCTCGGGAAGCTGCTCGAGCTCACGCCCGAGAAGCAGGCGCGCACGCAGGCGAACGTCAAGGCCGCGCTCGAGCGCCTGCGGCGCTTCCAGGCCACCAACGGCGGCTTCGGCTACTGGCCCGGCGACGACGACTCGGCCGACTGGGCCACCAACTACGCCGGCCACTTCGCGATCGAGGCGCAGAAGGCCGGCTACCTCCCGCCCGCGGGCCTGCTCGACCAGTGGACGGGGTTCCAGAGGCGCCGCGCTCGCGCGTGGGTGGCGGGAGAGGGCCAGGCCGAGCTCACGCAGGCTTATCGCCTCTTCACGCTGGCGCTCGCGGGCGCCGCGGAGCTGCCGGCCATGAACCAGCTGCGCGAGCGGGCGAGCCTCCCGGTCGCCGCGAAGTGGCGGCTCGCGGCCGCCTACCAGCTCGCCGGCCAGCCCGAAGCCGCCCGCGCCCTCGCGACGGGCGGTCCGCCCGCAATCCAGCCCTATCGCGAGCTGGGCTACACGTACGGCTCGGACCTGCGCGACCGCGCGATGGTGCTGGAGGCGGTGGTGCTGCTGGGCCTCGCGGAGCACGTGGGGCCGCTCGCGAAGAGCGTGTCGGAGTCGCTGTCGAAGAAGGAATGGCTCAGCACGCACGAGACCGCCTACGCGCTGCTCGCGCTGTCGAAGGCCGTCACCGATCCGAGCGGCGATGCCAAGACCGCGTTCTCCTTCGAGTGGAGCGGTGCGGCCGCCACCTCCGTGACCTCGGCAGCGCCGGTCGTCGAGCGCCGCCTCGCGCTCGGCACGGCGCAAGCCCCGAAGCTCGTGGTCCGCAACACCGGCAGCACCACCCTCTACCCGCGGCTCATCCTCTCGGGCCTGCCCCCGGTCGGGCGCGAGACGGCCGCATCCAACGGCCTCGCTCTCGACGTGGCGTACCTCACGCCCGACGACAAGCCGCTCGACCCGGCCCGGCTCGAGCAGGGCACCGACTTCAAAGTGCGCGTGAAGATCACGAACTCGGGCGTCCGCGGCGACTACCAGGAGGTGGCGCTGTCGCACGTGGTCGCCTCCGGGTGGGAGATCCGCAACGACCGGCTCGAGGCGAGCCGCGCGCGCGCGGCCTCCGCGTTCGACTACCAGGACGTGCGCGACGACCGCGTGTACAGCTACTTCGACCTGAAGGCCGGGGAGACGAAGACCGTCGAGATCGCCGCCAACGCGGCGTACCTGGGACGCTTCTACTTGCCGATGATCACGGTCGAGGCGATGTACGACGCGACGATCAGCGCGCGGGCGAAAGGCCAGTGGGTCGAGATCGTGGACCCCGGGAAGTAGCCGCGAGCGGAGACCCTGAGGTGAGGAAGCGTCGCGTCGTTCGCCTGGCCGGTCTCGCGGCGGTCGGGCTCTTCGCGTTCTGGCTCTTCGTGCCGGTGGTGCCGTTCGACGACCCGTTGTCGACGGTCGTGCTCGACCGCGACGGAGAGCTCCTGGGCGCCTCGATCGCGGCGGACGGCCAGTGGCGCTTCGGCGTCGCCTTTGCGGTGCCCGAGAAGTTTGCCGCCGCGATCACCTGCTTCGAGGATCGTCGCTTCTACTTCCACCCGGGAGTCGACCCGCTCGCCCTCGGCCGCGCGGCGGTCGCGAACCTGCGCCGCGGCCGCGTCGTGAGCGGCGGCAGCACGCTGACGATGCAGGTGGTGCGCCTGGCCCGCAAGGGACGGCCGCGCACGTTCGCGGAGAAGGCCAGCGAGGCCGTCCTCGCGCTGCGCCTCTCGCTCTCGCTCTCGAAGGCGGAGGTGCTCGGCCTCTACGCCGCGTACGCGCCCTTCGGCGGCAACACCGTGGGCCTGGACGCCGCCGCCTGGCGCTACTTCGGGCGCTCGGCCGCGCAGCTGTCGTGGGCCGAGACCGCGACCCTGGCCGTGCTGCCGAACGCGCCGTCGCTCGTGCACCCGGGCCGCAACCGCGAGCTCCTGCTCGCGAAGCGCAATCGCCTGCTCGACCGCCTGCGCGAGCGGGGCGCGATCGACGCGCTGTCGCTCGATCTCGCGAAGCTCGAGCCCCTGCCGCATGCGCCCGAGCCGCTGCCGATGCTCGCCCCCCACCTGGTGGCCCGCGTTGCGGCCGAGCGGCGAGGCGTCCGCTTCCGCGCGGGGGACGCGAGCCCCTGGGTGCGCACCACGCTCAGCAAGTCGGTCCAGGTGCGCGCCACCGAGATCGTCGCCCGCCACCAGCGCCCGCTCGCCGAGAACGGCGTCGCGAATGCCGCGGCCCTGGTGCTCGACGTCGCGACGGGCGACGTGCTCGCCTACGTCGGCAACCACTGGCCGCCCGGCCCGGCCGAGCGCGGCGAGCACGTGGACGTGGTGCCGGCGCGGCGCAGCACCGGCAGCGTGCTGAAGCCGCTGCTCTACGCGTCGATGCTCGAGGCCGGCGAGGTGCTGCCGGCGCAGCTGGTGGCGGACGTGCCCACGCACATCGGCTCGTTCCACCCCGAGAACTTCGACCGGGCCTACGCGGGCGCCGTGCCGGCGGCGCAGGCGCTCGCCCGCTCGCTGAACGTGCCCGCGGTGCGCCTGCTGCGGGCGCACGGCGTCGATCGCTTCGCGGCGGTGCTGCGCCGGCTCGGCCTGTCGACGCTCGACCAGCCCGGCGCCCACTACGGGCTCGCGCTGATCCTGGGCGGGGCGGAAGGCACGCTGTGGGACGTGACGGGCGTCTACGCCGGCCTCGCGCGCTCGGCGCTCGCCGCCACACCGGGCGACGCACGCCGGGCGTTCTTCGAGCCGAGCTACCGCCGCGAGCGCCCCCGCGCGCACACGCAGTCGGCGCCGCTCGGCGCCGCCGCCAGCTACCTGACGCTCCAGGCGATGCTGGAGGTGGAGCGGCCGGGCGACGAGCACGCGTGGCGCGCGTTCGGCTCGGCGCGCAGGGTCGCGTGGAAGACCGGCACCAGCTACGGCTTCCGCGACGCGTGGGCGGTCGGCGTGACGCCGCGCCACGCGGCCGGCGTCTGGGTCGGCAACGCCTCCGGCGAAGGCCGCGCGGGACTCACCGGCCATTCCGCGGCGGCGCCGATCCTGTTCGACCTCGTGGGCGCGCTTCCCGCGGGCGGCTGGTTCACGCCCCCCGGCGAGGGTCTCGAGGACATCGACGTGTGCGCGCGTAGCGGGATGCGCGCGGGGCCGCACTGCGAGACACGCCGGGCCGAGCCGGTGCCGCGGGCCGGGCTCGACTCGCCGGCCTGCTCGTTCTGCCGGCTGGTTCACGCGGACCAGGCGCTCGCCTACCAGGTGCACGCCGACTGCGAGCCGCTCGCGGCGATCCGCACCGTCGCCTGGTTCGTGCTGCCCCCGCCGCTCGAGACCCACTACCGGCGGCTCCACGCCGACTACCGCCCGCCGCCGCCGCACCGGCCCGACTGCCGCGCCGCGCTGTCGCCCGCGGGAAGCGCCTCGCTCTCCTTCGTCTACCCGCGCGAGGCGGCGTACGTGTACGTCCCGGTCGAGATGGACGGGTCGCTCGGGCGCGTGGTGTTCGAGGCGGCGCACCGCGACTCCGCGGCGCGCGTGTTCTGGCACCTCGACGACGAGTACCAGGGAGAGACCCGCGACCTCCACCAGATGGCGCTCGCCCCGCGACCGGGGCCGCACCGGCTGGTGCTCGTCGACGAGCGGGGCGAGACGGTCGAGCGGCGCTTCACGGCCGTGGGCCGCGCCGGCCGCGCATCTGCTACGCTTCCAGGCGGGCCTGTAGTTCAGCTGGTTAGAACGGCCGGCTCATAACCGGCTAGTCGAAGGTTCGAGTCCTTCCAGGCCCATATCCCCCTGACCGTTTCGTGACCCGACCGGACCCGGTCACGAAACGGTCAGATCTGACCTTTCCACCTCTCGGCTCTCCAGCCGGTCGTGAGCTTTCCGCGCCCCTCTCCCCCCTCGCGCCAATGCTAGAATGCTGCTCCTACCGTGCCCTCCCCGCCCCGCTCCTGCCCATCAGCATGAACCCCACTCTCGAGAAGCTCGTCCAGCTGCACCGCACCGAGACCGAGCTCAAGCACGTCGACGCCCAGCTCGCCGAGATCCCGAAGAAGCGCCACGAGATCGAGGAGCGGCTGGCGCGCGACCGCGCGCACCTCGACGCCGCCCGGGCCGCGCTCGACACCTCGCAGAAGGCCCGCAAGCTGAACGAGGCCGCCGTGCAGGACCTCGAGGCCAAGCGCTCGAAGTACAAGGGCCAGCTGATGGACGTGAAGACCAACAAGGAGTACACCGCCATGCTCCACGAGATCGAGGGCGTGGAGCGGGACATCAAGGCGCGCGAGGACGTGATCCTCGAGGAGATGGAGAAGGCCGAGGGGCTCGCGGCCTCCGTCAAGCGCGAGGAGGCCGACTTCAAGGCGGTCGAGGCGGAGGCGAAGAAGGCCCAGGCCGAGCTCGACGCCGCGGCGGCGCGGCTGCAGGCGAGCGCCGAGCGGCTGCGCGGCGAGAGCGCGAGCGTCGCCGCCTCGGTGCCGGAGAACCCCCGCGAGCTCTACGCGCGGATCGCGAGGCAGCGCGGCTCGGGCCTGGCGGAGGCGCGCGACGGCATGTGCCAGGCCTGCCACGTGCGGATGCGGGTCCAGATCTGGGTCGAGGTCCGCAAGAACGAGCAGGTCTTCCAGTGCGAGTCGTGCAGCCGCATCTACTTCTACGAGCCGCCCCCGCCCACGGTCGTCGCGGAGCCTTGACGGCGCCGCTCGCGCTGCGCCTCCACGTGGACGGCGCGAGCCGGGGCAACCCCGGCGCCGCCGGGTTCGGCATCCACGTGACGGCCCCGGACGGCAGCGAGGTGGCCTCGCTGTTCGGCTTCCTGGGAACGGCCACCAACAACGTCGCGGAGTACCAGGCGCTGCTGCACGGCCTGCGCTTCGCGCTCGCGCGCGGCGCGTCCTCGGTCGAGGTGTACTCGGACTCGGAGCTGCTGGTGCGCCAGATCGAGGGCCGCTACCGCGTCAAGCACCCGGGGCTGCAGCCGCTCCACCGCGAGGCGAAGAGCCTGCTCGCGCGATTCGCGAGGGCGCGGGTCGCACACGTGCCGCGCGAGAGGAACCGCGCGGCCGATGCGCTCGCAAATCGCGCCGTGGACGAGCGGAGCTCGAACGTAGGCCAGTGAAGTTCCGCACGAGGTTCGTCGTTTTTGGAAGGCGGAACTTCACTTTCTGAGCCGATCGCGTGTCCTTCCAGCGCGAACTGACAGGTTCCGGACGGACGCCCGGGAACGGACAGGCCGACGGATCGGTCTAGAAAGCGTCGTTCCGCCTCGGCAACGACGACGAACCTTCCGCGGAACGACGCTGGCGGAAGCCGACGAAGCTGATCATGCGGCCGCTGCCGTGGCCGTCCCGCCGGTACGAGTGGTAGAGCTCGGGGTGGCAGCGGGTGCAGTCGGCGAGATGGTGGATCGCTTGCGGCCGCAGGCCTACGTCGAGTAGCTGCTGCTGGTTGGCGGCGCGAACGTCGAGGTGCGGACGGCCGCTCGGCCCGGGGCTGAAGAACGCCGCACCCGATTCCCCAAAGACCGCGCGCAGCTCGTCGCCCACCTCGTAGCAGCACGGGCCGATGCCGGGTCCGAGCGCCGCGACGATGTCTCCCGGCCGCGAGCCCAGGGCGACGAGGGCGCGGGCCGCCTCGCGGCTCACTCCCGACGCCGTCCCGCGCCAGCCCGCGTGCGCCGCGGCCACGAACCCCCGCTGCGGGTCGACCAGCAGCACCGGCAGGCAGTCGGCGGTCTGGATGCCGAGCACGAGCCCGGGCTCGGTGGCGGCGCCCGCGTCGGCCTCGGGGGTGCCGTTCCACGGTGCGCGCGCGACCACGGCGCCGTGCACCTGTCGCAGCAGCAGCAGTCGGCCGCTTCCCTCGAGGCTCGCCTCCACGCGGCGGGCCGTCTCTTCCCGCGTCTCCGTGGCCCTCCCGGGAGCGCGCCGCCCGAAGCCGTGGACCAGTCGCGGGATGGCGGCGAGTGCCGGCACGGTCGCGACCTCCTGCGCCATCCCCAGCCATCCTAGCAGCGCAGGCCGACTACACTAAGCCGATGGGGCAGGCGGCTCGTGGCTGACGACGACGCGGAGGAGGGCGTCGTCGCGAGCGCCGTGTGCGTCGTCGCGCTCGAGGAGGTCGAGGCGCTGCTGGCTCGGGGCGGCGGCTCCTCCGTCTTCAGCGACGGGGAGCTCGCCTTCGCCCACGCGCGCGTGGATCCCGCGCGCCGGCTGGCGGCACGGCTCGCCGCCAAACGCGCGGCGGTGCGGCTGCTGGGGCCGGACGCCCGCGAGCGCGAGGTCGAGATCGTGCGCGGCGACTACGGCCCGCCGCGGCTGCGGCTCCACGGCGGCGCCCGCGAGCGGCTGACGACGCTCGGGGCGGCGAGAGCGCTCGTGAGCCTGACGCACGAGCGGCGTCACGCCGCCGCGCTGGTGCTGCTGCTGCGGGATCCGGCGTGAGGCGCGCGGCGCTGCTGGCGCGCCTCGCCGCGCTCGCCGTCCTGGTTGCGCTGGCGGCGGCCGGCTACTTCGCCTACGCGCCGATCGGCGACACCGCCGCGCACCCCTTCAACCACGACCGCAACGCGGTGTGGCTGGAGCACCGCTGGCTCGAGCGCGCGCATCCCGAGGCCGAGATGGAAGCGCTGTTCGCGAAGCTGCGCCGGCGCGGCATCGGCTACGCCTACCCGCACGTGATCCCGTTCGACGCCTCGGGCCGGCTCCCGCCGCACGACCGCGAGCAGCTGCGCGCGTTCCTCGCCTGCGCGCGGCGCGTGGCGCCGGAGCTGAAGCTGCTGCCGTGGATCGGGGGCCTGCGCAAGGGCTACAAGCGTCAGCGCGCGGGCACGATCGAGCTCGCCGATCTCGCGCAGCGGCAGCGGATCGTGGCGGAAGCGCGCGGCCTGGTGGACGAGGGCTTCGACGGCGTGCACCTCAACGTCGAGCCCGTGGACGACGGCAACGTCGAGTTCCTGGCGCTGCTGCGGGCCTTGCGCACGGCCGTCGGCAGCGAGCGCGTGCTGTCGCTCGCCGCGATCCGGCCCGCACCGGTGGGCCTGCCGCGCGCACCCAACTTCGCCTGGAGCCCCGACTACTACGCGCGCGTGGCTGCGACCTCGGACCAGATCGTCATCATGGCCTACGACACCGCGCTGCCGACGCCTTCGCTCTACCGGCGCTACGTGCGCTGGGCGGCGCGCTCCGTCGCGGGCGCTCTCGATGCGTCGGGATCGGACGCCCGGGTGCTGATGGGGATCCCGACCTACGAGCCGTTCGGCTTCATGCACCGGCGCGGGGTCGAGACGCCGGAGAACGCGCTCGTGGGCGTGGTGGCGGGCCTGCGCGGCCTCGGGGCCGGCGGGACCTTCGAGGGCGTCGCCCTCTACGCGGAGTGGACCACCGACGAGGCCGAGTGGCGCGCGTACGAGCGCCACTGGCGCAACCGCTCGGAGTAGCCGGCCGAAGCCACGCCGAGCCGCGCGGCCCCGGGTCAGGCGCCGCGGGCGCCCAGCTTCTCGTAGAGCGGCAGCGTCTCGCGGCCCTTCCATTTCTCGGGAACCGCGTAGGAGGGGTTCGGCGTCTCGATGCACACGCCGCAGCGGATGCAGCCCTGGATCTCGGGGCAGTGGGGCGAGAGCAGCTCCCGCTCGCTCTTCACGAGCTCGCGCCAGAAGTAGTCCTTGCTGACGCCGTTGTCGATCAGGTCCCAGGGCAGGATCTCGTCCTTCGCGCGCTTCCGGAACAGGTAGAAGGCCGGGTCGAGCCCGCTCTCGCGCAGCGCACGCTTCAGGTCGAGTCCTTGCGTGACCGCCAGCTCCAGCGCGTCGCCGACGCGGCGGTCCGCGGCCGCCAGCACCGACTGGACCGCGCCCGTGCGCGCGCTCTTGCAGATCGCGTCGACGTTCGGCATCCGACCGAACGCCTTGCGCAGGTACTGGAGCTTGCGGTCGGTCTCCTTCGGGTCCTCCATCGGCAGCCACTGGTAGGGCGTCCCCGGCTTCGGGATGAAGGGGTTCACCGACGGGTGGATGCGCCCGATCCGGCCGCGGCCGCGCGCCACCTGCAGCATCCGCTCGCGGATCTGGCCGGTCAGCGTGACGATCGCCTCGACGTCGGCGTGCTCCTCGAAGGGCAGCCCCACCATGTAGTAGAGCTTCAGGTTCTCGATCCCGTTCTCGAAGATCCAGGTGGCCTTGTCGAGGATCTCGGCGTTCGTGAACTGCTTGTTGAGGATCGTGCGCATGCGGTCGGAGCCGCACTCGGGGGCGAGCGTCAGCCCCTGGACGCCGGTGTCGGCGAGCTTGAATACGAACTGGGGCGTCAGGTCGTCGAGCCGCAGCGAGGCGACCGAGACCTGGTAGTCCATCCCCGCGAGGTCGTCCACGATGCCGTCGATCTCGGGGTGGTCGCAGACGGCCGTCGAGACGAGGCCGATCTTGTTCGTGACGCCGCGCACCTCGCGCGCGCGCGCCGTGAGTTCGGCGCGCGTGAATCCCCGCACCGGCAGGTAGTTGTAGCCCGCCCAGCAGAAGCGGCACATGCACGGGCAGCCGCGCGAGATCTCGACCATGAACTTCATCGACATCTCGGTGTTCGGGGTGAGGATCACCGACTGCGGGAAGCCCATGGCGCCCGGCCAGCCGCGCTGGCGCGTGATGCGCCCCGGGCCGTCGTAGGCGGCGACGGTGCCGTCCGCGTGGTAGCGGACCTCGTAGTGCTTCGGGATGTAGAAGCCGTCCTTGGGCTGGAGCGACTCCAGGCCCTTGCGCGGGTCGGATCCGCCCAGCAGCGCCGCCATCATCCGCGGCACGAGCGGCTCGCCCTCGCCCACCGCCACGAGGTCGGCGAAGGGCGCGAGCGGCTCCGGGTTCAGGAACATCGCCGCGCCGCCGAGGATCACGAGCGGGTCGCGCGGGCCGCGGTCCCTGGCGCGCAGCGGGATGCCGGCGAGCCGCAGCACCTGCAGCACGTGCAGGTAGTCGTTCTCGAACGAGATCGAGAACGCGATCGCGTCGAAGTCGCGCAGCGGCGTCCCGGTCTCGAAGCTCACGAGCGGGCTGCCCGTGCGCTCGAGCTCGAGCTTGTCCTCGTCGTCCGGCAGGAACGCCCGCTCGCACACCACGTCGGGCGTGCGGTTGAGCAGGCGGTAGACGGCCTGGAACCCGAGGTTCGACATCCCGACGAAGTAGAGGTTCGGCCACACCAGCGCCACCCGGAACGACCCGTGGCGCGGTACGTCCTCGAGGAACACCTCCGCCTCGCGCAGACGGCTATGGCGTTCCTGCAAGCGACGGGACATGAAGGCGGGTCTCCCAGACGGCTGGCCGACCTACCATTCTAGACTGATTGGTACGGATTAGCCCGCTCGCCGATGGCGATCGAGCGCTCAGCCGATGAGAGCCAGCGCCTGGGCCAGGCTCAACGCGCGCACTCCCGGTCGAAGGACCGTCGTCGGCGAGCCGACCGACGCGCCCCTGTGCACCAGGATCGCTTCGACATCCCGCGTCCGGCTCGCCGCTTTCAGGCGGACGAGACCGTCTGCCGCCTCGGGCCTGACGGTTCGCGAGGCCTTCGCCTCCAACAGCAGCAGGCGGCCGCCACGGACCGGGACCACGAAGTCCACCTCCAGGCCCTGCTGGTCCCGGAAGTAGTAGAGCTCCCGGCGCCGGCCTGCGTTGACCTGGCGCTTGACGATCTCCGACGCCACGAAGCCCTCGAACAAGGGCCCGAGAAACGGGGAGCGAAGCAGGTCCTGCTCGGACTCGATCCCCAGAAAGTGGGCGGCCAGGCCAGAGTCGAGCAGGTAGAGCTTCGGCGACTTGACGATCCGCTTGCCGAAGCTCTCGAAATAGGGTGGCACGAGGGCGATCTGGCCCGTGATCTCGAGGATGCTCAGCCACTCGGTGATCGTCGGCACCGAGACACCGAGCGGCCCTGCGAGGTCCGTCTTGTTCAGGATCTGGCCGGTGCGCGTCGCCAGCAGCCCCAGGAAGCGCCGGAAGCTGGCGAGGTCTCGAATCGCGCTGACCGCGCGCACGTCGCGCTCGAGGTAGGTCTGTACGTACGACGCGAACCACAGCCGCGCGCCCGACGGGCGCGCCACCACCTCGGGAAACCCGCCCCGCAACAGCGACACGCGCGGGGTCTCCTCCGTCGACAGCGGCAGCAGCTGCAATACCGCGGCGCGACCCGCCAGCGACTCCGTCACGCCCCGCATCAGCGGCGCTTCCTGCGAGCCCGTCAGGATCCAGCGGCCCTTCTGGCGCGGACGCGCGTCGATGCGCGAGCGCACGTAGCTCAGCAGCTCGGGGGCGTGCTGGATCTCGTCGAGGATCGCCGGCGTGCGTGCGCCTTCCAGGAACCCGCGCGGGTCGGCGCGGACCCGGCCGACGAGATCCGGGTCCTCGAGCAGGTGGTACGACGCCGCGGGGAACGCGCGCAGCAGCAGCGTCGTCTTGCCGGAGCGGCGCGGCCCCGTCAGTATCAGCGCCGGAAACCGGCGGGCCGCGGCAAGCAACGTCGGCTGGATTCGCCGGGCTACGTAGCGCATATGAGAAATCTAAACTAACACTTTAGATTTCTCAATGTGGCTCGGAAGGCCCGGGCGCGCCGGGGCTGCCGCTCGGGCTTCAGCCCTGCTTCTCGCCGCCCTTCGGCGTCACCACCAGCCGCTCGGTGTTGACGCTGCCGGGGACGAAGGCCGCGATCCAGCCGCCGCAGGCGCAGCGGAAGCGCGTCGGGCCCTCGGTCTCCGCCCCCGGATGGAGCGCAACACCCGCAACCTTGTACTCGCGCCCGCAGCTCTCGCAGTGGGCGTCGCGCTCGAAAGGCTTCACCCGCTACTCGCTGCTCCCGTCCCCGCCCTTGCGGCGCAGGAACGCCGGCACGTCGAGGTCGAAGCGGCTGCCGCCCCCGGCGGCCTTGGCATTCGGCGTCTTCCTGTAGAAGTCGGCGCCGGACGCGGCTGCGGCCGCCGCCTGCGCCGCCTGCTGCGGCTGCGGGGTCGTCATGTAGTTGGCGAGGTCGACGGGCGTCGGCGCGGCCTTGCGCGGGCCGCGGGCGAAGCCGGTGGCGATCACCGTCACCTTGACCGCGTTGCCCATCGACTCGTCGGTCACGATGCCGTAGATCACGTTGGCGTCGGGGTCGGCGACCTTGGTGATCAGCGCCGTCGCCTCCGAGGCCTCGGAGAGCGAGAGGTCGGCGCCGCCGGTGATGTTGACGATCACGCCCTTGGCGCCCTCGATCGAGGAGTCCTCGAGCAAGGGGTTCGAGATCGCGCGCTGCGCGGCCTCGGCCGCGCGGTTCTCGCCCTGGCCGACACCGGTGCCCATCACGGCGTGGCCCATCCCCTTCATCACCGCGCGCACGTCGGCGAAGTCGAGGTTGATCTGGCCGGGCACGGTGATGATGTCGGAGATGCCCTGCACCGCCTGGCGCAGCACGTCGTCC
>CAZMRX010000041.1:0-22559 GCA_964568755.1 uncultured Acidobacteriota bacterium | reverse complement strand
CTGTTCCTGCGCAACCACGACGAGCTCACGCTCGAGATGGTGACCGACGCCGAGCGCGACTACATGTACCAGGAGTACGCCCGCGACCCGGTGGCCAGGATCAACCTGGGGATCAGGCGCCGGCTGGCGCCGCTGCTCGACGGCGACCGCCGCCGCATCGAGCTGATGAACGCCCTGCTGCTCTCGCTGCCCGGCAGCCCGGTGCTTTACTACGGCGACGAGATCGGCATGGGTGACAACGTCTATCTCGGCGACCGCAACGGCGTCCGGACGCCGATGCAGTGGACGGGGGGCTGGAACGGCGGCTTCTCGAGCGCCGACCCCGAGCGGCTGTACCAGCCGCTGATCTCCAACCCGGTCTACGGCTACCAGGCGGTGAACGTGGAGAGCCAGCGCCGGCAGGAGAACTCGCTGCTGAGCTGGATGAAGCGGATCCTGCAGGTGCGACGCTCGTCGCCGGTCTTCGGCCGCGGCTCGATCGAGTTCCTGAAGCCGGCGAACCACCGCGTGCTCGCCTACGTGCGCAGCCTCGACTCCGAGAAGGTGCTGGTCGTCAACAACCTGGCCGGCACGGCCCAGGCGGTCGAGCTGGAGCTGCCCGCGCTGGCGGGTGCCATCCCGATCGAGATGTTCGGGCGCAGCTTCTTCCCCCGAGTCCGCGAGCGGCCCTACGTGATGACGCTCGGCCCCTACGACTTCTTCTGGTTCAAGCTGCGCTGGCTGTGAGCACGATCCTCTCCGACGAGCTGCTGTCCGCGCTGATGGCCGTCGGCGAGGTGGACGTGCTGGTGGGCCTGCCCACGCTCAACCACTCCGACAGCGTCGGGCCGGTCGTGCGCGCCGCCCACGTCGCCTTCAACCGCGAGCTGGCCCGCGAGCGCACCGTGCTGGTGAACGTCGACGGCGGCTCGGTCGACGGGACGCCCGACATCGTCCGGGACGCCTCGATCGTCGAGCGCGAGACGCTCGTGGCCTCGAGCAGCCTTCGCACGCGCCACCGCATCAGCGGCCCCTACCACGGCGTGCCGGGGAAGGCGGCCGCGCTGCGCACCGTGTTCGCCGCCGCCGACCTGCTCCAGGCGCGTGCGATCGTCGTGCTCGACCCCGAGATCGCCAGCGTGACCCCGGACTCGGTCGCCGCGCTCGCGCGCGCGGCGCTCGGCGGCGACACCGACTTCGTCTCGCCCGCCTACGCGCGCCATCCCCTCGACGGGCCTCTCGTGACCCAGGTGGTGCGGCCGCTGTTTCGCGCCGCGTACGGCCTGGCGCTTTCGGAGCCGCTGGCGGGCGAGTTCGCGTGCTCGAGCCGCTTCGCCGCCCGTTGCCTCCAGGACCCGGCCTGGGAGAGCGACGACCTGCGCCTCGCGATCGACCTCTGGATCTCGGGCATGGCCGCCGACGGCGGGGAGCGCGTCACCGAAATCGGCCTCGGCCCGCGCCGGCTCACCCCCCGGCCCCGGCCGGCGGTGGCCGCGCTCGTGCCGCAGGTGCTCGACGCGCTCTTCACCTGCCTGCGGCTTCAGGAAGGCCGCTGGACCACTCGCGCGCAGGCGACCGAGGTCGTGCGATCCGCCGCGGAGGCCGCGCCGCCGGAGCCGGCGGCGTCCGCCGATGCCGCGGGCTACGCGACCCTTTTCCGCGAAGGGCTGTCGGCGCTCGGCCCCATCTACGAGCGAGCGCTCCAGCCGGCGACACTCGAGGCCTTGCGCGCGACTTCGGGGCCGGACGGGACGCTGCGCATCCCCGACGCGCTGTGGGCGGCCGTGATCCGGGAGCTGGCGGCCGCGCACCGTCACGCCGAGGTGTCGCGCGACCACCTGGTGCGCGCGGCGGTGCCGGTGTACCTCGGGCGCGTCGCCTCGTTCGTCACGGAGGTGGCGGGACGAGACCCGGCCGAGGCGGCGGAGCGGCTCGAAGCCCTGTGCGTCCATTTCGAGCGGTCCCGGGGCGAGCTGGTGGCCCTCTGGACCGCCCACGCGAGGTAGCCAATGGCGGAAGCGATTCTCCTGACGCTGCGCGAGACGTGGAGCGGATACGTGGAGGGCCTGCGACTGGTGATCCCGCGCCTGCTCGCCATGCTGAGCGTCGTGGCAGCGGGCTGGCTGATCGCCGCGCTGGCGCGCGCGGTCACCGGCCGGGTGCTCGGCTGGCTGCGCGTCGCGCGGCTGGCGGAGCGGACCGGGGCGGCCGAGCTGCTGCGCAAGGCCGAGCTGCCGCCGGCCGAGCGTCTCGCCGCGTCCGCCGTGTTCTGGCTGCTGTTCCTCGGCTTCCTGCTCGCCGGCGTCGACGCGCTCGGGTTCCGGACGCTGCAGGCGATGCGCTCCGAGGTCGGCCTGCTGGTGCCGCGACTGGTGGGTGCTTTGGCGATCCTCGTGGTCGGAATCGTCCTCGCCAACGTCGCCAAGCGCGTCGTCCTGCTGGCCGCGGTCAACGCGGGCTGGCCGCAGGCGCGCCTGGTCGGCGCCGCGGTCTACTTCCTGACGCTGACCATCGTGGCCGCGATGGTGCTCGATCACGTCGGCCTCGGCCGGCCGATGGTGCTGACCGCCTTCGCGATCGTCGTAGGCGCGGTCATGCTGGCGCTGGCGATCGCGATCGGAGTCGGCTCGGGGCCGCTGCTACGCCGCTGGCTCGAGCAGCGCCTCGCCACTCGGTCGCACCCGGAGTCGGACGGCTCCTCCCACCTCTGAAGCGTCGCCCTGCTTCCGGGCCGGCTACCTGGCATCGCCACGGCGCGTGTGGTCCAATGCCTCGATGCGAGCCGTACGCTTCTTGCTCGCCCTCGTCTTGGGGCTCGGCCTGCTGACCTGGGGCGCGTCGGTGCTCGTGCACCGCACCACGCGCGCCTGGTTCGAGCGCGACGTGAGCCTGCGCGCGCGGCTCGCGACGGCCACCGCCAGCGAAACGCTGCGCTCGCGCTGGTCCCCCGAGAAGCGCGTGGAGCTGCGCGCGGCGCTCGTCGAGCTGACGGAGGACGAGCGCATCATGGGCGCGGCGGCGTGCGCGCCCGACCTGTCGCTGCTGTCCGCCACGCTGGCGTTCCCGCCGGCCTTCATGTGCGACAGGCTGGCGCCCCGGCTGCGCGGCGCCAGCACGCCCGAGGGCGGGCCGCTCGCCTGGGAAGGGGTCGATCGGCTCCGCGGCGGGATGGTCCACGTGAGCGCCATCCCGCTCGCCGACGGCGCTCAGCCGCTCGGCTTCCTGGTGCTGGTCCACGACCTGAGCTTCATCGAGCGTCGGGACGCGCTCACGCGTCGTTTCCTGCTGCTGGCCTTCGGCTTTCTCGCCCTGGCGGCGGCGGGGGTCACGCTGGTGGCCGCGCGCTTGTCGTGGCGGAACTGGAGCAACGAGCTGCGCCGCTTCCTGCGCACCGGCAAGGAGCCGCCCGAGTTCCGGCCGCTGATGCGCGACGTCCGCGAGCTGGTCGAGCGGATCGTGACCGAGCGCGAGTCCGAGGGGGAAGGCGGAGCCTGGACGCCGCAGCGCCTCAAGCAGACGCTCAACCGCCACCTGCACGGCGAGCGGATCGTGATCGTCGCCAACCGCGAGCCGTACGTGCACGAGCGCGCCGCGGACGGGCGTATCGACGTGCTGCACCCGGCGAGCGGCCTGGTGACGGCCCTCGAGCCCGTCATGCGCGCATGCTCGGGCACCTGGATCGCCCACGGCAGCGGCACGGCCGACCGCGACACCGTGGACCGCCACGACCGCCTGCTGGTGCCCCCAGGGGAGGAGTCGTACACCATAAGGCGTGTCTGGCTCTCGCCGGAGGAAGAGCGGGGCTACTACTACGGCTTCTCGAACGAGGGCCTTTGGCCGCTCTGCCACATCGCGCACGCGAGGCCGCTGTTTCGCGCCGAGGACTTCAAGCACTACCAGACGGTGAACGAGCGCTTCGCCGACGCGGTCACGGCGGAGGTGGACTCCGACGACCCGATCGTGCTGGTGCAGGACTACCACTTCGCGCTCGCGCCGCGGCTGATCCGCGAGCGGCTGCCGCGCGCGACGGTGATCATGTTCTGGCACATCCCGTGGCCGAACGCGGAGCTGTTCGGGATCTGCCCCTGGGCGACGCAGATCCTGGACGGGATGCTGGGCGCGAGCATCCTCGGCTTCCACACCCAGTTCCACTGCAACAACTTCCTCGACTCCGCCGACCGCCTGCTCGAGAACCGGATCGACCGCGAGCAGAATGCGATCGTCCAACGGGGTCGGAGCACCCTGGTGCGGCCGTACCCGATCTCGATCGAATGGCCGGTCGGCTGGCTCGGCAAGGCGCCGCCCGCCTCCGAGTGCCGGGCCGGCATCCTCGCCGAGCTCGGGCTCGCGCCGGACGCCCTGATCGGCGTGGGCGTCGACCGCCTCGATTACACGAAGGGCGTCGAGGAGCGGCTGCTCGCGGTGGAGCGCCTGCTGGAGCGCTTCCCGGCCTTCCGCGGCCGCTTCAGCTTCGTGCAGCTCGCGGCGCCCAGCCGCACCGTCATCGAGCGCTACCGGCAGCTCAACGAGAGCATCGAGGGCCTCGCCTCACGCATCAACGAGCGCTTCGGCACCCCCGACTACAAGCCGGTGGTGCTGCTGCGCCGCCACCACGAGCCGCCGACCGTGTTCCGCTACTACCGTGCGGCGGACGTCTGCTACGTGAGCAGCCTGCACGACGGCATGAACCTCGTGGCCAAGGAGTTCGTGGCGGCACGCGAGGACGAGCGGGGCGTGCTGGTGCTGTCGCAGTTCACGGGCGCGGCGCGCGAGCTCACCGAGGCGCTCGTGGTCAACCCCTACGACCTCGAGGACGCGAGCTCGGCGCTGGCCACCGCGCTCTCGATGTCGGCCGACGAGCAGCGCGTTCGGATGCGCTCGATGCGGGCGTTCGTCGGGGAGTTCAACGTGTACCGCTGGGCGGGACGCATGCTGGTGGACGCCGCCCGGCTGCGGCGGCGGGAGCGTCTCAGCGGCCGCCTCAGCGACCACCTCGGGACGGCGGTCGAGTCGATCGGATGAAGTGGGTCCTGGGACGCGAGGGGCGCGCCACGCTCGCGCGCTTCACGCGCCGCCGGCTGCTGGTGGCGCTCGACTTCGACGGGACGCTCGCGCCGATCGTAGCGGACCCGGCGCGGGCCGCGCCGCGGGCGCGGACACGAGCGGCGCTGCGCCGAGTGGCCGCGCGCTACCCGTGCGTGGTGATCTCGGGCCGCTCGCGGCGCGACCTGCTGCCGCGGCTTCGCGGGCTCGGCCTGCGCCAGGTGATCGGGAACCACGGCGGCGAGCCGTCGCCGCGCGCGCGCCAGCTGCGCGCGCGCGTGCGCCGCTGGCGCGCGTCGCTCTCACGTAGCCTGCGCGGCCTCGCGGGCGTGACGATCGAGGACAAGGGCCTCTCGCTCGCCGTCCACTATCGAGGCGCCCCGGACCTGGCCCGCGCACGCGGCCGGATCCAGGACGCCGCCTCGCGCCTCGCGGGCAGCCGCACGCTGGGGGGCAAGTGCGTGGTCAACGTGGTGCCGCGGGAGGCGGCGCACAAGGGAGCCGCACTCGAGGCCGAGCGGCTACGACTGGGCTGTGACGCGGCCGTCTACGTCGGCGACGACGAGACCGACGAGGACGTCTTCGCGGATCGCGCGCGGGGGCGGCTCGGCATTCGCGTGGGCCGGGCCGCGGCCTCCAGGGCGGGTTACTACCTGCGCGACCAGGGGCAGGTCGATCTGCTGCTCGAGGCGCTCGCCAGCCTGCCCGGGCCGGCTCACGTCGGCCGCGGCAGCGTGAAGTAGAAGCTCGCGCCGCCGTCGGGGCTCGAGGGCTCGACCCAGATCCGCCCGCCGTGGAGCTCGACGATGCGCTTGACGAGCGCGAGGCCGACGCCCGTCCCATCGCTCGCGGGCTCCAGCTTCTCGAACAGGCGGAACACCCGCTCGGCGTGCTGGGGAGGGACGCCGATGCCGTTGTCGCGCACGAAGAAGACAGGCTCGCCTCCCCCGGCGCGCGCGCCGATCTCGACCTTCGGCTGGGGTTGGCCGCCCATGAACTTGGCCGCGTTGTCGACCAGGTTCTGTACGACCTCGACGAGGCGCACACGGTCCCCGCGCACCCTGGGCAGGTCGGCCGCGATCTCCACCGCGACGCCGCGCTCCACCAGCCGCCCGCGCGCCAGCGCCACGGCTTCGCGCGCGATCTCGGCGAAGGGCACGTCCTCGGGTGGGTTGACGAGACGCCCGATGCGCGACAGCTCGAGCAGGTCGTCGAGCAGCCGGCGCATCTTGTCGGCGGCCGAGGCACTGCGCGCGATGTCGGCGCGCAGCCTCACGATGTTGCCGCTCTGCGCGTCCCGGTCCATGAAATCCAGGAAGCCCCGCAGGGTGTAGAGCGGGCTCTTCAGGTCGTGCGAGACGGTGTAGGTGAAGCGCTCGAGCTCGGCGTTCTTGGCCTCGAGCTCCGCGACCAGCGCGCGGTACTTCGCCTCGCTCGAGCGCGCGCGCGAGAGCGCCTGGCGCACCGTGCGCGCGGCGAGGTTCTGGACGAGCGCGCTCACCGGGAACAGCAGCGCGCTTATTCCCCACGCGTACGTCGGGTTGATCCGCGTCAGCGCGGGCTCGGGTCCGGCGCGAACGGCCATGACTCCGCCGGCGACCACCGCCGCCACGCTGACGGCGAGAGCCCCGCGACCGCCGAGAAGCGCACCGCCGATCACGATCGTCAGGCCGTAGCCGAGCGTGTAGGCCGGGCTGGCGACACCGCTGCCCGACGCCGCGAGGACGGTAAAGAAGGCGAAGAAGGCCAGGACCTGCAGCGAGCAGGCGAGCGCCAGGTGCCTGCGCCGCAGCAGGAACAGCAGGAAGACGTTCGCGGCTTCGCCGGCTGCGGCCTCGACGAGCGCGCGCCTGGCGTTCTCGGGCTCGACGATCAGGGCCAGCCCGACGTACGGCACCGGCACCACGACGAGCGCCCACAGGATGACGTGCAGCATGAAGGCCTGCTGCGTCTGCGCCTCGTCGTCGAAGACGGGAGCCGTCAGGAGCCCGCGCAGGCTCACGGGGCGGCCCGCTCGCGCTTCCCGCGGGCGCGGAGGAGACGCTCGGCGAGCGCCCACGTCCCGACCAGGGCCGCGGCGGCGGCGGCCAGCAGCCCGTAGTGCATGGGCGCGACCACGCGCCACTCGTAGATGAAGGGGCTCTCGAGCAGCAGGTAGTAGAGCGACACCGACAGCAGCAGCAGCGCGCGGCGCCAATCGCGCCAGGCGAGCGCCGCCGTGCCGACGACGAGAAGCGGCAGCAGCACGGCGCCCAGCAGCGGCTGCAGCGCCGCGAGCGGCCGGCGCAGCGGCGCCGCGAGCCGGCCGGGAGCCAGGAAGCGGCCCTCGTCCGCGGGCGTCGCCGGCACGCCCTCGCGGGGACGCATCGATCCCGCGAAGCTCGCGGAGCCGGGCGCCTCGCGCCCGACGAACGGCGCCTCGCTCGAGGCGTAGTCCAGCATCTCGCCCATCCGGCCGAGCATCACGCGCGCGTAGCGGCCCGGGTTCGCGCGCGCGACCTCGAGCGCCCGCCGGTAGCGGTCGTTGTCCCGCCAGATCCCGTCCGGCTCGGCCCACCAGTCGAGGTAGTCGGGCCGCCCGTAGCGGATCGCCTCCTCCTCGGCCACGAGCGTGTCGTGCCGGCGCGCGCCCAGCTCGCGGCCGCCGGCGTCGGCGACTCCCTGCCACAGCGTCAGTCCGCCGTTGATCGAGACCGGCACGAATGCGCCGAAGACCACGTAGTTTCGGATCGTGATCGGGATCACGACCAGGACGGCGGCGAGCGACAGCGCCAGCGCGTGGACGAGGCCGCGGCGCCTGTCGCGCGAGACGGCCAGGATCACGAGCGACAGGAACGGCGGCAGCAGCACCACGTTGGGGCGCAGCCAAACGCCGGCGCCGACCAGGACGCCGGCGAGCGCGCTCGTCCACCAGGGCGCCTTGCCGTCGGGATGAGCCAGCGCCAGCAGCAGCAGCGCCGCGAGCAGCGGCAGCGCCGACAGCGCGTCAGGCAACACGAGCGCGGAGGTGTAGCCGAGCTGCGCGCTGAGCGCGGCCAGGACGCCGGCCGTCACCCCGACCGGCCAGCTGACGAGCTGCGCCGTCGCCAGCACCAGCAGCACGCAGCCGATCGAGGTGAGCGCGTTCTGGACGAGCTGGGCGGCCGGGAAGCTGCGGCCGAGCGTCTCGTAGACGGCCACCAGGTAGAGCGCGAAGCCCGGCGGGCGCGCCAGCAGGCCCGTGCGCCGCTCGTCCCGCACGCGCGGCCACAGGATGCCCTCGCCCTTCAGGATCGAGACGGCCGTGTCGTCGTAGCGCTGGGCCATGCGCGTGCCGGTCTGCTCGGGCGAGTACATCACCGGCGCCTGGTCCACCGCGTAGAGCGAGCGCACGAGGAACGCGAGCGCGAACACGGCGGCGAGCGTCGCGGCGCGGCGGATCGGGAAGGCATCGAGCGGCATGGTCGTTCGAGGATCTTGCGAACCGCGAGGCGCCAATGTCAAGGCGCATCGCGGGATTGCGCGCACCAGCAAGAAGTGGCACTTTAGCGGCCCATGCGGACGCGGTTTCTTGCCGGCGCCTGACGCGCGCCGAGTCGCCCTCGCCGGCCTGCTGTTCCTGCTGAGCGGCGCTTCCGCCCTCGTCTACCAGGTCGCCTGGCAGCGCATCCTGGCGCTGCACAGCGGCGTGGGCCTCTACTCGGTGGCGATGATCGTGGCCGCCTTCATGGCCGGGCTCGGCATCGGCAGCCACCTCGGCGGACGCCTGAGCGAGCGCACCGGGGCGCTCGCTGCGCTTCGGCTGTTCGCGATCGTCGAGCTCGCGATCGGCCTCTTCGGCCTCGCGAGCCCGTTTCTCTACTACGACTGGCTCTACCCGATCGCGTCGCGGCTCCCGAGCCCGTCGCTCGCGGGCGGCCTCGCGCACCTCGCCGCCCTGCTGCCACCGACCTTGCTGATGGGCATGTCGCTGCCGCTGCTGGTGCGCGCCATGCTGCGCGACGTCAGCACGGCCGGCCGCACCATCGGCTACCTGTACGGCATCAACATGCTCGGCGCGGCCTGCGGCGCCTTCGCGGCGCCCTGGCTGCTCCTGCCCTGGGGCGGCATTCCCGGCGCGGTCGCGGTCGCCGCGGCCGGGAACGTGCTCGCGGGCCTGGGCGCGCTCGTGCTCGCGCGCGGCGCGAGCGCTGCGCAGGCGGCGCCCGTCCCGCTGCCCGAGGCCCCGCCGCAGCCGCTCGAGACGCACCCGTTCGGCCTGTGGATCGCGCTCTACGCGCTCAGCGGCTTCGTGGCGCTTTCGCTCGAGATCCTGTGGTTCCGGCTGGTGGACGTGGCGGTCAAGTCGACCGCGTTCACCTTCGGCACCGTGCTCGGGATCTACCTGCTCGGCTCCGCGACCGGCTGCCTGCTCGCCGTGCCCCGGGTTTCCCGCCTGCGGCAGCCCCTCGCCACGTTCCTGCTGTGCCAGTGCGCGATCCTGGTCGTGGCAGGGCTCTCCGTGATCGCGCTCACCCGCCTGCCGCCGGGCACGCCGATCTACAGCTGGCTCGTCGAGTACTGGGGCACCTACCGCTTCTTCCGCTTCGGGCACGCGAGCGAGCTCGCGCCGGTGTTGCACCTCTACGTGGTGCTGCCGCTCGTCCTGTTCGCGCTGCCCACCGTGCTGATGGGCTTCGCCTTTCCGGTGCTGCAGCGGGCCGTGCACGACGAGGTGCGGACCAGCGGGCGCAAGGTGGGCGCGCTGCAGGCGGCGAACATCGCGGGCTGCGTCTCGGGCAGCCTGCTGGTGGGACTCGCGGCGCTCCAGAACACCGGCACCGCCGAAGCGCTGCGCCTGCTGACGCTCGTGGGGCTCGTGTTCGCGGCCGTGGGATGGCGCTACTACGGCCGCCGCTTCGGCGTGGCGACGCTCGCGCTCGTCGCGATGGCGGCGATCCTGCCCGGCAGCGAGGAGCTGTGGCGCCGGCTCCACGGCGAGATCCGGCCGGAGGAGCGCGCGCTGTTCGAGGAGGACGCCACCGGCGTCGTCGCGATCGCCGCGCGCGGCCCGGTGCGCCTGCGCTTGTCGGTGAACGGCAAGGGCAACAGCTGGCTGCCGTTCGGCGGCGTGCACACGGTGCTCGGCGCCCTCCCGGCGGTGATCCACCCCGCGCCTCGCCGGGTGGCCGTCGTGGGCCTCGGCTCGGGCGACACGGCCTGGGCCGCGGGCCTGCGCCGCGAGACGGAGTCCGTGAGCGTGTTCGAGATCTCGCTGCCGCAGCCGCGCATCCTGCGGCGCATCGTGCTGGAGCGGAGCCTGCCCGAGCTCGCGAGCTTCCTGCGCGATCCACGCATGTCGATCCGGCTCGAGGACGGGCGGCGGGCGTTCGAGGCGATGCGCGGCGAGGCCTTCGACGCGATCGAGACCGACGCGATCTGGCCGGAGAGCGGGGGCAGCGGCAACCTGTACTCGCTCGAGTTCTTCGAGACCTGCGCACGCCGGCTGCGCGCCGGCGGCCTGATGTGCACCTGGGCTCCCACGCCGCGCGTGCGGGCCACGTTCAGGAGCGTCTTCCCGCACGTGCTCGACGTGGACAGCGGCGTGATCCTGATCGGCAGCCGCTACCCGATCCAGCTGGACCGCCAGGCGTGGGAAGCACGCCTCTCGCAGTCCGAGGCCTACCTCGGCGAGCTGCGCACGCAGACGGTGCGCGAGAAGCTGCGCAACCTCAAGCCCGCCGCAGGACCGATCGAAGGACTGCTGAACCGGGATCTCTTCCCCCGCGACGAATTCGGCGTCCGTTAGCCGAATTCGTCGCGGCTTTGAGTCGATTCGTTGTGTCTGTTGTCTGTTGTCTGTTGTCTGTTGTCTGTTGTCTGTTGTCTGTTGTCTGTTGCCTGTTGCCCGTTGTCCTCCTCAAGTTCGTGGGTGAGGGGGGTCACGTCACGCCTGCGTTCCTGTTCTGGGGGGGTGCTGTGCACCCCCCCAGGCCCCCCCGTTCTGGTCGTTGGTTCTGGTCGTTGGTTTGGGTCGTTGGTCTGGGTCGTTGGCTGTGGGTCGTTGGCTGCGCGTCGTTGGCCAGCTACTTGCGCTTCTGGTAGGTCCCCATGAGCTCCGTCCGCTCGAGCACGTGCCCGTCCATCGCCTTCTCCAGCTGCGCCTTCGTGACGGCGCCGAGGTCCGGCAGCACGACGTCGAGCGCGTAGAGCTTGTGGAAGTAGCGGTGTCGGCCGATCGGGGGGCACGGGCCGCCGTAGCCGGTGCGCTTCCAGTCGTTCGTGCCCTCTCGCGCTCCGGTGGGCAGGACCGCGGCAGTGACGGCCTCCTTGAGCCCGCCTGCCGCGGGCGGCAGGTTGTAGACGACCCAGTGCACCCAGGTCATCCTGGGCGCCGCGGGGTCCGGGGCATCGGGGTCGTCGACGATCAGGGCCAGGCTCATGGCCTGCCCGGGGACTCCGTCCCAGCGGAGGGCAGGAGAGACGTCGCGCCCTTCGCAGGTGAACGTGGCGGGGATCTCCCCGCCGGGAGCGAAAGCCGGGGACGTCAGGACCAGGCTCATGCTCACCTCCTGACGCCACGAGTCTTCCCCGATCCGCGAGGCGCGCGCAAGAGCCACGCTCGACGCGCGCGGGTGGGCCCGGTAGACTGTCCGTCTCATGCCCCTCGAGTGCGGCTTCAAGCAACGGCACGGCCGGCAGTTCTGCGTCAGCGACTGCCCGGCGAGCGCCCCGTGCGGCATCTTCGAGTACAAGCGGGTCGAACGCGCAGCGGACCTGCCCGCGCCGGACCCGCGTACGGTCGACGTGGCCGTGCTGGACATGAACCACGGCTGGCCCAACCTCGGGCACGACTCGCTCGTGCACGCCGTGATGGACGCGGGCTGCGAGGCGACCCCCGAGCTCGAGAAGGCCGGGCTGCGCGTGCGGGTGCTGTCGTTCGACGTGCGCCGCTCGGGCATGCTGCCGGAGCCGCCCGGCCCGCGCTACTCGCTCTACCTGGGCACCGGCGGCCCGGGCCACCTCGACCCGCGCGCGAACGACGGCGTGCGCCCGGAGTCGCAGGGCATCCGCGAGGACGGCTCCTGGGAGCGGCCCGCCTTCGAGCTGTTCGACGCGATCCGGGCCCACGACGAGGCCGCGCTGATCGCCGTCTGCCACACCTTCGGCGTGCTGTGCCGCTGGTCGGGCGCCGCCGCGCCGGTGCTGCGCGGGCCGGAGAAGGGCAAGTGCAGCGGCGTCCTCGAGAACATCCTGGCGCGGCCGGCGGGCGGCCACCCCTGGTTCCGGCGCTTCGCCGCTCTCGTGGGCCCGAGCGCGAGACTGCGCGTCGTCGAGAACCGCCTGTTCGACCTGATCCCGGGGCCGGACGGCTTCCCGCCCGGCGCCGTGCCGCTCGCCTTCGAGACGCGCGGCGTGGGCGGCGAGCCGGGCGACGCGGTCACGATGATCGAGTTCGCGCGCGACAAGGACGGCGTGATGCCGCGCATGTTCGCGGTGAACCACCACCCCGAGATCGTGGACCGCTTCCGCCAGATGATGATCCTCGACCAGAAGCGCGACCGCGGCGAGGTGAGCGACGCGTGGTACCGCGAGCGGCTCGAGATCCTGACCCGGCAGTTCCCCGAGGAGGACGTCGACCAGCGGCTGCACCTCACCTCCGACTTCACGCTGCTCGGCCCGCTGCGCTTCCACCTGTTCCGCGCGCTGCGGCGGCGGGCGCAGGCGCTCGCGCTGCCGTTCGGCCTGCACGAGGACCGCGTGATCCACGCGATGCTGGGCGAGCCTGTGGGCGCGGGCCGCGCGGGCGAGGTGTTCTGAGGCCGGGGCGATGATCCCGAAGCCCCCGTTCCTCAAGGACCTGACTCCCGAGCAGGAGATCTCCGAGTTCCAGCGCCTGCGGCCGCGGCTGGCCGAGGTGTGGGACGCGCTCACGATGCGCGAGGAGGAGCCGCACACGGCGGTGGTGGTGCCCTCGCTCACGCTCGACCAGAGCGAGCTGCGCAAGATCTCGGGCGCCAGCTTCTACGAGGAGCGGCTGCTGTTCCTGCTGATCCGCCTGCGCAACCCGCGCGCGCGCATGGTGTACGTGACCTCGCAGCCGATCCACCCGATCATCCTCGAGTACTACCTGCAGTTCCTCGCCGGCATCCCGGCGAGCCACGCGCGCTCGCGGCTCACGCTGCTCTGCGCCGACGACGCCTCGCCGCGCTCGCTGACCGAGAAGATCCTCGAGCGGCCGAGGCTGATCGAGCGGATCCGTGCCGGCATCAACGACCCGCAGAAGGCCTACCTGACGGTGTTCAACTCGACCCCGCACGAGCGCAAGCTGGCGGTGCTGCTCGGGATCCCGCTGAACGGCTGCGACCCGCAGCTGGCCAGCCTCGGGACCAAGTCCGGCAGCCGCAAGGTGTTCCGCGAGGCCGACGTGCCGCTGCCGGAGGGTTTCGAGGACCTGCACACGCTGCACGAAATCACCGAGGCGCTCGCCGAGCTGCGGGCGCGGCGGCCGGGGATCAAGCGCGCGGTGGTCAAGCTCGACGAGAGCTTCTCGGGCGAAGGCAACGCCCTCTTCCGCTACCCCGCGTCGGACTCGAAGGCCGCGCTCGGCGACGCGCTGCGCCAGGTGGAGTTCGCGGTGGCCTCGGAGACGCCCGAGGCCTACTTCGACAAGATGGCGAAGATGGGCGGGATCGTCGAGGAGTACATCGAGGCGGAGGAGAAGCACTCGCCGAGCGCCCAGCTGCGGATCGGCCCGCGCGGCGACGTGCTGCTGATCTCGACCCACGACCAGATCCTGGGCGGCCCGAGCGGCCAGGTTTTCCTCGGCTGCCGCTTCCCCGCCCGCGACGAGTACCGCATGGGGATCCAGGAAGCGAGCCTGCGCATCGGCCAGGTGCTCTCGGCACACGGCGTCGTCAGCCGCTTCGGCGTGGACTTCCTCGTCTACCGCGACTCCACCGACGGGCCGTGGAAGACCACGGCGCTCGAGATCAACCTGCGCATGGGCGGCACCACGCACCCGTACCTGGCCCTGCAGTTCCTCACCGGCGGCAGCCTCGACCCGGAGAGCGGCCTGTTCCTCTCGCCGAGCGGACAGGCCAAGTACTACAAGGCCACCGACAACCTGTACTCCCCTCGCTACCGCGGCCTGCTGCCCGAGGACCTGGTGGACCTGCTGACGGTGAACAAGCTGCACTACAGCCACGGCAGCGAGTCGGGGGTGCTGTTCCACCTGATCGGCGCGCTCTCGGAGTTCGGCAAGCTGGGCCTCACCGCGATCGCCAACAGCCCCGCCCAGGTGGACGAGCTCTACGCTCACACCCTCGAGGTCCTGGACAAGGAAACTGCCTACGGCCATTAGCGGTCCATCTCCCACTAGCGGTCCATCTCGTCGGTCCGTTTGCCGTGGAGATGGACCGCTTCCTGGTTTCTTCGTCGGCCTTCGTCGTTCTCGTTCAAGTCGTTCCAGCCCGTCTTGTTGGCTCCGTCCCTTCCGCCTCTGCCGGTTGTTGCCGTCGAGCCCCTGACCCATCCGCCATGGATCGTCCTTCTCGTCGATCTCGCCCTGGCCTTGGCCTGCTGTTGCCGTTTCGCCTTTTCCGTCGTTGTCGCTGAGGCCTGACCCGTCATCATGGACGTCCTGCTCGTCGACTTCGCCCTGGCCCTGGTCCTTCTGGCCCTCATCTCGCTCATCCGTCCCCTCCGTTTCCTGAAGATCCGCACCCGCCGCAGGGCCCTGCTCGTCCTCGGCGTCGGCTTCGTGCTCCTGATCGTCGGCCTGTGGCTTCCGGTGTTCCCACCCCGGCTCCCAGGGCCGCGCATGGCGATCGACGAGGTCGTGCCCTCCTACCAGTTCGGCGAAGCCCACGAGATCCTGGTCGCGGCCCCGCCCGAGCGCGTCCTCGCCGCGGCGCGGGCCGTGACCGCGCGCGAGATCCGGCTGTTCCGGCTGCTCACCTGGCTGCGCTCGCCTCGCTTCTCGCGCGGCGGGAGCGAGAGCATCCTCCACCCGGGGGCGGACGAGCCCCTCCTCGACGTGGCCCTTCGCTCCAGCTTCGTGATGCTCGGCGAGGAGAAGGACCGCGAGCTCGTGTTCGGGACCGTGGTCTGCTGCGGCAGGCGCACGCCGCCGCGCTCGGCCGAGGAGTTCCAGGCGCTCTCGGGATCGCTCGCCCGCGCCGTGATGAACTTCCACGTCGAGGACGTGGGCGGCGGCGTGTCCCGGCTCGTCACGCAGACGCGGGTCGCGACCACCGACGCGCGGTCGCAGGGCGCCTTCGCGCGCTACTGGCGGCTCATCTACCCCGGCAGCGCCCTCATCCGTCGCATGTGGCTGCGCGCCATCAAGGCGCGGGCGGAAGCGCCGGCGCCGGCCGCGATCAGGCCTTGAAGCTCACCCTCACGGCGGTCGCCTCGGCCCGGATCGCGAGCTCCATCGCCAGGAAGCAGTGGGCCTGGGGCATCGCGGTCTCGGTGCGGTTGAGGACATCGTCCACCAGCTGGCTGCCGTAAGGCGGCACCACGTCCTTGCAGTCGACGTAGCGCGTCTCCTTCTGGTCGACCAGGAACAGGTGATTGCCGCCCTCGCGCGCGCCGCCTATGTCGATGTTCTTGCGGACTTCGATGAAGCCCTCGGTGCCGAGGATGGTGAGCCGCCCGTCGCCCCAGGTCTTGAGGCCGTCGGGCGTGAACCAGTCCACGCGGATGTATCCCGTGCCGCCGTCGCCCCGGACCGTGGCGTCGCCGAAGTCCTCGAGACCGGGGTGCTGCGGGTGGTTCACGTTCGCCACCTGCGAGGCGACGACCTCCGCCTGCGTCGACCCCGTGAAGTAGAGGAACTGGTCGAACTGGTGCGACGCGATGTCGCACAGGATGCCGCCGTACTGCTCTTTCACGAAGAACCACTCGGGGCGCGTCTTGAGGCTGGTGCGGTGCGGCCCGAGGCCGACCGTCTGGATCACGCGGCCGATCGCCCCCGCCTTCACCAGCTCGCCGGCCTTGACCGTGGCCCGGTTCTCGAGCCGCTCGCTGTAGCAGATCGAGTAGATGCGCTTCGTCTCCGCCTGCACCGCTCGCACCTCGGCGAGCTGCTGCAGCGTGGTGATGCCCGGCTTGTCGGCCATGAAGTCCTTGCCGTGGCGCATCACGCGCACGCCGAGCGGCGCCCGCTCGTTCGCGATCGAGGCGCTCACCACCAGCTGGATCTTCGGGTCGTCGAGGATCTCCTGCTCGCTGCGCGCGAGCTTCGCCTGCGGGTAGCGCTTGCCGTAGGCCGCCGCCAGCTCGGGCTCCTTCGCGTAGAACGACACGAGCTCGCCGCCGCCGCGGATCACGGCGTCCGTCTGGCCGTTGATGTGGCCGTGGTTCATACCGATCGCCGCGAAGCGGATGCGCGGCGGCTTGGCCGCGGGCCCGGCCGCCTCCTGAGCGGCGGGCGAGGCCGACACGCGGCGCGACGCCGCGAACGCCGCGGCCAGCGTGGCGGCCGACGCCGTCAGGAAACCTCGCCGATCCGCTCCGCTCCCGTCTTTCTCCTTGGGCATGAGAGGAGTCTAGCCTGTTCTGTTTGGGGTCGGCTCGGCGGCGATCAGCCGGGCGGCCTCCGCCCGGGCATCCTCCGGTGTCGCCACAGCCCCGTCGAGCTGCTTCTCGTAAACCGCCTGCAGGATCCGGCCGACGCGCGGCCCCGGTTGGAGGCCGAGCGCCAGCAGGTCGCGGCCCTTGAGCAGCGGCTCGGGCGGGCGAACGGCGACGTCGAGCGCCTGGATTCGCTCGCGGAACCACTCCATCGCGACGGGCTCGAAGCGGCCCGGGCGGCGGCCCAGGCAATCGGCCCGGGCCACCCGGTAGAGCAGGTCGGCCTCGCACTTGCGCGCCAGCCGCCGGATGGCGCCGTCGGTGACGCGCTCGCGGTCGTCGTAGAGCTGGCCGGGCTTGAGGTGCTGCGCCACGAGCGCCAGCACCTGGGCGCGCAGGTCGTAGCCGAGCAGGGTGTGGACGCCCCAGCGGTCGAGCAGCGCCTCGGTCGGCGGCAAGCCCGCCTCCTCGTGGCCGCGCGAGCGCACGCGGCCGTCCTCGAAGCGCGTGGTCGCGGGCTTGCCCAGATCGTGGCACAGCGCTCCCAGCATCACGGCGAGCCTGCGAGGCCGGTCGCCCTCGAGGCCGGCGAGGACCGCCGCCGCCTCGTCCACCACCTGCAGCGTGTGCGTCCACACGTCGCCTTCGGGATGCCACTCCGGGTCCTGCGGCGTCGTCGCCAGCGGCTCGAGCTCCGGCGCGACCGCCTCTAGCATCCCCCACTCCCGCAGCAGCGCGAGCCCGAGCGAGGGACGGCGCGCCTTGAGCAGGAGCTTCTCGATCTCGCCGAAGATCCGCTCGGCCGGCAGCTCCAGCAGCGGCATGGACGCGCACAGGCGCGCGGTCGCCTCGTCCACGCGAAGCTCGAAGCGCGCCGCGAGCTGCACGCCGCGCAGCGCGCGCAGCGGGTCGTCGGCGAACGTGGCTTCGTCCACGGCGCGCAGCAGCCGCGCCTCGAGATCGCGCCGCCCGCCCCAGGCGTCGAGCAGCTCGCCCGTGGCCGGGTCCAGCATCAGGGCGTTGATCGTGAAGTCACGGCGACGAGCCGCTTCCTCTGGGCTCAGGAACGGGTCCCCGGTCACGGCGATGCCGCGGTGCCCGGGGCCGGCCTTCGAGTCGCGCCGCGGGAGCGAGACGTCGAGCGCGCCGCGCACGCCGGCCACACCCCCGAGCTTGTAGACGCGGAATGCCTGGCCCACGGCGTCGACGCGGCCGTGCGCGGCCAGCACCTCCTGGAGCCGCTCGGCGGGCAGGCCGAAGACCTCGACGTCCCAGTCTTCGAGCGGCAGCTGAAGCAGCGCGTCGCGCACGGCGCCCCCGACCAGGTACGGCTGGCCGCCCGCCTCGCGCAGCGCGGCGAGCAGGCGCACGAGCCCTTCCGGGAGATCGAGCCGCATCGCGCGGAGCGTAGCACGCGAAAACTCGCGGCTCGTCGATTCCGCTTGACATGCGTACTAGTGTACTAGTACACTAGTACTCGTATGGCGCCCACGATCCGGATCCGCGTGAACCCCGCGCTGCCCGTGCCGATCTGGAGCCAGATCGAGGAGAGCGTGCGGCACCTGGTGGCGTCCGGGGCGCTGCGGCCGGGCGACCCGCTGCCGTCGGTGCGGGACCTGGCGCGCGAGCAGCGCATCAACCCGAACACGGTGGCGAAGGCGTACCAGCGGCTCGCGGAGGCGGGTGTCGTGGAGTCCCGGCGCGGCGAGGGCACGTTCGTGGCCGAGCGCCCGCCCGCCATGCCCCCCGCCGAGCGGGCGCGCGTGCTGCGCGAGGGAGCGACGCGGCTCGCCACGCTGGCCGTGAACCTGGGGGCGACGCAGGCGGAGGCCGTCTCGGCCCTGGAGTCGGCCTGGCCGGACGGCGAGTCGAGAGCCAAGGGAGGCAGGCGATGAGCGCGCAGTCCGGGCCGGATCCGGCGCTTCAGGCGGACGGGCTGACGATCCGCTACGGCCGCACGACCGTGGTCGACGACCTGAGCCTCGCGGTGCCCCGCGGCTCCGTCTACGCCCTGCTCGGACGCAACGGGGCCGGAAAGTCGTCGCTGCTGCGCGTGCTGCTCGGGCAGCGGCCGGCGGCGATCGGGCGCGTGCGGCTGCTCGGAGAGGACCCGTGGACGCGCCGCACGAGCCTGATGGCCCGGGTCGGCGTCGTGCCCGAGGAGCCCGACGCGCCGCCGGAGATGAGCGCCGCCCAGCTGTCGGCGTTCTGCGGGCGGCTCCACGCGCGCTGGGACGCTGCCGGCGTGGCCGAGCGCCTGCGGCGCTTCGAGGTGCCGCTCGATCGAGCGTTTGGCAGCTTGTCGAAAGGCCAGCGCGGCGCCGTCTCGCTGGCGCTCGCGCTCGGGCACGCGCCGGAGCTGCTGCTGCTCGACGACCCGACGCTCGGCCTGGACGTGGTCGCGCGCGACGCCGTGTTCCAGGAGGTGATCGGCGACCTCGCCGACCGCGGGACCACCGTCTTCGTGACCACTCACGACTTGCGCGCGATCGAAGGCATCGCCGACCACGTGGCGATCCTGCAGCGGGGGCGGCTCGCGATCGCGGGTCCGCTGGAGGCGCTCAAGGCGGAGCGGGGCCAGTCGCTCGAGCAGATCTTCGCGGCGGTGGCGGGGACGCGCGCGGCGGACGGCCCGGTGGAGGTGCGCTCGTGAAGCAGATCCTGGCCGTCGCGGTCCGCGAGCTGCGCGAGCGCTGGCTGCTCTTCCCCGGAGCGTTCGTGGCCGGCTTCTTCCCGCTGGTGATACCGGCGTTCGGGGTGACGCGCGAGGCGGCACCGACCGCGGGGGCGGCGGGCGCCATCCTGCTGGGTGCGGCGGCGGCAGTCGTCATGGGCTCGTCGATGCTGGCGCGCGACACGGCGGACGGCCGGCTCCGCTTCCTGTTCTCGCGCCCGCTGCCATGGGGCGCGATCTGGCTCGGCAAGTGGCTGGCGGCCATGGTGCTGGTCGTGAGCAGCGTCGTCCTGATCTCGATCCCGTGGATGACCGCCATCCCGCTGTCGTCCCTCGGCGGCCGCCACGGCGACTCCTGGCTGCGGGCGATCCTCGGAAGCCCGGGTGCGCTGCCCCTGGCGCTGGCCGGGATCGTCATCATCGTCGGGCTTTCGAACTTCGGCGCGACGGCGCTGCGCTCGCGCTCGACCTGGGTCGTCGTGGACCTGGCGCTGCTGCTCCTGACGTTCTGGGCCACGCGGCGGTACTTCGCCCCGCTGTGGCAGTACGGCATCGTCCCCGAGGCGAGATACGGGATCATCGTGGTCGGCCTGCTGCCCCTGGCGCTCGCCGGGATCGTCGGCAGCCTCGCCCAGGTGTCGTACGGCCGCACCGACCTGCGGCGGGCGCACCGCGCGCTCTCGCTCGGCTTCTGGGCGGTGATCGGGCTGACCCTGGCCGTCGCCGCGGGCTACTGGGCGTGGGTGCGCTCGGCCGGCCCGGACGGCGTGATCGTCCAGCGCGCCAGCTGCGATCCCGCGGGCCGGTGGCTCTACGTCGAAGGCACGGGCCGGCACAGCGGGATCTACCCGCTCGAGTTCCTGATCGACACCACCACCGGCCGCTACCTCGCGCGTCCCGGGCCTGACGAAGACCTCGAGCGCCTCTTCTTCGGCCCCATGTTCTCCGGGGACGGGCGCGTGGCTGCGCTGGCGGGCGCAGCCACAGGTGGCGCCGCGCTCAAGCTCTTCGATCTCGGCGACGCGTCGCCGCGCGTCACGATCGTCGCGCTCGAGTCGAGCGCTCCTCCGACCGGGAACACCCTCTTCGCGCTGTCCCCGAAGGCGGCCACGGTGTTCGTGGCGAACGAGTCCGGCGCCTCGCTGTTCGCGCTGCCGTCGGGGCGCCGCGTGGCGACTACGACGACCCCGCCCGGCTGGCGCCCGGGCGCCGTCAGCTTCCCCGCGGAAGGCTCGGCGCGCGCCTGGCTCGTGCCCAACGACGGCCGCGGCGCGCGGCAGGCGCGTGCCGAGATGCGGGTCGTGGACCTCGCGGCCGGCGCTGATGCGACGAGCGTCACGTTCCCGCTCGCCGCGGCCGTCGACCCGCTGGTCCGCTCGCGGCTCGTGCTGCCCGACGCCACGGGACAGCGCATCCTGACCTGGGACGCGGGGCTTCGCCTGCGGGACGGGGCCACGGGCCACGAGGTCGCGAGCCTCGTCGAGGGTTCGGGATCCGTCGCGGCGCTCTTTCTCGCGGACGGGCGCATCGTCGTTGAGCGTCGCGCCGACGCCGCCGAGCCGGCTCCGGCGCACGCGCGGCTGCGGGTCTTCGACCCGGCAGGAACCCTCATCGCCGAGATGGAGCTCCCCCTCCCGAGCTGCCCGCTGGGCCTCGGTCCCGAGGTCGGCCCAGGGCGGGTCGCCGTGTCCTGCGTGTACGGGTCGCAGCTTGCGAGGGACACCGTCGTCGTCGACGTGGCGAGCGGAGCCGTCGTCGAGAGGCTCGAGGCGCTGAGGCCGGCCCTGCGCTACCCGGGTGCGTGGCAGGTCGCGGGATCCACATCGAGCGTCCATTTCTTCAGCACCGAGGACGCTCGGTTCGTGCACGAGCCGGATCGCGCCCAGGTGGTGCGGGTCGACTTCGCCACCGGCGAGCGACGGGTCGTGGCCGGCGCCGGCGCCGCGCGCGGCGAGCGGATCAGCGCGCGCTGAGGGTCTGCAGCATCACGTCGACGGCGCGCGAGGAGGCCTCGGCGAGGAGCGCCGTGAGCGGCTCCGTCTCGAGCCGGAACGCCGCCTCGAGCGAGGCTCGCAGCCGCGCGGCGTCGCCAGCGACGAGGATCGGCGGGCGCATGCCGCCGGACACCATCAGGTGCGAGGCGGCGAGCCGGGAGACGCGGCCGTTCGCGTCGTCGAACGGCAGGATCTCGACGAGGCGCGCGAGGGCGACGGCCGCCGCCTGATCCGGCGCGAGGTCGCGCGGGCCGGCCAGCTCCAGCCACGAGGCGAGTGTCGCGAGGCGGCCTTCGACGAGCGCGGCCGGCGCCGGCGGGACAGGCTCCCGCTCGCGTTCGCCGCGGCGCAGGCCCACGGGCCCGGCGAGCGCCTCGTGCCACGCTCGGATCGCCCCCAGGCTGAACGGCGCGTCCGCGGGCACGGCCCGCTGCGCGCGCCGCAGCGCGAGGATCTCGGCGGGGCCCGCGGCCGCCGCGCGCGAGGCGCGCACCTCGTCCCAGCTGAAGCGAAAGCCCGCGAGCTCGAGGCTCCCCAGCAGCTGCGCGTCCGCGACGATCCCGGCGAGCCCGGGATCGTCCGCCGCGAGGCCGCGATCGGCGAGCAGCCGCTCGAGGCGGCGCTGCTTGACGGCGGCGCTCGGCTCCAGACGCAGGCTCATCCCGGGCATTGTCCGCTGGGGAGCAACTCTGATCTAATCTCAAGAGGCCCCGTCGCGAAAAGAGGTGTTCCGTGTCGCACAGAACCGTTGCCGTTCTCGCCATCCTGTGCCTGGGGGGCGCGGCCCTCGCGGGTACGCAAGACGACAAGAAGAAGGGGAAGAAGCCCGGCCTCGAGCTGCGCTCGTCGCCGCGCTTCGCGTTCTCGCCCGCGAACATCCTGTTCGTCGCCGAGCTCAAGGGCGGCGACGACGTCGAGGAGCTCTACTGCCCCGAGGTCGAGTGGGAGTGGGGCGACGGCGGCAAGAGCGTGAAGGAAGCCGACTGCGACCCCTGGGCCGAGGGGGCCAAGATCGAGCGGCGCTTCTCGGCGAATCACACCTTCCAGTTCGCCGGGGTCTACCGCGTGAAGGTCACGCTGCGCAAGACGGGCAAGAACGTGATGTCGCAGTCGCTCGCCCTCACGATCCGCGCCGGCCTCGGTGACCAGAGCCCGGATCCAGGCTAGCGAGGGCTGCCAGCGAGGGGGTCCGGGGGGCACGCTCATTGCCCCAAGCTAGCGAGGGGGTCTGGGGGGCACGCTGATTGCCCCCCAGCGAAAAAAACGCCGCGGCCCCGTCTGGCCGGGCCGCCTCCTCATTCTCCGTTCAGGCCGGTCAGCCTCCGTTCAGG
>CAZMRX010000040.1:0-23129 GCA_964568755.1 uncultured Acidobacteriota bacterium | reverse complement strand
TCAGGGCGTGTACGCCTACGTGATCCTCACCGCCGAGTTCGCGAAGCAGGGCTCGGCCGAACTCGAGGGCGCTCTCAAGGAGCAGGTGCGCCACGCGATCGGCGCGTTCGCGGCGCCCGACGTGGTGCACGTGGCCGCGGGCCTGCCGAAGACGCGCAGCGGCAAGATCATGCGCCGCATCCTGCGCAAGATCGCCTCGTCCGAGTACGAGGGGCTCGGCGACCTCACGACGCTCGCGGAGCCCGAGGTGGTCGAGCGCCTGATCCAGGAGCACAAGACCGGGCGGAAGTGAAAGGACAAAGGACGACGGACGACGGACAACGGACGACGGACAACGGATAGTCAAGGCAGGGACGGCTCAGAGAGCGTCGTTTCGCCTCGACAACGACAACGAATCCTGCGCGAAACGACGCTGACGTTAGTCTTCGGCGGGGGCGCCGCCGTCGAGCGCGCGCTGCAGCAGCTCGGCCTCGCGGTCCTCGTGCTCGAGCACGTCGGCCAGGAAGCGGCGCACCTCGCTCACCCAGCCGCCGCCGCGGCGATTCACCGGTGTCGCGACGCGCAGCGCGTCGAGGCGCTGCAGCAGCGTGCGGTGCTCGTCGCGGAGCCGCGCGCACGCGCCGGCGGCTTCGGGGGCGTGCTCCTCGATCGTCTCGAACAGCCGGGCGCGCTCCTCCTCGTCGAAGTGGGCGCGCAGCGGTCCGCGCAGCGTGTCGAGGCGCGCCGCGACCACGTCTGGCCCGCACCCGGTGCGGGGCGGGCTGCGCACGAACGCGGCCTCGACCTCGTCGAGGAGCGCTCGGAGTGCGATCTGCTCACGGACGGCGTTGCGGGCAACGGCCGAAATCGCGGGCGGGTTGGTCACGGCCTCTTCCCCTACCACCAAAGGTAGGCGCTCCCCGGCCGCGGCGTCAACGGTTCGTTTGCGGAAAGGGCGAGTTTGGGCGGTTTGGCGGGGCTCCGGACGATCTCGCGGCGGTCAGGGGCCGGTAGAATGGATGTCCCACGGATGCCCTTCGCCTACTACCAGCGGCTCTCGGCGCGCGAGCGGGCCATCTACAGGAAGAGCGACGCCGTCACCTCCGTGACGCTGCCGCGCCCGAGCGAGCTGCAGCCGCTGGTGGAGGAGCTGCGGCAGGCGCTCGCCACCGAGGAGCGGCGGGCCGTCGAGGCCGCCGCGGGAGCCCTCGCGCTCGGGCTCGTGGTCCAGCTCGAGCTGCCCCCCGTCAGGATCGAGGTGCTGGCCGTGCGGCCCTCGGCCGACTGGGGCGAGCTGCACGGGCTCTACACCCGCGAGGCCGCGCGAACGCCCCGGATCCAGCTGTGGATGCGGACCGCGCACCACAAGCGGATCGTGGCGTTCCGCACCTTCCTGCGCACGCTGGTGCACGAGATCGGCCACCACGTGGACTACGAGCGGCTGGCGCTCGCCGACTCGTTCCACACCGAGGGCTTCTTCCGGCGCGAGTCGAGCCTGTTCCACCAGCTCGTGCCCGAGGCGAAGGGCGGGGCGCCGGCCGGCGGCTCGCCGGCGGGCCCGCAGTAGTGGCGGCCCGGCGCTCGCGGCAGGAGCACAGGCTCCAGCGCCGGGTGGGAGCGGCCGAGGCCGGGCAGCGCCTGGTCGACGCGCTGCGGGCGTGGCTCGCCGCCGAGCTCGGGGATCCGGTGCCGATGGCGCGGGTCCGGGCGCTCGTGTCCGGGGGCGGCGTGCGCGTGGACGGCGAGATCGTCCGCGCCCCCGGCCGGCCGCTCCGGCGCGGCCAGCACGTGGCGGCGCTCGTGGAGGCGGAGCGGCTGCAGGCCCGCGCGCGCGTGCTCGATCGGCCCTTCGCCCTGTCGGCTGCGCGGATCCTGCTCGACGACGGGATCGTGCTCGCGGTCGACAAGCCCGCCGGCCTGCCCACGCACGCGACGGCCGACCCGGCGCGCCCCAGCCTCGTGGGACACGTCCGGGACTGGCTGCGCGAGCGAGGAGCGCCGGTCACGCCGTCCGTGCACCAGCGGCTCGACCGCGACACGACCGGCGTCGTGCTCTTCGGCGTCGACCCGCGCGCGAATGCCGGCCTCGCGAAGGCCTTCGCCTCGCACCAGGCCGCGAAGACCTACCTCGCGATCACCACTCTTCCCGAGCGGCGGCCGCCGGAGCGCTTCCGGATCGAAGCGCCGATCGGCGCGGCCGGCCCGGGCCGCGAGGGCGTGCGGATCGGCGGGCCGGGAGCCCAGGCCGCGGCCACCGACGTGCTGGTGCGCGAGGTCCTGAAGGGCGCCCTGCTGGTGGCGGTGCGTCCGCTCACCGGCCGCCGCCACCAGGTCCGCGCCCACCTGGCGCACGTGGGCCTCCCGATCCTCGGCGACGCCGTCTACGGCAGGCCCGCCGCGCGCGCGCCGCGCCTCATGCTCCACGCGTGGCGCCTGGAGCTGCCGCACCCGGTGACCGGCGAGCCGCTCGTGATCGAGAGCCCGGTCCCCGCGGACTTCGCCGTCGCCCTGGCTCAGCTACGACAGACGCGCTAGGGCGCGGACGGGTCCCCGCCAGCGTCGAATCTCCAGGGGCCGAGCCGCGTCGTGCGATCGAGGGCGGCGCTGAGCGCCTGCAGGAACGCCCGCCTTGGCCACTCGCGCGCGCCGAAGCGGGCGAGGTGCGGCGTGTACACCTGGCAGTCCACGAGCGGGATGCCCCAGCGTCCGAGCTGCTCGACGAGCGCCACGAAGGCGAGCTTCGACGCGTCCGGCTCGCGCGCGAACATCGACTCGCCGAAGAACACCGCCCCGAGCGAGAGGCCGTAGAGCCCGCCCACCAGCCGCTCGGCCTGCCAGGCCTCGACCGAGTGCGCGATGCCGCGCCGGTGCAGCTCCGTGTAGGACTCGACCATCTCCGGCGTGATCCAGGTGCCCTCCTGGCCGGGCCGCGGCGCCGACGCGCAGGCGGTCATCACCTCGGTGAAGGCGGTGTCGAGCGTCAGGCGGAAGGGCGCGCGCCTGTGCGCCCGGCGCAGGCTGCGCGTGACGTGGAGCTCGTCCGCGAGCAGCACCATGCGCGGGTCGGGGCAGTGCCAGTGCAGCGGCTCGCCCTGCCACGGGAAGATGCCCATCGAGTACGCGAGCAGCAGCCGCTCGGGCGAGAGGTCGCCGCCCACGGCGATCGGGCCGCGGCGCGGCCCGCGCTCGGGCGGCGGGAACAGCAGGCGCTCGTCGAGGCGGTAGACGGGCACTCGCTCACGCCCCGAGCCGCGCCGCCCGGGCCCGGCCCGTCGCCTGGCGCAGGGCGGCTCGGCAGGCGGCGCCGTCGGTGGCCGAGTCGGTCGCGAGCGCCGACCAGGCGAGCGCGCCCGAGTAGCCGGCCTGCTCCGCGATCTCGTAGATCCGCTCGGGCGGCACCGACGCCCCCCGGGTCGGGAACTCGCCGAGGAGCGGCGCCCGCCGCCCGGGCCCGGGCGCGGCGACGGGTCGGGCGAGCGCGGTCAGGCTGTCGAGGCTCTCGTACCAGTGGACCTGCTCGAAGTCGAGCGGCAGGCCGTCCACGAGCGAGCGCCAGCGGGAGCTCGCGAGGCCGACGCAGATCGGCTGGGGCGCCCGCGCGCGAACGCAGCCGGCGAGGGCCGCGAGGAAGCCGCGCATCTCCCGCCGCGAGACGGAGCGGCGCGGGTCGAGCGTGCCCGTTCCGAGCGTCGCCCACTCGGGCTCGTTGATCAGGTCGAAGGCCGCGACCTCGGGCCGGTCCGCGCAGCTGCCGGCGATCGGGGCGAACACGCGCTCGAGCAGCTGCGCCCGCATCTCGGCCTCGCGCACCAGGTGGCGCCGGCCGCCGAGCTGCACGCCGCGCTCGACGCGGGCGGGCGCGAACCAGAGGAAGTCCATCAGCACCAGCAGCCCGCGCAGGCCGGCCTCGCGGAGCGCCGCGAGCGCGGCGTCGAGGTCGCCCGGCACGCACTCGTCGAGGCCGAGCGTGCCCGGCTCCTCGCGGAGGCCCGAGCGGCCGTCGCCGAGGAGCCAGAGCCGAACCAGCCGGGCCCCCGAGTCGGCGAGCTTCCCGAGCTCGCGCCGGAGCCGCTCGCGCGCCTCGGGCCGGGCGAGGCCGCCCTGCGGCCGCCACGCGCTCCGACCGAAGTCCTGTCCGTAGTCGAGCCAGGGCAGGTTTGCCCCGACCTCGCGCTCATCCATTCCGCTTGAGCGCCCCCACGATCTCGGCGATGCGGGCGTCGGCCGAGGCCGGGTCCAGCAGGCAGGCGCCCGCCCCGGCGTGGCCGCCGCCGCCGTGCAGCGACATCAGCACGCCGATGTTCGCGCGCGAGTGGCGGTTCAGGATCGAGCGGCCGGCGGACACGGCGACGCGCTCGCGGCCCGGGCCCCACTGCACGCGCACCGCGGCGCTCGCCTCCGGGAACAGCGTGAAGATCAGGAAGCGGTTGCCCACCGGGAGCGGGTCGAGGTCGCGGAAGTCGGTCACCACCACGTCGCCGTCGAGCCGCGAGCGGGCGCGCGCGGCGTCGCGGAAGGCCTGGTCCTGCTCGCGCATGCGCGCGGCCCGCTCGCGCACCGAGGCGAGCGCCAGCACCTCCTGGATCGGGCGGTCGCGCACGGCCGGCAGCAGCTCGTCGAAGTACCCGCGCAGGCTCCCGAGCCCGGTGCGGGGGTCGAGCGTCAGCCCGAGCAGCACGTAGCCGGAGGGCGTCGTCACGTCCTCGAGCGTGAGCTGCGCGGAGTCGAGGCGGTCGGTCTCGGTAACGAGCGCCTGGTGCCGGGCCAGGGCGGGGTGGCTGGGCAGGTAGTGCTCGTACACCAGGCGCGCGGCGCTCGGGGCCTTGCCGTAGCGCCCCTTGAAGCCGGTGGGCGGCATCGCCTTGGGGTCCGTCAGCAGGTGGTTGTCGAACCACATCCCGCACGCCGGGTGGTAGGGCAGGTTGGCGATGATGTCGGCGGGCCCGATCGGGATGCGGCGGTCGGTCACGTCCTGCGGGTGGACCAGCTCGATCCCGTCGAGCGTCTCGCACTCGGAGAGCAGCACGCCGCAGGTGAGGCCGTCGAGGTCGGGTCGCGTCACCAGTCGCATCGCAGGCAGTGAAGCACGAAGCACCGGCCCGAGACAAGCGAGCGGACGGCCTAGCCGGTGCGCTCGAGCAGCGGGGCGCCCGCGCGCCGGCCCAGGCTCAGCAGCAGGAAGCCCGCGGCGACCCAGAACGCGTCCTTGCCGCGCTTCAGCAGCACGAACGCGGCGCCGACAGTGGTCGGGTCGGAGACGCCGAGCGCGCGCAGGCTCAGCACGTAGCCGAGGTCCTGCACGCCGAGCCCCGCGGGCACGGGCACGGCCATCGCGCGAACCAGGATGAGAGCGGTCTCGATCACCATCGCCGCCGTGAGCGGCGCGTCCACGCCCACCAGGCGCAGGAACAGCAGCGTCTCCAGCGAGCGGACGAACCACCCGAGCCCGTAGAGCAGCACCGAGGGCCACAGGCCCCAGGGCCTGCGGAAGAAGCCGGCGAGCGCGGCGTCGGTGCGCTGGAAGCGCAGCGCGTTGCGCTCGAGCCACGCGCCCATCCAGCGGCCGACGAAGCGGTCGAGCACGCGCCGCAGCCGGTCCGCCAGCCGGCCGAGCGCCGTCGCGGTCAGCAGCAGCAGCGCCACCGTCACGAGCGTCAGCGAGACGAGCAGCAGCAGCGCCGGGAGGCCGACGCGGCCGATCGCCGAGCGCGAGGCGCGCTCGAGCAGCGGCCAGGCCAGGATCGTCGCGCCGGCCAGGAACAGGCCGTGCGACAGGACGACGAAGAACTTGCGGGCGACGGTGGCGACGATGCCGTGCTCGGTGGGCACGCCGCAGCGGCGCTTGAGCAGCCACGGCTGTACCGTCTCGGAGACGACCGACCCGGAGGGCAGGCCCAGCATCAGGGCGTCGCCGATCACGCGCACCGACACGAGGCTGCGGAAGCGCGGGCGCGCGCCGAGCCGGTCGAAGGAGAGCCACCAGCCACCGGCCTCCGTGACGATCGCCGCCAGGTTGGGCACGAGCAGCAGCGGCAGCCAGGGCCCGAGCCCGCGGATGAGCTCGAGCGCGCGCCCGAGGTCGGCCGAGCGCAGCACCCAGGCGAGCAGCCCCAGCGCCAGGAGCGCGGGAAGGAGCTGCGACGCGTGGTGCAGGAGCCGCTTCATGCGCACCGGATTATCGCCCCTCGTTGCCCTTTCGGGCGTGCCGCGCATACACTGCCTCTCGTGGGAGGCTCACGATAGCGGACCCGCAGAGCCAGGAGACGTTCGACTCGGAGTTCCTCTCGGAGCTCGAGGGGCTGGTCACCGGCTCGGGGATCAAGGTGTCGGAGGTGGCCCAGGCGGGCGAGGCCGCCCGCGGCTACCGTGAGACGCTCGCGGCGTTCCTGGCCGCGCCGCAGCCGGGCGGCGCGCCGCTCAACGAGGCGGCCTTCCTCGACCTCGCGCCCGGCGCGCTCTCCGATCGCTGCAACGGCCTGGTCGAGTCGTGCCGTCGCAGCCCGCGGCGCGACGCCGCGCAGGCCGCCGAGAGCTTCGTCGTCTTCTTCCAGGCGCTCGTCCCGACGCTCGGCGCCGAGCCCGCGCGCGAGGTGAAGGCGACCTTCTTCCGCCTGGTCCCGACGCTCGTGCAGATGGCCTGGGAGGAGACCGCCGAGGGCAGCGAGAACCGGCGCGAGGGCAAGGACGCGCTCGGGCTGCTGGAGACGATCCTGCTCGAGGTCTCGAGCGTGCGGCTCGCGCCGGTCGAGAGCGGGCTGCTCTTCAAGAGCCTCGACCAGCTCGCGACGCTGATCGCGGCGGGCGAGTGGACGCTCGCGCGCGACGTGGTCGCGGCGCCGCTCCTGCAGATCCTGCGCAAGAACCGCGTGGCGCGGTCGCTGTTCCGCCTGATGGAGGTGGAGATGGCGCTGCAGGGGTACCTGCGCGAGCGGCTCGGCCACGACACGCCGCACATCCGGATCCCCGACGACCTCGCCGGGCTCGCCGACTTCGGGCCGCTGCGCGTGTTCGAGGAGGAGAACCCGGAAGCCGGCCGGCAGGTGTTCCTGCAGGTGCAGCTGCCGGACATCCCGATCCTGAGCGACATCGTCGTGCACCTGTCGGGCGACGGGGGGCGGGACTTCCGCCTGCGGCTCGACGGGCTGGGCAGCGTCCCGCTCGCGCTGCCGGCGGGGCTCTACCAGATCGGCCTGCTCTACGAGCCGGAGGCGTCGCGCGCCTGACCCGCCGGGGGCAGGGGCGGCTTTGCCCCGGGCGTGCCGGGGGCGCCCGTGCCGCGGGTGGCGAACATCACCGCGAGCGTCCAGCTGGGCACGAGGTCGACGAACGGCACCAGCTCCGCCAGGAACGTGGGCAGGAAGGCCCAGTGCCAGCCCACGAGCGACACCATCGCGACCGCCGTCAAGACGTCGACCGCGTTGTTGAGCGGCGTGAGCTCGGCCGGCAGCAGCGCGAACTGCGCCAGGTCCACCGCCACGGCCACCACCCGCGCGAGCTGGACGCGGTTCAAGCCGGCACTCGCGCGCGTGCGAGGCGCCCTTGCCCCTCGAGCACGTACGACTCGAGCGCGGCCGGCACCAGCACGCTGCGCCCGCGCGACAGCGTCACCGTCGCGCCGCCGCTCGACAGCCGGCAGCCGCCCTCGAGCTGCAGCAGGATCTCGACCCCGCGGCCGCCCGTCGCCGTGAAGGGCCGGTCCGGGGCGATCTCGAGGAAGCCCAGCTCGAACTCGCGCGCCGGCGTGCGGAACACCCTCTCGCCGGGGCCGCAGTCCTCGAGCGTCAGGAGCTCGGGGGGGTGGGCGTCGAAGACCAGCGTCGCCAGCAGCTCCTGGAGGTCGACGTGCTTGGGCGTGAGGCCGCCGCGCAGCACGTTGTCGGAGTTGGCCATGATCTCGAGCGCCACGCCCTCGAGGTAGGCGTGCAGCTCCCCCGCGGGGAGGAAGAAGGCCTGGCCCGGGGCGAGCGTCACCAGGTTCAGGTAGAGCGGCGCGAGCGCGCCGACGTCGCCTGGGTGGGCGTCCATCAGCTGCTTCACCCAGCCCCAGGCGGGGTCGGAGGCGCGACGCGCCGCCTGCGCGGCCGCGCGCTTGAGCAGCGGCTCGCGCTCCTCGGGCTCGAGCGTCATCAGGCGCGCGAAGAGCGCGCGCAGCGCGGCCGGGTTCTGCTCGCGCGCGAGCCGCCCGGCTTCCGCCGCGAGCTCCGGGCGCACGATCGGCTCGAGCGCGCGCACCAGCTCGTCCGCCGCGCGGAAGCCCTTGAGCGCCGTGAACGGCGTGAGCGCGCACACCAGCTCGGGCTTGTGGTTCATGTCGCGGTAGTTGCGGCGCGCGGCGTCGAGCGGGATGCCCTCGGCGTTCTCGCGCGCCCAGCCGGCGCGGGCCTGCTGCTGGCTCGGGTGAGCCTGGATCGACAGCGGCTGCGCCGCCGCGAGCACCTTGAACAGGAACGGCAGCTCGTTGCCGAAGCGGTCGCACACCTCGGAGCCGAGCAGGCCGACCGGGTCGTCCTGGATCGCGCGGTCGAGCGTGCCGCGGCCCCTCGGCTCGGCGATCCGCGACGGCGCCTTCGGGTGCGCGCCGATCCACAGCTCGGCCTCGGGCCCGGGTGCGGGGGAGGGCCGGCCGAGCAGCTCCGCGATCGCCGTGCGCGAGCCCCAGGCATAGCTTTGGACGGGGTTGTCGAGCACGAGCACCGGCTGGGTCATCGAATGCACCCGACTATATGCGCCCGGGTGCTCCGGTGTCGAGGAGCCTCAGGGCTGCGGCTTCGGCTCCGGCGCGAGCGCCGCCTGCAGCTCGCGCAGCTTCCCCTGGACGATGCGGACGTTGCGCGGCCCGATGCGCAGGAACTGCTTCTGCGCCGGCGTGAGCGCCTCGAGCGCCGGGTCCTCGTAGCGGAAGCCGATCGCGTGCGGCACGAGCGCCACGTCCTCGCGCAGCACGGGCACGGCGGTGAGCGCCTGGAGCGCGCGCTCGAGCGCCTTCGGGAAGCCTCCGCCCGGGTAGCCGAGGTCCACGTAGGCGGCCTCGAACAGCGGCGCGAGCGTCCTGTAGCCGGCGGCCGCGACGCCCGCGTCCACGGAGGCCACGGTGTCGGCGAAGAGGTCGTAGCCCTGGAAGCCCGCGGCGTCCGGCACGATCTGCCGCGGCGGCCGGCGCGCCGCCTTGAAGCGCTGCTTGGGCGCCAGGAACGCGAGGTGCGGCCGCGGCGTCTCGCCGTTGGCGACGTTGTCGACCACGGCGGTGAGCGTCCGCACCAACGCGCTCTGCGCCAGCCAGCGGGCGAGCTCGGGGTGCGCGGACAGCGCCTGCGCGATCGTGCGCACGAACGCGTCGCTCTCGTCGAGCGGGGGCAGGGCCACCGCGGGCGTCGCTAAAGGCGCCGGTGCCGGCGGGGCGGCCGCCACGGGCTGCGGGGTGGCCGCCGGCTTGCCGGGCCGCTGGAAGACCAGGAACAGCACGCCGAGCAGCGCGATCACGAGCACCGCGACGGCGGCCAGGATCATGGGGAAGCCGATTCCGCCGCGCGGCCCGTCGCCGCCCGGGTCCGGGGAGGTCCGCCGCGTCTCGCGGATCGTCTCCTCGTCCCGCCGGGTCGGCTCGAGATCGAAGTCGTCGAGATCCTCAGGCATCCGAAGGCCTCCAGCTGAAGGCTACCATCCCCGCCGTGCTCCGTCCCGCGCTAGAATTCTCCCGCAATCCCTGGAGAGAGGACGGCCTCATGGCGCACACGTACGACGAGCTGAAGGGCAAGACGGTCGACGACCTGCGCGAGATCGCGAAGGGCCTCGAGCACGAGGCGGTGAAGGGCTACACGCAGATGAACAAGGAGCACCTGCTCCCGGCTCTGTGCAAGGCGCTCGGCATCGACTACCACAAGCACCCGCACCACGCGGCGGTCGGGATCGACAAGGCCAAGCTCAAGGCCCGGATGCACGCGATCCGCGGCGAAAAGGAGAAGGCGATCGCGGGCGCGGACCGCAAGAAGCTGAAGGCGCTCCGCCGCGAGTACCACCGCCTCAACCGCCGCATCCGCGGCGCCTCCGTCTGAGGGGTCAGGTCTTGAATCTTGGCATCGGCGCCCGTCGCCGGCGTCGATCCAAGCCCTGACCAGACAGTCGGCCCCTTACTCGTCTCCGCAGAGGCAGTGGGCGTAGATCCCGCGCGGGTCGTTCCAGCGCGCGAGCTCCGCGACGTCTCGCTCGATTCGCCGCAGGCTGGCGGCGACCGAGAAGGGTGAGCGGGTCGACCCTGGGTCGGCGAGCGCCTCTTCGCCGGCCGCGGCCCGCGCCCCTGCCGCAAACATCTCGAGCAGCTGCTCGCGGAAGGACTTCTCCTTCTCGACGTACCACACCCGGTAGCCCTTCTCGAGCTTGGCCTTCGCCGCGGCCGACTCGATCGCCTGCTGCAGCGTGCCGAGCTGGTCCACGAGCCCGAGCCCCTTGGCGTCCTCGCCGCTCCAGATCCGGCCGCGGCCGATCTTGTCCACCTGCTCCGGGGTCATCTTGCGCGCCTCGCCGACGCGGGTGATGAAGTCCTGGTAGCCGTCGTCGATCGACTGCCGGATCACGTCGGCGACCCCGGGGTCGAGCGGCCGGTCGGGCCGCAGCACGTCGCTGAAGCGCGTGGTGCCGACCCCGTCGGTGTGGATGCCGAAGTACTTCGCGAGCGGCTTGTGGATGCTCGGGAACACCCCGTAGATCCCGATCGAGCCCGTGATCGTCTCGGGCGCCGCCCAGATCTCGTCGGACGCGGTCGCGATCCAGTATCCGCCCGAGGCGGCCACGGTCCCCATCGAGACCACGAGCGGCTTGCCGGCCTGGCGCACCAGCTCGCACTCGCGGCGGATGATCTCCGAGGCGAACGCGCTGCCGCCCGGGCTGTCGACGCGCAGCACCACCGCGCGCACGGACTCGTCCTCCCGCGCGTTGCGCAGCAGCCGAGCCGTCGAGTCCCCGCCGATCGTCCCGGCGGGCTGTGTGCCGTCGAGGATCGAGCCCTTGGCCACCACGACCGCCACCGCCCTGGCCTTGCCGCGCGCGCCGCTGCGGTCGCCGCCCTTCGCCTTCAAGTAGGTCGCGTGGCCGACCTGCTTGAACGAGTGGCTCTCCTCGTCCTCGCCCACGAGCGCGATCAGGCGCTTGCGGACCTCGTCGCGCGGCGCCAGCGTGTCGACGAGCCTGGCTTCCTTCGCGAGCGCTCCCATGTCGCCCTTCGCCGCGCGCAGCCGGTCGGGCAGCCCCTCGACGAGCGCGGTCACGTCCCCGGGCGTGATCTTGCGCGCCTCGGCCACGTCGGCCAGCCACCCGCGCCAAAGGTCGCCGTAGGTGTCGAGCGACATCTCGCGCGCTTCCCTGGACATGTCGTCGCGCAGGTACGGCTCGACCGCCGACTTGTACTCGCCCACGCGGAAGACGTGCATCTCGATGCCGAAGCGGTCGAGGCCCTCCTTGTAGTAGTTGCGCTGCCGGCCGAAGCCCTCGATCAGCACCATCCCTTCCGGGTGGAGGTACACCTCGTCGGCCTGCGCCGCCAGGTAGTACTGCGGCTGCATGTAGTCGTCGCCGTAGGCGATCACCTTCTTGCCGCTCTGCTTGAAGTCGGCGAGCGCTCTCCGCAGGTCCCGCAGCTTCGTGAAGCCGGCGCCGGCCATGTCGTTGGTGTCGAGGTAGACGGCCTTGATGCGCGCGTCGTCCTTGGCGAGCCGCAGCGCGTCCGTCAGGTCGCGAAGCAGCGTCTCGCTGGCCACGGCGCCCGCGCCCGTGCTGCGCGCCACGAAGCGCTCGACCGGGTCGACGCGCTCGAGCTGCTCCACGATCGTTCCGCGGATGTTGAGCACCAGCGCGGCCCCGTCCGGGACCTTGGGCCGCCCCCCCAGGCTCGCGATCACGAGCCCGGCGAGCAGGCCGAAGAAGAGGACGTTGACCAGGAACCGCCGCAGGCCGTCGAGGCCGCGCAGCACGCGAGTCAGGAAGGACGGGCGCTCTTCGAGCATGGGGTCACCTCGGTCGGCGGCCGTGCGAGCGGCCGACGGCCGATCTTATCCGCGGACGGGCGGGGGCGGGGCGGGCGGCGCGGGCTCGGCCTCGGGCTTCGGGCGCTCGCCCGCGGGCGGCTCAGGGGGAGGCGTCTCGCCGGGCGCGGCGGACGGCTCGCGGAGCCGGTCGACCGCGATGGCGTTGAAGATGCCGTCGACGTGGATCTCGTACCCGGGGCGATCGGGATCCCCGACTAGCCGGCGCTTCACCAGGTTGAAGGGGAAGCCGGTGCCGCGCACGCGCACGGGCGTGCCCGGCGGGACGCTCACGCGCAGCACGTTGAAGACCCCGTTGAGGCGGAGCTTGACCGTGGACTCGACCGCGGGCAGCGTGAGCCGGGTGATCAGGAAGACGCCGTTGATGCCGCCGCCTTCGAGGTGGCTGCGGCTCAGGTCGAGCTGGCTTCGGACCATGGCGCCGCGCAGCTCGTAGGCGAGCGGCAGCTGCTCGGCGACGGCCAGCTCCCAGCGCTGCCTTCGTCCCGGCAGCACGACGACGCCGTCCTTCGTGCCGGAGTTCAGCCGGACGTTGGCCGTGTCGTCCTCGCGCTTGACCTCGAGGCTGGCGCTGGCGCGCCGCTCGATCGAGCGCGCGTCGGCTATGGCGCCCTGCTCGATCTCGCGCGAGACCACGTTGAGCCGCGAGGCGAGGAGGTCGAGGTCGAGCTTCACGCGCTTCGCTCCCTCGGGCAGCGGCAGCGGCCCCTCGGTCTTCCAGGGGCCGACCGGGATGTCGGTGCGGGCGCCCGTCGCCACCCAGGCGAGCCCGCCGAGCACGATCGCGGGCCCGAGCAGCACCAGCCAGGGCGCCCGCGTCCGCTCGAAGGCGATCTTGATTCCGGCCGACATGATCAGCAGCGGCCAGAGCGCGATGGCGTCCACCCAGAACGACCAGGGCAGGACCCCGGTGGTGTTGAGCAGGAGGAACACGGCCACTCCCGCCATCCCGATCCCGTCGGAGGCGCGCTTCCAGTCGGGCTTCAGCGGCTCACCGCTCGCGGGCGCTTGGGCTCGGGCGCTGCTCATTGCTGTCTCCGCACGAGTCTACGGCACATGGGTTTGCAGCGTTCCGCGGCGTGCCGTTACTCGCCGGCCCCGGCCGGGCACCGGCCGATATTCCCCCGCCCAGGGGGTCCGGGGGGCGCGGCGGCCGAGCGCCCCCCGGAAGCCCGTGTCTCCGTTGCCCGCTCAGGCCGAAAGCGCGCGAATCTCCGGAAGCGTCGCCTCGACCTCGACAGGAGTGTGGGGCCTCCGGGGCCCCCGGGCGCTAGCGGCTCTGGGCCGCGGGCGTCGCCTCGGCCGGCTGCCGCGTGGCCGCTCGAGCCGAGAGCCCGCGGTCGATGTTCACCGAGCCGTTCACGGTCCCGAGATCGAAGCGCGCCCCGCCGCTGCCGATGCGGCCCTCCAGCTTGCGCCGCGACTTGCGCCCACCCTCGAGGTCGAAGTCGCACCCGACGCCGCCGTTCACGGTGCTCGCCTCGATCTCGGCGTTCACGTCCGCCGGCAGGGTCAGCCGCACCGAGCCGTTCGTGGCGTGCAGGCGGCTTCGGCCCTGCGGATCGACGCGGGACAGCGAGGCCTCGACGCTGCCGTTCACCGTCGACACTTCGACCTCGCCCGAGGCCTCACGCACCTCGACCGATCCGTTGACCGTCGACGCCTCGACTTCGGCCGTGACGTCCGAGATCTCCACGCGCCCGTTCACGTTCTCGACGCTCACCCGCGCCGTGCGCGGCACGTGGACCACGTAGTCCACTCGGCCCGCGCCGCCCATCCAGCGGGGACGCGGGTAGCGGGTCCGCACCCGGACGTCGTCGGCCTCGGCGTCGATCTCGATCCGGAGCTCCTCGAGGCTGCGCTCGCTGCCGGCGCGCTTGGTGGCCTCGATCTTGACCTCCGCCTGGTCCCAGCCGGTCACCTCGACGCGCCCGTTGGTGTTGTCGATCGAGAAGTGCCCGTTCTTCGCGAGCGGCCTGGACTCGTTCACCGTGGCCTTGAACGCCGAGCTGCCCCAGTCGCCCCCGTGCATGCAGCCCGACACCAGAAGGGCCGCCGAGAGCACGAACCCGGCCGTGAGCGCACGTTTCATGGGCATTCCTCCGCTTCACACCTCTTTACGCACGAGGCGGCTCGCGGGTTCAGGAAGATGCGCGGTCCTGGAGCGCCTGGCGCAGGGCGTCTCGTTCGTCGGCGGTCGGGGCCTCGCCGCCGAAGCGGGCGCGGTAGTAGGCCTCGACCACCCTCGGTCCCGCGGCTGCCAGGGCGGGGGGCGGTGGCGGAGTCGCGCCGGTGACGCGCCGGGCGTGCTCGAGCAGCCCGCGTCCCGGCGGTCGGGCGATCCCGAGCCCGGCCCAGCGCCGCTCGAGGTCGCGAACGAGGGCCCGCAGATCCTCGGGAACGGCACGGTCCGCGAGATCGCGAGGCGGCGGCGGTGGGCGGCGCACAAAGCCCCGGATCGCGCGCAGCAGCCGGCGACCGAGGACGACCCCCGCGAGCGCGAGCCACGCGAGCGGGCTCCGGACCGCCTGCTCGAGCACCGCCGTGAGCCGCCCCGCGAGCCAGCGAGCAAACGCCGCCGGCCCGAGCCGCTCGAGCCGCGCCCACGCGGACGAGAGCGCCGCCCGCAGCCGCTCGGCGAGGCGGGAGAGCGCTGGCGGGCGGGGCCGCGCATCGCTCAGCTGGCCGGGCGGCGTCGGGTCGACCTCGACCCACCCCTTGCCCGGAAGGTAGGCCTCGACCCACGCGTGGGCGTCGGACTCGCGCACCACGTGCAGGCCGCCGCCCTGGTCGGTCTGACGCCCGACGGAGAGGCCCTTGACGAACCGCGCCGGCACGCCCTGCGCCCGAAGCAGGATCACCGCCGCGCTCGCGAAGTACTCGCAGTAGCCCGCCTTCTTCTCGAACAGGAACTCGGCCAGCGGGTCGTCCGTCCGGAACGCCCCGGGCTTGAGCGTGTAGCGGTAGCCCGAGTCCAGGTGGCGCAGCGTCGCCTCGACCCGCCCCGCGGCGTCGCCAGACGCGGCCAGCTTCCGGGCGAGATCGAGGAGGCGCGGATCGACTCGCGGCGGGAGCTCCAGCGCCTCCGCGATCTCGCGCGGCTCGGGCGCGTGCGCCGGCGGTGGGCTCGTCCCGGACCACAAGGCGCCGTACAGGCGAAGCGCGTCGCCCGGCGGCCGTCGGACGAGGCCGTGGGCATCGACGTCCAGCAGCCAGGCATCGGCGGTGACGGCCGCGGACCCGCGCGGCACGACGAGCGGCCAGCTCTCGACCTCCGACTGCGTGATCCGAAGCTCGACCACCTCGGCCGGAGCCGAGGCGAGCTCGAACCAGGCCCCGATTCCCTCCACCACCGGGCCCGTCCGCGGGCCAACCGGGGCGGGCTTGAGTGGCGGCCGGCCAGCCGCCAGCGGGGGATTCGACCAGCGTCGCCCGTCGAAGCGCGTGAGCACCTCGGCGGGCAGCCGCCACGCGCCGGCTTCGGGCAGCGACGTCTGCAGGTCGAGCACGTGGCGCCGCGAGATCGCGAGCTCCGCGAACTCGCCGAGCGTCGACTCGCCCGAGAGGCCGGTCTTCGCTTCGGCGAAGGCGGACGCCACGGCGCGCTCGACGTGCGGCTGCAGCAGCGGCAGCCCGATCACCGCAGCGGCCGCCAGGCCCGCCGCGGCTGCCAGCGAGAGAGCGAGCGTCGCCAGCGTGCGCCGGCTCCAGCGCGGCCCCGACTCGAGGATCGTGCTCGCCCAGAGAGCGAGCGTCGCGACGACCGCGAGAGCCAGGTAGGCCGTGGCGAAGGCGGTGTGCTCCGAACCCTTCAGGAACGGGAGCGCCGCGCCGCGATAGCCGGTCGGAGAGGGATCGAGGCCCGCGACGCCCAGCAGGCCGACGATCGAAGGAGCCAGGGCGCGACCGACGGAGAAAGTCCGCGGAGCGATCGAGAACACGATGGCAGCCGCGAGGAGCACGGGGCCGGCGATGCGGGGAAAGAGCGAGGGGTCGAGGACCAGCGTGCCCACCGACCGCGCGAGCCAGGCGAGGAGCGCGGTGGCCAGCACCACGAGCGCGACCACGCGCGGCAGCGCGCGGGCGAGCGCGGCCGGCACGCCCGTCCACTCGAAGAACGGGATCGCGAGCGCCACGGCGACGATCGCCGCGGCGGGCGCGAGCGCGGCGCCCGGCCCGAGAGCGGCGAGCGCGAGCGCGACTCCGGCTGCCGCCAGGCCGACGGCCAGGGCGAGCCGCGGCGGCGAGAGCGCGACCCGCTTCATGCCTCGTCCGCCTCGGCGAGCCGCGACTGGACGTCGCCCGGTGTCAGGAGCGCGACGTCGGCGAGGTCCGGCGAGATCCCGGTCCAGGGCCGGCGCGTGGCCCCCTCGTGGACCAGGAAGACCCGAACGGCGACGCCGAGCGCTCGAAGCTGCCGGACGAACGCCTCGCGCGGCTCGTCCCACTCGAGCATCACGGCCACGACTGTCGTGAGCCGCTCGAGCCGGGCGAACAGCAGCGGCCCGATCGACTCGAAGGGGGGCGCGGGCGACGGCTCCAGGCAGGCCAGCACGTCGAGCACGTTGTCGAGGTAGCCCAGGCTGCGGCCGGTGCTGACCTCGTAGAGGTCGGGTCCGGCCGCGAGGATGTCGACTACCTCCTCGCTGCGGCTGAAGTGGTCGGCGAGCGAGGCGACCACCGAGATGGCCGCCTCGAAGCGGTCGCGCTCGCGGGGGCGAGGCCGCGTCGGCAGGAACGTGTCGAGCACGAGCGCGATGCGCGAGAAGTACTCCTCCTGGTACTCCTTCACCACCGGCCGCCCGAGGCGCGCCCAGGAGCGCCAGTGGATCTTGCGGAGCGCGTCGCCCTCGCGGTACTCGCGGGTGCCCACGAACTCGAGCGAGTCGCCGACCTCGGAGGCGAGCGGGATCCCGCCGGGCTGGTAGCGCCGGCCCATCGGCAGCGGCAGCGTTTCGAAGGTGAAGTAGCGGGGATAGACGAGAAGCGGCTGCGCCGCGAGCCACACCGCCCGCGTCCGCACGAGCGCGAAGGCGTCGGTCGCCGCGAGGCCGAGGTCGGGAAGCTCGTAGCGCCCGCGCAGGCGCGGCTGAAATGCCAGCGTCACGCGCGCCGGCTGCGTCCCGTCGGCTTCGAGCGTCGCCTCGGCGGGGGACACGGCGAGACCGTCGTCGGGAATCGGTCGGGCCCAGAAGAGCGACAGAGGCCCCGTCGCGCGGCCGTCGGCCGCGGCGACGTCCAGCGGAATCGCGACCGGGCGGCCGGCAGTCAGCCGGGCCGGAAGCCGTGCCGAGAGGCGCACGGCGGGTCGCGAGCGCAGGAGCGTCACGAGCGCCACGAGCAGCGGCGGTGCGGCGAGCGCGAAGAGCACGAACCCGAGGGCCCGCCGCGTGTCGACGCCCACGAACCCGACCGCGAGCGCCGTCCACAGCACGAAGCGGCCGCGGCCGGTGAGCCGGCGCCGGTGGAAGCCCTGCAGGGCGCGGAACAGGAACGCCCTCTCGAGCGGCTGCGCGAGCAGACCCGGGGTGGCCACCTCCGGCCTCAGGCCGGCACGGGAACGGCGTCCAGGACCTCGCGGACCAGGTCCTCCTTGGAGACGCCGGTGTAGCGCGCCTTCGTCTCGAGCCCGAGGCGGTGCGCGAGCACGGGCACGGCCTCGACCATCACGTCCTCCGGCACCACGAAGGCGCGACCCGAGAGCAGCGCCCGCGCCTGCGCGGCGCGGAACAGCATCAGGCTGCCGCGCGGGGAGCAGCCGAGGCGGACCTGCGGGTGGCGGCGCGTGGCCTCGGCGAGCGCCACCACGTAGCGGCCGAGCGAGCGCTCGACGCGCACGTGCCGCGTCTCGGCCTGCAGCGCCACCACGTCGGCCGCGGACAGCACCGGCTCGACCGACTCGAGCGGGTGGCGCTCCGTCTGGCTGAACAGCACCTCCAGCTCGGCGTCGGCGGACGGGAAGCCGAGGCCGATCCGCAGCCCGAAGCGGTCGAGCTGCGCCTCCGGCAGCGGGTAGGTGCCGTGGAACTCGACCGGGTTCTGCGTCGCGAGCACGAGAAAGGGCGCGGGCAGGGCCCGCGTCACGCCGTCGCTCGAGACCTGCCCCTCGCTCATCGCCTCGAGCAGCGCCGACTGCGTGCGAGGCGACGCGCGGTTGATCTCGTCGGCCAGCAGCACGTGGGCGAAGACGGGGCCCTCCTTGAAGGTGAAGCTGCCGTCGCGCGGGCTGTAGACCGACGCGCCCAGGATGTCGGCCGGCAGCAGGTCCGGGGTGAACTGCACGCGCCGGAACTCGCCCGAGAACGCGCGCGCCAGCGCCTTGGCGAGCGTCGTCTTCCCGACGCCGGGGACGTCCTCCAACAAGAGGTGGTGCCCGGCGAGGAGCGCCACCAGCACCTGGTCGATCGCCTCGGGCTTGCCGAGGATCACGCGCCCGAGCTGCGACTGGAGTGCGGCGAGCGACTGCGGGGTCTTCTCGGTCACCTTGGGATCACCTGATAGCGAAGGTCGACGATCGTGAGCTGGCTGGCGACGCCTGGAAGGCCTGTGGGAGCGAGCGCGCCCAGGTCGAGCTCGGGAGGGGCGACCACGAGGCGCAGCCGGTGCGTTCCCGGCTCCGCGGGCGCCTCGAGGGCCAGCTCCTGGATCGCCGGCCCGCCGGAGCTCGGCCGCGGGACGAGCGCGGGCGCCTGGCCCAGGCCGGGCCACGCCTGCGCTCCCGGCCGATCCCCCTGCTGATCGAGCAGCGCCACGCGGGCCGGCGCGCGCAGGCTCAAGCGGAGGTGGAGCGTCTCGCCCGGAGCGAGCACGTTGTCGGGCCGCCTCGCGATCTCGATCCCCGCCGGCGCCGCCTGCCGCTCCGGCAGCTCGAAGAGCCAGGCGACGTGCCGCGGCGAGAGCGCCTCGCCCATCGGGCGCGCGGCGGCGGGGGCGTGGGTGGAAGGCGTCGGGCGAATCCCGAGCAGCGCGTAGCCCGCGAGCGCCGCGAACACGAGCGCGGCGACGGCGCCGAGGTCGAGCAGCGTCGCGGGCCGCTCGAACCACGCGCGCACCCGATCCCAGCCCCGGGGCTCCTCGAGCGCGGCCAGCACCTCCTGGCGCGCGGCCGGGTCCTGCAGCAGCTCGCGCAGCCCGTCTTCCTCGACGAGCGTGTCGAACAGCGCCTGGTCGTCGAGCGCCGCGCGCAGCAGCTCGCGCCGTTCGGCCTCGCCGAGCGAGTCGGTCGCGTATCCCGCGACGAGGTGCCTGGCGTCGGGCATCATGGCGCCTCCTCGCCGGCAACGAAAGCCCAGCGATCGCCGAGCATTTCCTTCAGTCGCCTGTGGCAGCGATGGTCCCAGCTGTAGACCGTGCCCACCGGCCGGCCGAGCTCGGAGGCGATCTCGACGAAGCTCGCGCCCTGCAGCTTCCGCCGCAGGATCTCCCGGCAGCGCCCGTCGAGGCGCGTCGCCGCCTCGATGAAGGCCGAGAGCCGCTGCCTCGCGATGGCGGTGGCCTCCGGATCGGGTGCGGCGCCCGGGATGGTCTCGAGCGGGTCGGCGCCTCCCGGTTCGACCGGGCCGGCCGGCGTGCCGTCCAGCTTCTGGCGCCGCGCGCCCTTCCTCCAGAAGGCGGCGCGCTTGAGCGCCACGATCCGGACGCCCAGCGCGACGAGCTCCTCCGCAGCGGTCACGTGCGCGTATTTCGTGGTCAGGAGGACCAGCGCCTCCTGCGTGAGGTCTTCGGCATCGGCGGGGGAGAGCCGCGCCCGCGCGGCCCCCAGCACGCGCGCGCGAACCCGCGCCAGCACCTCGTCCCGGCCGAGCGCCCCGGCGTCGGTCATTGCCGCCGGACTATAGCCCAGGGCCGTGAACCAACAGGTCCGCTCGGTATAGACCACAGCCGCCATCCCACCTCCCTGAGCCCGTCATGCCGCGAGCCCGCTCGGTCCTTGCAGAGCAGGCTGCTGCAGTTGGCACCCGACCTCGGTGGTCGAGCTTCTCGCTCACGGAAACGCCGGCGACAGTTCTTGTCGGGGCGCCACTTCTTGTCAGGCGCCGCAGGCGCGCAGGCGACACCGCGCTGCAAGGCCGTCGGCCACTTGCGGCATTTCCACGCTGATGAAGGCTCAGTGTGATCCACGGCACAACGCTTGCTTCAGGGCTTGCAGCCTTCGCGCCGTCGACGACGGAGCGCGGAGCCTGACTTCCACTGCGAGGAGACGATGAACCAGTCGAACCCGTTCTACGCCACGAGTGCGTCCGCGATGCTGCTCGGCTGCTGGCTGCTGAGCCGCGCGCTCGAGCTCCAGGCCGGCCAGCTGAAGGGCCTGCTGCTGCTGATGCTCGTGCTCCAGGTCTACGAGGCGCTCCTCGTCGGCCTCGGCGCCTTTCTCGTGCGCACGAAGCGCGCTCCGCGCGACGGCCTGGTCGTGCTGGTGATCGAGTCGGTCTTCCTGATGGACGCGACCCTGCTCGCGGCGGAGTGCGTCACGACCGATCTCGCCGTCGGCACGATCGTGGCGATCACGACCGCGGGCCTGACCGCGCTCAAGCTCCACTGGGTCCGCCGCGCGGCGCCTGAGCTCCTGCCCAGGAGAGTGGCCTGGATCCTGGGCCTTCACGCCCTCGTCGTCCTCGCGCTGCCTGTCGCCGCGGCTCACCTGGCCTTTGCCCGGCTCCTGAGCCCTGTGATGCTCTACGGCCTGTGGTGGATGACGGCGGCGCTGCCGATGGTGCAGCGCGTCCTGCGCGAGGAGACCCAGTCGACGGGCGCCGAGGGGACGAGAGCTCACGCTCTCTGGAGCTGGATGCCGTGCGGCCTGGTGCTGTTGCACCTCTGGACCGTTGGCTACATCCACTCGCTCGACTTCCGCGCGGCGTTCCTCACGCCGTTCCTGCTGGGCCTCGCGGTGGCGGCGCCGCGCGAGCGACTGGCCCGGCAGCTCATCCTGCCGGGGCTCGCCGCGCTCTTCTCGGTCGGGAACGACGGCGACCTGGCCGTCCGCTTCTTCGGGCCGGACGGCCCCTACGTCACGGCGCTGCGGCTCGCGTTCGTCGGAGTAGGCGTCGCGTGGGCCTACATCGCCTGGCGCGACCGCGACCGGTGGATGATCGCCCTGGCCATCGGCAGCGGCGTTCTCGGGCTGCTGGGCTCGGCGGGCCTGCGCCTCGTCGACGCTGCCCTGCGTGCGTTCGCGGCGGCCGTGCCCCGCGACGGCTTCGGCTGGGGCGCGCTCGCGCTCATCGCCGCCTTCGCCCTGCTGGCCGCCGGCGCCCGGCGCAGCCTGCACGGCGAGCCGCGCTGGCCCGACCGCGCTCCCCGAATCCGGCGGAGCCCCCCTGCGCCGAGCGCAGCGGCCTCGATAGGGAGTGAACGATGACCGCGCGCTCGTCCCTCCCGGCGGCAGGGCCTCGCGAACCCAACCGCTATTGGCGGACCAGCAGGCAGTCTCGCGACCGCACCCGCACGTGGAGGGTCCGCACCGAGGCCGCCGCGGACTCCGCGGTCACGACGATCTCGCCCTCCGACTCGCTCCAGCGCGCCGCGACCGGTTGCAGCCGATCGTCGGGCCCCGACACCACCAGCTTCGCCGAGCCGTCGGGGGAGAAGGACAGCCGCTGGCGCGGCCGCCGCGACAGCGGCAGCTCGTCGCCCTCGGGACGGTAGACCTGGCCCTCCGCGCCGTCCTGCTCGAAGACGTGCACCCACGTCGTCGAGCACAGCACGCCCGTCCCGGTCACCGCAGCGCCGGCCGCGCCGTGTCGAGCGCCGCGCGCATCCGAACCACCTGCTGCGCCGTGAACAGGAACATGGCCGCGTCGTCCACGTAGTCCATGTAGTTCATGAACATGTCCCCGTTCGGCCCGTTGCCGCAGGACACCTTGGGAAACGTCGGCGTGCCGTAGTTCGGGCCGGCCGCGTTCGGCGTGTCAGCCACGAAGTCGCTGCCCGAGCAGTCCTCGGTGTCGCCCCAGATGTGGCGCAGGTTGAAGTAGTGGCCCACCTCGTGCGTGGCCGTGCGGCCGAGGTTGAAGGGCGCCTGTGCGCTCCCGCTCGTGCCGAAGGCGCGGTAGTCGACGACGACGCCGTCGGTCGCCGCCGGCCCGCCCGGGAACTGCGCGTAACCCAGGATCCCGCCCGCGAGCGCGCACACCCAGAGGTTCAGGTGACTCGCGGGCTCGAACGGCGCGATGCCGCCGGAAGCGGCGCGCTTGACGGAATCGTCGGTGGCGAACGAGGCCCGCGTCGTCCGCTTGCGGACCACCTTCGCGAGCTTGAAGCGCAGCCGCGAGTCGGTGACGAGCCCCTTCCAGGGCGCGGGCACCTTGCTCTTGTCCGGGTTGGTCGCGGCGAAGTCGCGGTCGAGCACGCTGATCTGGCCCTCGATCTGCGCGTCGGAGACGTTCTGCTCCGCGGTCCGGTAGACGACGTTCACCACCACGTCCACCGTCACCAGCTTGGGAACAGCCGCGGCCAGCGAGCGAGTCCTGGCCGTCGCGAGCTCGAGCCGCGCCTGCCGCCCGCGGAACGACGCATGCGCCTCGAGCAGCCGCATGTGCGCGGCCATCGTCCCGCACTGCCGCCTGGGAGCCCGGCCTGCCGCCTTCTTCCTCCGCTTGGCCATGAGACCTCCTGTCTCACTATAGGCCCGCCCGGCACCGGCCACGCCTCGAATCTGGAGCGGGCCCGCGGACTCTGCTACCGTCTCGACGGCCCGACATGAGAGCGAGACCGGGGGCGAGGAGTCGCGCGACCGTCGAGCCGGCGCGGCAGCTCGCGACGCGGCCGCCGCTGCGCCGGCTGATGTGGGCGCTGGCGCGGCTGCGCTCGGGCCGGCCGCTCAAGGCCACCGACGTGGCGGCCGAGTTCGAGGTCAACGTCCGCACCGCCTATCGCGACCTCGACTTCCTGCGCGACGAGTGGCGCGTGCCGCTCGAGTTCGACCGCGCCAAGGGCAGCTACCTGCTCACCGAGCCGATGACGTCGCTGCCCCCGGTGGCGCTCAGCCAGGGCGAGCTCGTGGCGCTCTACTTCGCCGAGAAGGTGCTCGCCCAGTACCGCGGCACTCCCTTCGAGCGCGACCTCGAGAGCGCCTTCCGCAAGATCCAGGAGCTGCTGCCGCAGGAGGTGCGC
>CAZMRX010000039.1:0-23325 GCA_964568755.1 uncultured Acidobacteriota bacterium | reverse complement strand
GGGCCAGAGGTATTGGCCGTCCCGGTCCTTGCGGAACCAGTTCACGTGGAAAATGCGCGGGGGATACTGGATGTGTTTGCGCATGTTGATCCAGTGGCGGAAGTAGTCGCCCATGTTGTAGCCGCAGAAGGGCAGCATCGCCATCGGGTCGCGGCGCACGACTCCCACCTGCCCGGTGGCGGCGGCAGTCGTCTCCGACCCCATGGTGGCGCCCACGAAGACGCCGTGGGCCCAGTCGCGGCTCTGGAACACGAGCGGTGCGATGCGCGCGCGCCGGCCGCCGAAGACGATCGCCGACAGCGGCACGCCTTGCGGGTCCTCCCGCGCGGCCACGGTGAAGCGCGAGTTGGGGTGCGCGGCCTTGCCGGCGCCGTCCCAGGTCTTCCCCTGCCAGTCGAGCAGCTCCGCGGGCGGCTGCTTGTCCTTGCCCTCCCACCACGGGATGCCGTCGGGCGTGACGGCGACGTTCGTGAAGATCGTGTCGCGGGCGATCGTCGCGAGCGCGTTGGGGTTGGTGTCGGGGCCGGTTCCGGGAACCACGCCGAAGAAGCCGGCCTCGGGGTTGACGGCCCACAGCCGCCCGTCGGGCCCGGGGCGCAGCCACGCGATGTCGTCGCCGACCGTGCGCACCTTGTAGCCCTGCGCCTCGAACGGCGAGACGAGCATCGCGAGGTTGGTCTTGCCGCAGGCCGAGGGAAAGGCGGCGGCCACGTAGTGGACCTCGCCGCCCGGCAGCTCGAGCTCCAGGATCAGCATGTGCTCGGCCATCCAGCCCTGGTCGCGGGCGAGCGTCGACGCGATCCGCAGCGCGAAGCACTTCTTGCCGAGCAGCGCGTTGCCGCCGTAGCCGGAGCCGACGCTCCAGATCGCGCGCTCCTCCGGAAAGTGCACGATGAAGCGCCGGTCGGGCGAGAGGTCGCCGAGCGAGTGCAGCCCGGGCACGAAGTCTTCCGACGCGCCGAGCTGCGCGAGCGCGGCCGTCCCCATGCGCGTCATGATCCGCATGTTCGCGACCACGTAGGCGCTGTCGGTGATCTCGACGCCGACCTTGCTGAAGGGCGAGCCGAGCGGACCCATCACGTAGGGCACCACGTACAGCGTGCGCCCCTTCATCGCGCCGTCGAAGAGCGGGAACACCCGCTGCCTGGCCTCCTGGGGCGACATCCAGTTGTTGGTCGGGCCCGCGTCCTCGCGGGTCCGGCTCGCGATGAAGGTGAGGTGCTCGGTCCGCGCGACGTCCGACGGGTGGCTGCGGTGGAGGTACGAGCCGGGCGCGTGCCGCGGGTGGAGGCGCTGGAGCGTGCCGTCCTGCAGCATGCCCTCGACCAGCCGGGCGTTCTCCGCCTCGGAGCCGTCGCACCAGACGACGCGGTCGGGCCGCAGCGTCGCCTCCATCTGTTGGACCCAGGCTTCGACTGGCTTCATGGGTGACCCTCGGGGCGTCGATTGTAGCCCGCCTTGCCCCTGTGCCGGCGCCCCCCTATAGTCCTTCGGGTGATGCGGCATCCGCTCCGCAACGTTGCCGTCGCGTTGCTCCTGGTCCCGGCGCTGCTCGCGGCGGACCGCGCGCAGCCGCCCGGCGGCGGCCGGCCCGGCGACGGCGAGGCGCTCGGCGCTCGCGTCGAGTCGCTCGTGCGGCGCGGGGCGCTCACGCTCTCGCGCGTGCAGCAAGACCTCGACTTCCCGGGCCGCCGGCACCTGCGGCTCGACCAGCGCGTGGGCGGGGTGCGGGTGCTCGGCGCGCAGCTCGTCCAGCAGCTCGACGCGGACGGGCGCACCCTGAGCGTCTCGGGCGCGATCGACGAGGCGCTGTCGCTCGACACGCGCCCGCTCGTCACGGCGGTGCAGGCGGAGCGGCTGGCGCTGGCCGCGTCGCCGCGGGGAGCCCTGGCGCTCGGCGAGCCGGAGCTGGTGGTGCGCCCGGCCGAGCGCCAGCTCGTGTTCTCGCTGTGGCTTCGCCTCGATCACGACCTCGAGCGGGTGTTCGTGGACGCGCGCACCGGCGCGGTCGTCCACCGCTACTCGGACCTGCGCACCGACTCTGCGGTCGGCCTGGGCTCCGGCGTGTGGGGCGACCAGAAGAAGCTGCCGGCCGACCAGGCGGGCGGTGTCTTTCGTGCCGACGATCGGCTGCGGCCGTGCGCGCTCACGACCTACGACATGCGCTACGACGCCACGCTCAGCGGGATTGCGCTCGCGACCGGCCGCTTCGACCCGGCCTGGATCGCGTGGGACGCCGACAACAGCTGGAGCGACGGCGCGGTGGTGGACGCCCACGTGTACGCGGGCTGGACCTACGACTACTTCTTCAAGCGCCACGGGCGGCGCGGGCTCGACGACCAGAACCTCGCCGTGCGCAGCATGGTCCACCCGCTCTCGCCGGCCTTCCAGTTCGCGAACGCGGCCTACGACCCGTTCGCGAACGTGATGATCTACGGCGACGGCGACTCCAGCTACGCCCCCTTCTCGAGCGCGCTCGACGTGGTCGCGCACGAGCTCGCCCACGGCGTCACCTACCACACCTGGGACGGCATCTACCAGGGAGAGTCGGGCGCGCTCAACGAGGCCTTCTCCGACATCATGGGCACGGCCGTGGAGTTCTTTCACCAGCCCGCGGGCGCGGGACGCCTGCTCGCGGACTACACGCTCGGCGAGGACCTCGCCTACCGCTTTGATCCGAGCCGAACCGCGGTGCGCTCGATGGACAACCCGGGCCTGTACTGCTCGGCCTCGCTCGGCGCGTGCGACGCCGACCACTACTCGAGGCGCTACACGGGCGCGGCCGACAACGGCGGCATCCACCACAACAGCGGCATCGCCAACCAGGCGTTCTACCTGATGGCGGAGGGCGGCGTGAACCGGACCTCCGGCCGGCGCGTCGCCGGCCTCGGCCCGGGCGGGCGCGAGAAGGCCGAGCGCATCGTGTACCGCGGCTTCACGGCGTACCTCACGCCGTCGGCCACGTTCCGCGACGCGCGCGCCGCCACCGTGCGCGCGGCGCGCGAGCTCTTCGGCGAGGCCGAGGCCGCGCAGGTCGCCGAGGCCTGGTCGGCCGTGGGCGTCGAATGACGGGCGCGCTCGCTCTCGTGCTCGCGGCGGCCGCCGCGGCGCCCGCCGCGAAGCCGAAGCCCGCTCCCGCGACGCGCGACACGGGCTTCGCCGTCACGCTCGGCGGCGGCCTCGCCGCCGTCCCGCTCTCCTGGCAGACGAGCGCGAGCTGGCCACTTTACGCCGAGACCGCGCGTCTCGAGGCCGCGCAGGAGGCCTCGCTCGGCCCGGCGGCCGAGATCGCCGTGGCGTACCGATTCTCGAGCCGGTTCGGCGTGAGCGCGGCCTTCGGCTGGTCGAGCCGCGACGGCAGCGCCGAGATCGAGGCCTCGCTGCCCCACCCGCTCTATCTCGCCCGTCCCCGCGCGGTCAGCGGCAGCACGGAGGGGCTCGATTACAGCCAGGCCGCGAGCCACCTCGACCTGGAGTGGCGGCCGGTCCGCGGCCGCGTCGAGCTCGCGCTCTTCGCCGGGCCGAGCTTCCTGCGCGCCGAAGCCGACCTGGTCGTGAGCGTGACGGCGAGCGAGAGCTACCCGTACGACGAGGCGACCTTCGCCTCGGCGCAGGCCGAGACCTCCCGCTCGGCGTCGAGCCTGGGCTGGAACGCTGGCGCCGCCCTCGCGGGCGCCGTCTCCTCCAAGCTGGACCTCGGGCTGCAGGCGCGCTACTCGCGCGCCACCCCCGAGCTCGAGGCGCCCGGCGGCGGCTCGCTGACGCTCGAGGCCGGCGGCCTCGAGCTCACCGCCTTCCTCCGGCTGCGGTTCTGACCGAAGGGGTCAGCTCAGCTCGTCGATCGGCGTGAACGGGTCGGCGACGACGTGGGCCAGGCGGCGCGCCAGCTGGTCGGCCGTCGGACGCGTGTCGGGGTTCCGGGAGAGCGCCAGCAGCACCAGCGCTTCGAGCGCGGGCGAGACGTCGGGCCGGCGCACGCGCAGCGGCGGCGGGTCTTCCTCGGCCTGCATCGCGACGAGCGCGAGCGGGTCGGCCGTGCTCGGGATGAACGGGAGCCGCCCGCTCAGCATCTCGTAGAGCATGGCCCCGACGCTGTAGATGTCGGAGCGGGGCCCGTACGGCCCGCGCCGGAAGCGCTCGGGAGCCATGTAGGCCGGGGTTCCGAGCAGCGAGCCGTCGATCGTGAGGCTCTGCCCGATCGCCGACTCGGCCGCCAGCTTGGCGATGCCGAAGTCGAGGATCTTGGTGACCTCGCCGCTCGGCGTGCGGTGCAGGAACACGTTCGACGGCTTGACGTCGCGGTGGATCAGGCCGGCGGCGTGCGCCGCCGCCAGCGCCGAGCACACGGGCACGACGATCTCCGCGCAGCGCATCGGCTGGAGCGGGCCGCGCTCCTCGAGCTCCTTCTCGAGCGAGTGCCCCTCGAGCAGCTCCATCACCAGGTAGGCGACGCCGCCGGGATTGACGCCGAAGTCGAGCACGGCAACCGCGTTCGGGTGCTGCACGCGGCACGCCGAGGCGCCCTCGCGCCGGAAGCGCGCGAGCGCCTCGGGGTCGGTCCCGGCGCTCGTGGCCAGGATCTTCACGGCCACCTCGCGGTCGAGCTCGAGGTGACGCGCGCGGAACACCGTCCCGAAGCTCCCGCCCCCGATCGGCTGGTCGAGCCGGTAGCGCCCGCCCAGCACGCTGCCGGGCACCGCCTGCGCCGGGCTCCTGGGCTCGATCGCGGCCGCCGCCTCCGTCCGCAGCGCCTGCTTCGTGCGCAGGTGCGCGTTGATGCGCGCGAGCGCCACCGGGTAGTCGACCGGCTTGGTGACGTAGTCGTTGGCGCCGAGCGAGAGCGCTTCGACCACGTCCTCGCTGTCGGTCTTCGCCGTCACCATCACCACCGGCAGCGCCGCGGTCGAGCGCGTGGCGCGCAGCGTCCGCAGCACGTCCAGCCCGGTCATGCCCGGCATCATGATGTCGAGCAGCACCAGGTCGACGCTGCCGCGGCGCACGAGCTCGAGCGCCTCGGGGCCGCTGGCGGCGGCCAGCACCTGGAAGCCCGAGCGCTGCAGGCGGCGCACCATCAGGTCGCGGTTGGCCGGGAGGTCGTCCACGACCAGGATGGTGGCGGGCGACTCGCTCACGGCGCGGCGCTCCGCCCCGCGGGCGGCCCGGCCTGCAGATAGCGGGACGGCAGCGGCCGGCCGAGCCTCGCGGCGAGAGCGCGCGACGCCTCGGCCACGGCGTCCAGGTCGACGCCCGTCTCGATGCCCATCCCGTGGAGCATGTACAGCAGGTCCTCGGTGGCGAGGTTTCCCGAGGCGCCGGGCGCGTAGGGGCAGCCGCCGGTCCCGCCCGCGGAGCTGTCCACGACCGAGACGCCCTGCTGCAGCGCGGCCAGCACGTTGGCGAGCGCCGTGCCGCGCGTGTCGTGGAAGTGGACGGCGATGCGCTCGACCGGGACCTGCGCGCGAAGAAGATCGAGGAGCTCGCTCACCTGCGTCGGCACCGCGACACCGATGGTATCCCCGATCGAGACTTCGTCACAGCCGGCCTCGACGAGGCGACGCGCGACGCGCAGGGCCTGCTCGGGGGCGACGCGACCCTCGTACGGGCACCCGAACGCCGTCGACAGGTAGCCGCGCACGTACAGCCCGTCGCGGCGCGCCTCCGGCAGGAACGCCGCGAAGCGCTCGAACGTCTCGTCGATCGAGGCGTTCGTGTTGCGGCGGCTGAAGCTCTCGCTCGCCGCTGTGAAGACGGCGATCTCGCGCGCGCCCGCCGCGCGCGCGAGATCGAAGCCCTGGCGGTTCGGCACCAGCACCGGCAGGCGCACGCCCGCCCGCTTGCCGACGCGGCGCAGCACCTCGTCCGAGCCCGCCATCTGCGGGACCCACTTCGGCGAGACGAAGGCGCCCACCTCCACCACCGGCAGGCCCGCGGCGACGAGGCGGTCGCAGAAGCGCACCCTGTCCTCGACCGTGAGCGCCACGCTCTCGTTCTGGAGGCCGTCGCGCGGACCGACCTCGACCAGCGTGACGCGGGACGGCAGCTCGCGCGCGCTCATTCGCGCGCCTCGGGCTCGCCGATCTCCACGAGCGCGCGGCCGGGGGCCACCATCTCGCCCACGCTCGCGTGCACGGCGCGCACGACGCCGGCTCTCGGGGCGCGCAGCGCGTTCTCCATCTTCATCGCCTCGACCACCAGCAGCTCCTCGCCCTTCGCCACGCGCTGGCCGGGCGCCACCTTGACGGCGCTCACGCGGCCGGGCATCGGCGTCTCGAGAGCGCCCGTGTCGTGGCGCGCCGCCTTTCGGACGCCATCGCGCACCTCGACCAGCCGGTAGGCGACGCCCTCCCAGGAGAGGTGCAGCGTGCCGCCGTCGCGGGCAAAGTGCAGCGTCGTGGGCTGCCCCGCGTGCTGGACGACGCAGCGTCCCTCGCCGGCCGGGCGCAGCGACAGGCGCAGCGGCTGCCCATTGACCAGGGCCTCCCACTCGCCCCTGGCTTCCCGAAGCTGGACGTCGAACAGGTCCTCGCCGCAGCGCAGGCGCATCATGCCCCCTCGCCGAGTCGCCACGGGCCGAGGCTCGCCCATGGGTCGGGGACCGGAAGGCGAGAGCCGCGCCCGCTGCTGCCCTGCCGCAGCGCCGCGGCCAGCGCCGCGATCGCGAGCGGCGGCGGGCAGGCGGGCGCTCCGAGCTCCGAGAGGTGCTCCTCGATGAACCCGGTGTGGAGCTCGCCCGCCGCGAAGGCGGGGTGCTCGAGGATCGCGCGCAGGCGCGCCAGGTTGGTGACGACGCCGAGCACCACTGTCTCCCGCAGCGCCGCCTGCATGCGCCCGGTCGCCTCGCCGCGATCCTGGCCCCAGGCCACCAGCTTCGCGAGCAGCGGGTCGTAGTGAACGGTCACGTCGCTGCCCGTGGACAGCCCCGAGTCGACGCGGATGCCGGGTCCCTGGGGCTCGGACAGGTAGAGCACGCGGCCGGGGGACGGCAGGTCGTCCCGGGCCGGGTCCTCCGCGTACAGCCGGCACTCGATCGCGTGGCCGCGGGCCGTGACCTGCTCCTGGGCCAGCGGCAGCGCGCGCCCCGCCGCCACCTCGTGCTGCATGCGCACCAGATCGAGGCCGGTGATGGCCTCGGTCACCGGGTGCTCGACCTGCAGCCGCGTGTTCATCTCCAGGAAGTAGAAGCGGCCGTCGGGCGCCATCAGGAACTCGACGGTGCCCGCGCCGAGATAGGACGCGGCGCGCGCGGCCGCGACGCCCGCCCGGCACAGCTCGTCGCGCGCCTCGGCCGAGAGCGCCGGGCTCGGCGTCTCCTCCACCACCTTCTGGTGGCGGCGCTGGATCGAGCACTCGCGCTCGCCGAGGTGGAGCACCGCGCCGTGGGCGTCGGCCACCACCTGCACCTCGACGTGGCGCGAGCGCTCGACGAAGCGCTCCAGCAGCAGCGTCTCGCCGCCGAAGGCCGCCCGCGCCTCGCGCCGCGAGGCCGCAAGCGCCGCCAACATGTCCTCGGCGCGCGTCACGACCCGCATGCCCTTGCCGCCGCCGCCGCGAGCCGGCTTGAGCAGCACCGGCCAGCCGATCCGCTCGGCCTCGGCCAGCAGCCGGGCGTCGTCCTGAGCCTCGCCGTCGTAACCCGGCAGCACCGGGACCGAGGCCGCCGCCATCCGGCGCCGTGCTGCCTGCTTGTCGCCCATCAGCCGGTGCACGTCTCCCGGCGGGCCGACGAACACCAGGCCCGCGTCCTTCACGGCGTCGGCGAAGTCGCCGCTCTGGCTCAGGAAGCCGTAGCCCGGGTGAATCGCCTCGGCGCCCGTCTCGCGCGCGGCGCGCAGCAGGGCGTCGATCGACAGGTAGGAGCGAAGCGCCTCCGCGGGCCCGATCGCGACCGACTCGTCCGCCTCGCGCACGTGGCGCGCGCCGCGGTCGGCCTCGGAGTAGACGGCCACGCTGGGGATCCCCAGCTCGCGGCACGTGCGGAAGACCCGCACCGCGATCTCGCCGCGATTCGCGACGAGGAGCTTGCGGAAGAGCGGGGCCACCGCGCTACTTCAGCACAAAGCCCGAGGGCGCACAAAACCCGTGCGTGCGGAGCGCAGCGCGACCAGACCGGCGCCGAGCATGGGCCCGACGATTTTCCCCTTGACGCCGGCGCCTGCGCGTCCTATCGTATTTCGATATAGACAATCTATATGGCTAAGTCGACCGAGCTCCTGCGCGGGACGCTGGACCTGATGGTGCTCAAGACGCTGGAGCTCGGCCCGCGCCACGGCATCAGCGTCGCCGAGCGGATCCGGCAGACCACGTCCGGCACCTTCCACGTGAGCGCCGGGTCGCTGTTCCCGGCGCTGCACCGGCTCGAGCAGAACGGCTTCATCCGCGGGAGCTGGACGCAGTCGGCGGAAGGGCGCAGGGTCAAGGCCTACACGCTGACGCCGCAAGGGCGACGGCAGCTGGCCGCCGAGAAGCGCGAGTGGGCCCGAGTCGCGCTGGCGATGGCCCAGGTGCTCGAGTCCTAGGGCCCCGGCCGATGCGGCTCCGGGCGCGACTCGAGAGCCTCTGGCGCGGCCTCGCGCACCGCTCGCGGATGGACGCGGAGCTCGACGAGGAGCTGCGCGGCTACTTCGAGGAGCTCGTCGCGCGCCGGCTGGCGGCGGGCGCCTCGCTCGACGAGGCGAGGCGCGCCGCCCGGCGCGAGATGGGCGGCGAGCAGCAGCTGAAGCTGGCCGTACGCGACTCGTGGCTGGTCAGCTCCTGGGACGCCGCCCGGGAGGACGTGCGGCAGGCCTGGCGCGGCCTGCGCGCCACGCCGGGCATGTCGCTGCTGGCGGTCTCGACGTTCGCGATCGGGATCGGGTCGGTGACGGCGATTCTCGGCGTGGTTCAGGCCACGCTCCTCACCCCGCTGCCCTACCGCGATCCCTCGCGGCTGCTGCTGGTGTGGGCCGACCTCACCGCTGCCGGGCACCCCCGGGCGCCGCTCTCGGGCCCGGAGCTCCACGACCTGGTCCAGCGCACCTCGTCGTTCGAGGGCGTGGTCGGAGTCTGGGCGAACAGCATCACGCTCAGCCACGACGGCGAGCCGGAGTTCGTGCGGATCGGCTTCGTCACGCCGAGCTTTCTTCCCCTGCTCGGCGTGGAGCCGGTCGTCGGCCGGCTGTTCGCACAAGCGGACGAGGTCGACGGCCAGTCCACCAGCATCCTGCTGAGCCATCGGCTGTGGCAGCGGCGCTTCGGCGGCGACCCGGGCGTCGTGGGACGCACGGTCACCGTCAACGACAAGCCGACGCTCGTGCTCGGCGTGCTGCCGGACGGCTTCCGGCTGCTGCTGCCGCACGACGCCGGCATCCCCGACACGATCGAGGCCTACCAGCTGTTTCCGTGGCGCATCGCCGAGGGCCCCCGGGGCCAGCGCTTCCTGCGCGTCGTCGCCCGCATGAAGCCTGGCGTGACCCTCGTCGCCGCGCGCCAGGACGTGGACCGGGTGGCCGCGCAGCTCTCCCGCGAGTTCAAGGCCCCGGGCGGAACCGCGTTCACGACCGTCGGCCTGGAGGCCGACACCACGAAACCGGTGCGCGGGCCGCTCTCCGTCGTCACGGCGAGCGTGGCGCTGCTGCTGCTGATTTCGGCCGTCAACGTGCTCGGCGTGCTGATCGCGCGGGCGGCGGCGCGACGGCGCGAGATCGCGGTGCGCGTCGCGCTCGGCGCCGGGCTCTCCCGCATCCTGCGGCTGTCGCTGGCGGAGGGCCTGACGCTGGCGGCCGCGGGCGCCGCCGTCGGGGTGGTGGCGGCCCGCGCCGGCCTCTCGCTGCTGCTGGCGCTGCAGCCCGAGACGCTGCGACGCCTCGGCGAGGTCACGCTCGACTGGCGCGTGCTGGTCTTCGCGTCCGGCCTCGCGCTCGCGTGGGGCGCGCTGTTCGCGCTCGCGCCGCTGCGCGAGTACGCGCGCGGCGACGTCGCGGGTGCGCTCGCGTCGGCGCGCGGGGAGGCCCGTCGTGTGCGTGCGGGCACCCGCTCCGCGCTCGTGATCGGGCAGGTCGCGCTCACCCTGGTGCTGCTCTCGGGGGGCTTCCTGCTGGCGCGGAGCTTCGCGCGGATACTGGCGATCGACCCCGGCTTCCGCGCTGAGGGCGTTTTGAGCTTCCGGATCCCGTCGGCGACACCCCGCTACCCGACGCCCGCGGCCCGGGAGGCGCTCGGTCGAACGCTGCGGGCGGCACTCGGGGCGCTGCCGTCGGTGACGAGCGTCGGCGCGACCAGCCACCTGCCCTACGACACGATTCCGAACTGGGGCGGCCCGTACGCCCTCGCCGAGGCGACCGACGAGGCGACCGACGAGGCGCTGCCCAGCGCGGACTACCGTGCTGTCGGTCCGGGGCTGCTCGAGACCCAGGGCGTCCGGCTGCTGAGCGGACGCTTCTTCACCGACGCCGACGGACCGCAGGCGGAGCCGGTGGCGATCGTCGACGACCGGCTCGCCCGCAAGGCCTGGCCGAACCGGTCGCCGCTCGCTGAGCGCCTGCGCGTGGATCCCTTCTCGACCGGCTCGCCCAACACCTGGGTCCGCGTGGTCGGCGTCGTCCGCCACGTGCGCCACCGCAGCCTGGTCGCCGCGCTGAACGAGCAGGTGTACTTCCCGCTCAGCCAGGCCTTCCGCAACCCGGTGGCGTACCTGGTCCGCACTTCCGGGGACCCGGCCGCGCTCGCCCCGGCGGTGCGCGCCGCGGTCCGGGGCGTCGACCCGACGCTGCCGATCTACGAGACGCAGCCGCTCGCCGCGAACCTGGAGCGGGCACGAGGGGTCGAGCGCTTCACGATGACCCTGGTCGGGGCGTTCGCCGGCACGGCCCTGCTGCTCGCCGCGGTCGGCGTGTACGGTGTGATCGCCTACCTGGTCGTCGAGCGGCGACGCGAGTTCGGCGTGCGGCTGGCGCTCGGCGCGACGCGCGCCCGGATCGGCGCGCTGGTCCTGCTCGAGGGAGCCAGGCTCGTCGGGCTCGGAGCGGCGCTCGGGCTCGTGGTCGCAGTGGCCACGGGCCACCTGATGCGCGCGCAGCTCTTCGAAGTGAGCCCCGGCGACGTGCTGACGTACGCGGCGCCGCTGCCGGTGCTCGCGCTGACGGGCCTCGTCGCCTGCGTGTGGCCGGTGCGCCGGGCCACGGCCGCGAACGTGGTGGACGTGCTGCGGGCGGAGTAGCGGGAGGCCGCGCTCGAACCGGCTTTACGCCCCCCTTGCGGCGGGCGCAGAATGCCCGCGGAGACTCGAGCGACAGCCGCGTCGCTCCGGAGGCGACCCATGAGGATGCCGAGCGCCGTGGCCGCGTCCGTGCTCGTGCTTTCCGCGCTCGCGGGAGCAGCGGGCGTTCCGGCCAGCCCGCCGCCGACCCGACGCGAGCCGGTCAGCGACCGCTACCACGGCGTCAGCGTCGTGGACGACTACCGCTGGCTCGAGGACGCCGCGAGCCCCGAGGTCGCGGCGTGGAACGAGGCGCAGAACCAGCACACCCGCGCCCTGCTCGACGCGCTCCCGGGAGTCGAGGCGCTCCGGCGCCGCGTGCGGGAGATCCGCACGATCGCGGTCCCCCGCTTCGGCGGGCTCAAGACGGCCGGCGGGCGCATCTTCGCCCTGCGCTTCCAGCCGCCGCAGCAGCAGCCGGTGCTCGTGGTGCTGGAGTCCGTCGACCGCAGGGAGGCGGCCCGCGTGCTGGTCGACCTGAACCAGCTCGACGCCTCGGGCGGGACCTCGATCGACTGGTTCGTGCCCTCGCCCGATGGACGTCGCGTCGCGGTTTCGCTGGCGCGCGGCGGCTCGGAGCGCGGCGACCTGCACGTCTACGACGTCGAGTCGGGACGGCCGCTGCCCGACGTCATCCCGCGCGTCAACTACGGGACGGCCGGCGGCAGCCTGGCCTGGGACGCGAGCGGAGACGCCTTCTACTACACGCGCTATCCGCGGCCGGGCGAGCGGCCCGAGGCCGACCTCGACTTCTACGTGCAGGTCTACCGCCACCGGCTGGGCACGCCCGAGTCCGAGGATCGCTACGAGCTCGGCAAGGACTTTCCGCGCATCGCGGAGATCGAGCTGCGCGGGCGCGCCGACGGGCGCTACCTGCTCGCCAACGTGCAGAACGGGGACGGCGGCGAGTTCGAGCAGCACCTGCGCCGGGCGGACGGCTCGTGGACGCGGCTGTCGCGCTTCGAGGACCGCGTGCTGGAGGCGGTGTTCGATTCCGAGGGCGACAGCCTGCTGCTGCTGACGCGGGCCGGCGCGCCACGGGGCCGCCTGATGCGGCAGGCGCTGCGGCAGACGGGACCGCTCGACCCGGCGCGACCCTTCCTGCCGGAGGGGGAGGCCGTGATCGAGTCCTCGTTCCTGTGGGACGCCACGCCGAAGATCGTGCCGACGCGGGAGCGCCTCTACCTCGTCGAGCAGCTGGGCGGCCCGCAGCGCGTGCGCGTGCTCGACCGCGCCGGCAAGGAGCTGGGTCTCGTGCCGCTGCCCGAGGCGAGCGCCGTGTACCAGGTCCTCCCCGAGCCCGGACGCGACGCGCTGCTCGTGCAGAGCGCGTCCTACCTGGAGTCGAGCGGCTGGTCCCGCTTCGAGCCGGGCGCGCAAGGCGGCGCGGGACGCCTCGCGAAGACGAGCCTGTCGTCCGAGTTCCCGATCAGCCTGCGCGACGCCGTCGTCTCCCGCGAGTGGGCGACCTCGAAGGACGGCACGCGCGTCCCGTTCACCGTGATCGCGCCCAGGGGCGCCCCGCGCGACGGCACGAGCCCCGCCCTGCTGACGGGGTACGGCGGCTACGGGGTGAGCCTCACTCCCTTCTTCGACCCGGGGCTGCGGCTGTGGCTCGACCACGGGGGCGTCCTGGCAATCGCGAACCTCCGCGGCGGCGGCGAGTTCGGACAGGCCTGGCACGACGCGGGACGGCTGCTGCGGAAGCAGAACGTCTTCGACGACTTCGTCGCCTGCGCCGAAGCCCTGGTGGCTGCCGGCTACACCAGCCCCAGGCGGCTCGCGATCGAGGGCGGCAGCAACGGGGGGCTGCTGATGGGGGCGGTCCTCACCCAGCGGCCCGAGCTGTTCGCGGCGGTCGTCTCGCACGTCGGGATCTACGACATGCTGCGCGTCGAGCTGTCCCCGAACGGCGCCTTCAACGTGCCCGAGTTCGGAAGCGTCGCGGACGAGGCCCAGTTCCGCGCGCTCTTCGCCTACTCGCCGTACCACAACGTGAAGGACGGCGCGGCCTACCCGCCCGTGCTGCTCCCGACCGGCGCCAACGACCCGCGCGTGGACCCGATGCACTCGCGCAAGATGGCGGCGCGGCTGCAGGCCGCGACCGGGGGCCGCAGCCCGGTGCTGCTGCGGGCGAGCGCCGGCTCGGGCCACGGCATCGGCACGGGCCTCGACGAGGCGATAGCGCTCGAGGCCGACGTGTGGGCCTTCCTGTTCGCCCAGCTGGGCGTGACGCCGCGCTAGCCCGGCCCGAGCCAGCGCAGCGCGAGGATCGTCACGTCGTCGTACTGGGGCGCGTCGCCGACGAAGTCGTCGAGCTTCTCGAGCAGGCCCTGGACGATGCGCTCGGCCGGCTGCTCGCGGCAGCCCTTGAGGTACGACTCGAGCCGCAGCGTGTGGAACTCCTCCACCGCCGTGGTGTGCCCCGCGAGCCCCAGCGTCTCGATCGCTTCCGTCGCCGGGCTGCGCGCCTCCACTACCCCGTCCGTGTAGAGCAGCACGGCGTCCCCGGGCGCGAGCCGGAGGCGACTCGAGCGGTACTCGTGCACCTCGACCGCGCCGAGGGCCGGGTCGACCGGGCCGGGCAGCGGGTTCACGGCGCCTCGCGCCTCCAGCCGGTAGGTCGGGTTGTGGCCGGCGTTCACGTACTCGAGCTCGCCCGTCGCGAGCTCGAGGCGGGCGGCGAACACGGTCACGAACATCGCGCGCTCGTTGTCGCGCGCCAGCTCGCGGTTCATCCGCCCGACCGCCTCGGCCACCGACGCCGATCCCGGCGCCAGCGCGCGGAACAGCGTCTTGGTCACCGCCATGAACAGCGCCGCGCCGACCCCCTTGCCCGACACGTCGCCCACCAGCAGCCAGACGCGGTCGCCGTCCGCCATCACGTCGTAGAGATCCCCCCCCACGGTGCGCGCGGGCCGCAGCGCGGCGCTCACGTCGATCCCGCCGAGGTGGGGAAACGCCTTCGGCAGCATCGCCATCTGGATGTCGCGGGCGAGGTCCAGCTCGTGATCCAGCAGCCGCCGGCGCGCGGTCTCCTCGGCGAGCGCGATGTTGCGCAGGCGCATGGCGGCGGCCGAGGCGAGCGCCATCAGCAGCTCCAGGTCGTCTTCCTGGAACGCCTTGAGCCGGCTCTTCGCGCTGAGCACGATCATCCCGAGGCAGCCCTCGCTGTCGAGCAGCGGAGCCGCCAGCAGGCTGCGCACGCCCGAGAAGACGATGCTCTCGGCATTGGCGAAGCGCTGGTCGGCGCTCGCGTCGGTGACGAGCGCCGCGACGCCCTTCTCGATCACCTCCTGCGCGAGCCGGCGCGAGTAGAGCGGCTCGCCGGTGACGCCGCGCGCGCGCCGGATCGCCGCGCGCTTCAGCTCGCCCTTCTCGTCGCGCAGGAAGACCGCGCCCTCCTCGGGCTGGAGCTGGACGAAGACCCGGTCGAGGATCAGGTCGAGCAGCGCGTCGAGCGTGATCGGCGCGGCCAGCGCGCGGTGCACTTCGTTCAGCAGCCGCATGCGCGCAGCGAGCCCTCCGCCGTCGCCCCCCGCGGCCGGGGCCGCCAGCAGCTCGCTGGCGGGCCGGAAGATGGTGCTCTCGGGGAGCCGCTCGTCGGCGCCGCCGGTGAGGCCGTCGCCCACGGCCGGCGCAGGTGTCGCGCCGCCGGGCTCCGTCACGACGATGCGGCTCTCCGCCAGGCGGATCACGTCCCCGGGCCGGACCGGCATGGGCTGCGCGAGCGGCCGGTCGTTGAGGAAGGTCGTGTTCCGCGAGCCCAGGTCCTCGAGGAACCAGCTGCCCTCGCGCAGCACGAGGCGCGCGTGCTGCCGGGACAGGTAGCGGTCGGCCAGCACCACGTCGGCTTTCGACGAGCGGCCGAGCACCGCCACCTCGCCCTGCACTTCGTGGCGGAAGTGCTCTCCGTCGCGCGGCTGCACCAGAAGGTGGAGCGAGCTCACGACGCGGGCGTCGCCTCGATCCGAGCGAGCGCCTGGGCGCGCGCGGGCTCGACCGCGAACAAGCTCACGAACCCGGCGAGCTCGAGCACGGTGCGCACTCCCGGCCCGAGGCCGCACAGCACGAGCGCTCCCGCCGGCGGCTTGAGCCGCTTCGCCGCCAGCAGCAGCACGCGAAGGCCCGCGCTGCTGATGTACTCGACGCCGGCCATGTCGATCACCACCCGCCGCTCGCCCGCCTCGAGCCGCGCCACCACGTGACGCTCGAGCTCTCCCGAGCTCACCGAGTCCACGCGGCCGACCGGGGCGATCACCAGCGTCCCGGCCGCCCTCTCCTCGCCGATCTCCATTCCGCCCCCTACTGCTCCATGACCACGAGGCGCCGCACGAGTCGCAGGCGGTTCCGGCCGCCCGTCCGCTCGTAGTGCACCTCGTCCATCAACCGCTTCACGAGCTCGATCCCGAGCCCCCCGATCGGCCGCTCGTCGACACCGAGTGTCGTGTCCGGCGTCGCCGCGGCCAGCGGGTCGAACTCGGGGCCGTCGTCCGCCACCCGCACCTCGCATCGGGGCGGGTCGCCGGGCTCGAGCTGCAGCTCGAGCTCCACACGGGCCGCCTCGCCGCGGCCGGCCAGGCCGTGCCGGACCACGTTCGCCAGCACCTCGTCGAGCGACACCTCCACGGGCCAGGTGACCGCGCGCGAGACGCCCTGGGCGGCCCAGAGGCTCTCCAGGGCGTCGAGCGCGGTCTTGATGCCCTCGTCCGTGGCCGGGACGCTGAGCCGACGGGTCTCCCCCGCGTTCACGGGCTCTCCTTCACCAATAAGAGGACGAGAGGACGGCGCATGATACCCCTCCCGGGGAATCGTGCTAGTGTCGCGACCAACTTCCGGGGCGCGGCTCTGTACTTATGGTCGATGGGGATCCGGACGAGGCTCTCGTCGCACGCTGTCTTCGGGGCGAGGTCGCGGCCTTCGAACCGCTCGTCCTGCGCTACCAGCGGGTGCTCTACAACGCGGCCTATCGCCTGCTGGGCGACCGGGAAGACGCTCGGGACGTGGCCCAGGGCGCACTGGTCAAGGCCTACGAGAAGCTCGCGAGCTTCGACCCGCGCTACCGCTTCTTCAGCTGGATCTACAGGATCGTGGTGAACGAGGCCCTCAACGCCCGCAGCCGCAGGCGACCGGACTCGCCGCTCGTGGCGGACTTGCCCGGCGGCGGCGCGGGCGTCGAAGACGTGCTGGCCTCGCGCGAGCGCAAGGACTCCGTCCAGGCTGCGCTGCTGCGACTCTCCTCGGACGACCGCGAGGTGATCGTGCTGCGCCACTTCGCCGAGCTGTCGTACGCGGAGATCGGCGAGACCCTGGGCGTCCCGGAGAAGACGGTCAAGTCGCGGCTTCACGAAGCGCGGCAGAGGCTAGGGCGATTCCTGGAGCCGGAGAGCCTGCAATGATCGACGATCGAGACGAAGCGATGGACCCCGACGAGGCGCGGGCGCTGCGGGCGCTTCAAGCGGCCGAGCGGCTCGAGCCGCCGGCGGATCTCGCCACGGGCGTGATGCGCCAACTTTCCGTCCCGTCCAATGTATTGGGAGACAGAAACCCGAAGTTCTGGTCGCCGGACCGGCGACGCCAGTCGAGTGGAGGTGGGAGCATGTCGAGCAGGAAAGTATTGCTGGGTATCGCGGCCGTGGCTGTGCTGGCGATCGGCTACTTCGCCGTCACCGGCTTCCCGCCCACCGGGCCGGGATCGGAAGGGACGGTCGGCGCCGCCAAGAAGTACCAGTCCGAGCAGATCTCCGCCAAGGACGTCCAGCTGCAGAACCCCGAGATCCAGCGGGTGCTGCAGAGCGACACCTTCCACAAGCTGGTGACCAACCCGCAGACGCGCGCCATCCTCGCGAGCAAGGAATTCCAGAAGGCGATGGCCGCGGCCGAGGTGCAGGCGCTCGTCGGGAAGGCCGCGGAGAACGCCGACCTGTCGCAGCAGCTCGACGGGGCGTTGGACGCGCAGGCGGTGGCCGGGCTCATGTCCTACCTCTCGCGCAACAGCGAGGCGGCGGGCGCGCTCGACGCCGCGCTGTCCGACGCAGCCGTGCAGAAGGCGCTCGACAGCGCCGCGGGCAAGGCGATGGACGCGGCCGCGGGCAAGGCCCTGGACGCCGCCTCGGCGAAGGCCATAGACGGAGCCTTCAGCGCGGCGCTCAACGACTCGGCGCTCGAGCGGCTGCTCTCCGAGGCCACCCGCGACGCGGCCTTCGCGAAGCTGCTCGACAACGCCGCCTTCCAGGCGGCGATCAAGAACGACGCCTTCCTGGGCCTGCTTTCCGACGCGAGCTTCGCCCAGGCGATCGGCGACAAGGCCTTCCTCGAGGGCATCTCGAACGCGGCGTTCCTCGACGCGGCCCGCAGCGGCGCGCTCGAGGCCGCGGTCGAGTCGGCCGCCTCGGGAGCCGCAGCCGGAGCGGCCTCCGGAGCGGCGATCGAGCGGGCGACCGACGCGGCCCAGGGCAAGGCGACGGACTCGGCCCAGCCCCGGTAGCCCGGCAGCCGACAGCCTGCCGGGGCCCAACGCGGGCCCCGGCCGTGACCGGACGGAGGAGCGCTCCTCTCGAGGGAGCGCTCCTCGTTTGCGTTTCTTCGAGGAGGAACCAGCGTGCGAGGCGCCACCACGAGCGGCCTCATGCTCACCGTCCTGTCGCTCCTCGCCGTCGCGGCTCCCGCGCACGCGCAGCTCAAGGAGCTCGAGACGAAGGACCTGAAGCTCGTCTACTTCGATCCCAGTCTCAGCTACGTCACGCCGCACGCAGCGCGCTGCTTCCAGAACGCGCTCGCCTTCCACCAGAAGCTGTTCTCGTACACCCCGTCGGGCCCCGTCACGGTGCTGCTCGACGACTTCACCGACAGCGGCAACGCGGCGGCGACGGCGGTGCCCCGCAACTTCGTCAAGGTGGACATGGCGCCGCTCAGCTTCGCCTTCGAGACGGTGGTGGCGAACGAGCGCGTCAACTGGCTGATGAACCACGAGCTGGTGCACGTGACGGCCTCGGACCAGGCCGCGGGCAGCGAGCGCTTCTTCCGCGGCCTGTTCCAGGGCAAGGTGTCGGCCGTCCCCGCCCAGCCCGAGAGCATCCTCTATTTCTACCTGACCTCGCCGCGCGCCGCGGCGCCGCGCTGGTACCAGGAGGGGCTCGCCGTCTTCGTCGAGACCTGGATGGCCGGCGGCCAGGGCCGCGCGCAGGGCGCCTACGACGAGATGGTGTTTCGCTCGATGGTGCGCGACGACGCCCGCTTCTACGACCCGCTCGGGCTCGTCTCCGAGGGCGTCAAGGTGGACTTCCAGACCGAGGTCAACTCCTACCTCTACGGCACCCGCTTCCTGAGCTACCTGGCGCACGAGCGCTCGCCGGAGCTGGTGATCGAGTGGGCGCGACGCGGCAAGGACACCAAGGCCTACTATTCGTCGCAGTTCAAGAAGGTGTTCGGCCGCTCGCTCGGCGACGCCTGGGACGACTGGATCGCGTGGGAGCGCGAGTTCCAGCAGAAGAACCTCGACGCGGTGAGGCAGTACGAGGTCACGCCGCACCAGGACGTCTCGCCGCAGGCGCTCGGGTCGGTCTCGCGGGCGCACTACGACGCCGAGCGCAAGACGCTCTACGCCGGCCTCAACTACCCCGGCATCGTGTCGCACATCGGCGCCGTCTCGCTCGCGGACGGCTCGGTGCGCAAGATCCTCGACATCAAGGGCCCGCGCATCTACACCGTCACCTCGCTCGCGTGGGACCCCGGCACGCGCACGCTCTTCTACACGTCCGACAACAACGCCTTCCGCGACCTGCGTAGCGTGGAGCCCGACAGCGGCCGCGAGCGCACGCTGATCAAGGACGCGCGCGTGGGCGAGCTCGTGTTCCGTCCCTCGGACGGCTCGCTCTTCGGCATCCGCACGCTCAACGGCCTCGCGACGCTGGTCCGCATCCCGAGGCCCTACACGGAGTGGCAGAGCCTCTACACCTGGCCGTACGGCGAGGTGCCGTACGACATCGACCTCTCGCCGGACGGGAGCCTGGTCTCGTTCTCGCACGGCGACGCGAGCGGCCGGCAGTCCCTGCGCGTGGTCGGCATCGAGGCGCTGCGCAAGGGCGACGCGACCCCCGTCACGCAGTTCGACTTCGGCAGCGCGATCCCGTCGAACTTCGTCTTTTCGCCCGACGGGAGGTACCTCTACGGCAGCTCCTACTACACCGGGGTGTCCAACATCTTCCGCTACGAGCTCGCGAGCTCGAAGCTCGACGCCGTCAGCAACACCGAGACCGGCTTCTTCCGCCCGCTGCCGATGGGCGACGACGAGCTGCTCGTGTTCCGCTACACGGGCGGCGGCTTCGTCCCCACCCGGATCCACGCCAGGCCGCTCGAGGACGTCAAGGAGATCACCTTTCTCGGCCAGCAGATCGCCGAGCAGCACCCGGTCGTCAGGGACTGGAAGCTCGGCTCGCCCGCCGCGGTGCCGCTCGACTCGCTCGTCACCGGCAAGGGCCCGTACCACTCGGTCCGGGGCATCCGCCTCGAGTCGATCTACCCCGTGGTCCAGGGCTACAAGGACTTCGCCGCGGTGGGCGTGCGCGCGAACTTCTCGGACGCCCTGTTCTTGAACCGTGCGAGCCTGACGGCTTCCTACACCCCGGACAGCGACCTGCCCGAGAACGAGCGCTACCACGTCCAGGGCGAGCTGCAGCGCTACGACTGGACGCTCGGCTTTCAGGTGAACGGGGCCGACTTCTACGACCTCGTGGGACCCACGAAGACGAGCCTGAAGGGCTGGGCGGTCGGCCTCGGCTACAACCGCAGCCTGGTCTACGACGTGCCGCGCCGCCTCGACCTGGAGGCGGACGTCACCTACTACGGCAACCTCGACCGCATCCCCGACTACCAGGGCATCCCCACGAACTTCGAGGACGAGCTCGCGACCCGCGTCAGGCTGCGCTACCAGGACTACCGCCACTCGCTCGGCTACGTCGACGAGGAGAAGGGCCTCGGCTGGGAGCTGGGCTTCTCCGGCGACCGCGTCAAGGGCGAGGTGTTCCCGAAGCTCTACTCCAACCTCGACCTCGGGCTGGCGCTGCCGATCAAGCACTCCTCGGTGTGGCTGCGCGGCTCGCTCGGCTGGGGGCCGGGCGACGACCGCGAGGAGCCCTTCGCCAACTTCTACTTCGGCGGCTTCCGCAACAACTGGGTGGACCACCGCGAGGAGAAGCGCTACCGCGAGTCGTACGCCTTCCCCGGCCTCGAGATCAACGAGGTGGGCGGCACCAACTACGCGCGCGGCATGGTCGAGTGGAACCTGCCGCCGCTGCGCTTCCGCGGCGCGGGGACTCCGAGCTTCTACCTGACCTGGCTGCGGCCGGCGGTCTTCGGCAGCGTCCTGGTCACGAACGCCGACGAGAGCGCCCTGCGGCGCACGGTCACGAACGCCGGCGCGCAGCTCGACCTGCGCATCGGCATGCTCTCGCGCCTGGAGCTGACGCTCTCGGGCGGCTACGCCGCGGCCTTCGAGAGCGGCCAGCCGACGCGCCACCAGGGCATGCTCTCGCTCAAGATCCTGAGGTGACGATGAAACGGATGCTCGCCGCCGGACTCGTGTTGCTGGCGGTGCAACTGCAGGCCGGCACCGAGCGGGTGAGGCACCGCGATCGTTTCCGCGAGAGCGACGCCGTCCAGACGCTGGGGCCGGCGGCTCTCGGCTCGCTCCCAGGCCGCGACTGCCGCGAGAGGCCGGCCGGCGAGCCGCAGTGCAAGCTGACCGAGCTGGCGACGCTCGGAGGCAGCCGATGGTACTGGCTTCGCGAGGACGACCGGGTTGACGGCGTGCCGACCTCCGTCGGACGTCTCCTGGAGGTCGGCTCCGATTCGAGCGTAGCCGCGGTGTGGGGCGTGGCTGCCGAGGGGGCTCACGTGTGGGATGGCGTCCTGCTGCGCAAGCCCGAGGGCGTGTTCCTTCACGTCCCGGTGCGCTACCCCGGGACCGGGGCGCTTCGGGACGACCTCCTCTTCCGCTGGACAGGCAGCTTCTGGCAGGAAGTCGATACCCTCTCCTGGGTCCGGAGCATTCGACTTCCCCCGTGCTACGGACTTTGGAAGGGGCCGTTCCTGGACTTCGAGACGCTCTCGCTGGAGATGGACGTGTGGATCGACGGGGACGGGAACTGCTGCCCATCCGGCGGCAGCCTGCGGGTGCGGTTCTCGATTCGCGACGACGTGCTCGCGGTCGAGGAGTGGCGGCACGTCCGCTCGGAGGGCGACGGGAGCCCCTGGGACCCGGAACGCGGAATCGACACGGCCCGGTGCGGCCCCAGGCCGCAGTAGGAGGCCCGCGGATAGAATCGCGAAGGTGAACGTCGCCGTCGCGCTGCTTCCGGTCCTGCTGTTCCTCGGGCTGCTGGTCCTGCTCGACAGCTTCAAGCTCGTCTCGCTGCGCACCGTGCTCGCAGCCCTGCTGGCCGGGGCGGCGGCCGCGATCGCCGGGGCCCAGCTCAACTCCTGGCTGCTGGACGCGACGTCGCTGGCGCCGCCGCTCTTCTCGCGCTACGTCGCGCCGATCCTGGAAGAGGCGCTCAAGGCCGTGTGGGTCGTCGTGCTGCTGCGCCGCGGCCGGGTCGGCTTCCTGGTGGATGCCGCGATCCTCGGCTTCGCGGTCGGAGCCGGGTTCGCCCTGGTGGAGAACGTCGAGTACCTGCGGGCGCTCGGGGAGCGAGGGCTGGGGCTGTGGCTGGTGCGCGGGTTCGGGACGGCGATCCTGCACGGGGCGACGACGGCCATCCTCGCGATCCTCGCGAAGGGGCTGGTGGATCGACACCCCGATCATCTGCACGCGGCCCTCGTCCCGGGCTATCTCGCGGCCACCTTGATCCACTCCGCCTACAACCACCAGCTGCTGCCGCCGGTCTTGTCCGCCGGAGTCCTGCTGGTCGGCCTGCCGCTGCTCGTGGTCGTGGTCTTCGAGCGGAGCGAGCGGCGCACCCGGGACTTCCTGGGCGTGGGCCTCGACACCGATCTCGAGGTGGTCGAGACGATCGCCTCGGGTGCTGCGCTCGAGACCCGCATCGGCCACTACCTGACCTCGCTCAAGCAGCACTTCCCGGGCGAGGTGGTGGCTGACATGCTGTGCCTGCTGCGGATCCAGGCCGAGCTGTCGATTCGCGCGAAGGGCCTGCTGCTCGCCCGCGAGGCGGGCCTGGAGGCGCCCGTCGGAGACGACGTGCGCGACCGGCTCACGGAGCTGCGCTACCTCGAGCGCTCGATCGGGCGCACCGGGCTGCTGGCGATGAAACCCGTCGTGCGCCACGACGCCCGCGCGCTCTGGCAGGTCTACCTGCTCGAGGAGGCGGGACGGGCCGGAAGCGCGCGGCCTTGACGAAGCGACTCCCGCTCGCCGAGGCTCGGGCTCTTCTGTCACCATTGCTCGCGGCGGACGGGCCGGCGCCCGAGCCCGGGCGGTCGACTCGAGGGAGGTGAGCCGATGGTCAAGACGCACGGCCTCACGCACATCAGCCTCGCCGGCAAGGCGGGCGGCATCGCCGACCCCGACGGCTACGAGATCGAGATCTGGTACGAGTGAAGTCCCTCCTGACTGCGATCGTCGTGCTCGTGGCCCTCGAGCACGTGTGGTTTCTCGTGCTCGAGATGTTCCTCTGGACACGCCCGATCGGCCTGCGGACGTTCCGCAACACGGAGGAGAGGGCGCGGCAGACGGCGACGCTCGCCGCAAACCAGGGGCTGTACAACGCCTTCCTGGCGGCTGGCCTGCTGTGGGGGTTGCTCCACCCCGACCCGCGGTTCGGCCTGCAGGTCAGCGTGTTCTTCCTGGCGTGCGTCGTCGTGGCGGGCGTCTTCGGCGCGATCACCGTTTCGAGCCGGATTCTCTGGATCCAGGCGTTGCCGGCGCTCGTGGGGCTCGGCCTGGCCTGGCTCGGGTGAGACGTGGACGGCGACTGAGGAGGGCCGATGGACCTGGCCGATTGCCGGGAGCTGCTGGGACACGCGGAATGGGCGGACTCGCTCGTCTGGCAGTCGGTGCTGGCCCTGCCGCACGAGGACGCGGAGCTTCAGGCGAAGCTGCACCACCTGCACCTGGTCGAGTGGGCGTACCTGCA